>NZ_JADYUH010000077.1 GCF_021531665.1 Prevotellamassilia timonensis
CAGCAGCGGCGCAGCCGCCATACTCTTCAAGGGGTTTTCTTGGTTTTTGTCTTTGCCCCTTTTTCTTTTTATCTCTTTGCCCCTTTGACCCTTTGTCTCTTAGTCTCTTTGACTCTTAGTCCCTTTGTCTCTTAGCCTCTTCCTCTCTTTGACTCTTCGTCTCTTCGTCTCTTCGTCTCTTCGTCTCTTTGACTCTTAGTCTCTTAGTCTCTTAGTCTCTTTGACTCTTCGATTAACGAGAGAATTAATGGGCATTAATGGAGAACCTTTTGTGTCGAGTCTTGCATGTTGATTTCAGACTTCATTTCAGGAAAACCAGATAGACGGCGGCGACCAGGCAGAAGAAGGCAGCGATGTGGTTCCAGTGGAACGTCTCCCCTTTGAACAGCAGTGTCACCACCACCGTGAAGACGATGAGCGAGATGACCTCCTGCGTGACTTTCAGTTGAATCAGCGTGAACGGTCCGCCGTTGTCAATGATGCCGATGCGGTTCGCCGGCACCTGACAGATATATTCAAACAGCGCGATGCCCCAAGAGAAGAGAATCACGGCGATGAGCGGCCACGACGTACTGATTTTTTCTTGCTGAAGTTTGAGGTGCCCATACCAGGCAAAAGTCATGAAGATGTTGGAGCAGATGAGCAGAAGAATGGAGTAGAGTCCTTGCATGTTTTTTTCGATGGTTCAGTTTGTCACAACAAACACGGAGACCGACGGATGGTTGTCCGTCAGTCTCCGCATGTTCTCAAATGATGTCAAGAGGGATTTCCGGAGAGTTTTTTGTCCATCTCAGCCGCCGCCTTTTTGCCGTCGCCCATGGCGAGGATGACCGTGGCGCCGCCTCGGACGATGTCACCACCGGCGAAGAGGGTCGGGATGGAAGTCTCTCCTCTTTCGTCCACCGTGATGGTGCCGCGTTTGCCCAGTTCCAGACCCTCCACCGATTGCGGAAGAATCGGGTTGGGCGACACGCCGATGCTGACAATCACCAAGTCCGTGGGCAGAGTCACCGTCTCTCCCTCGATGGGCACGGGGCGTCGTCTGCCCGACGCGTCAGGCTCGCCGAGTTCCATTTTCTGCAAAACGACCTGGCTGACGTGTCCTGTTTCGTCGGTGAGATATTTGATGGGGTTGTGGAGCGTGAGGAACGTGACCCCTTCCTCCTTGGCATGGTGCACCTCCTCCAGTCGTGCCGGCATTTCAGCCTCCGTGCGACGATAGATGATGGTGGCAGATTCCGCGCCCAGACGCAGGGCGGTGCGCACCGCGTCCATGGCGGTGTTGCCGCCTCCCACCACCGTCACGTGCTTTCCGAACGGCACGGGCGTGTCCGTGGCAGGGTCGGCAGCGTGCATGAGGTTCACGCGGGTCAGATATTCGTTGCTGGAGAGCACGCCCGCAGCGTTTTCTCCCTCGATGCCCATGAAGTTCGGCAGTCCCGCACCGGAAGCGATGAAGATGCCGCGATAGCCCTCCGCTTTCAGTTCGTCCACCGTGATGGTCTTACCCACGATGCAGTCCGTGACAAATTCCACGCCCTTCGTCTTCAGCCCGTCGATTTCAGCGTCCACCACCGTGCGGGGCAGACGGAATTCGGGAATACCGTAGCGCAGCACACCGCCCGTGGCGTGAAGTGCTTCAAAGACCGTGATGGCATATCCCCTTCTTGCCATTTCTCCGGCGAAGGAAAGTCCCGCGGGACCGCTGCCGACCACTGCAATCTTACCCTTCTCCGCAGCGGCGGAAGTCTCCGAGGCAGCCTCGGCAGCGTGCTGACGAGCATAGTCTGCAGCAAAGCGTTCCAGATAGCCGATGGCAACAGGCTGTGAGTTCATCTTGTGGTGAATGCACTGACTTTCACACTGTTTCTCTTGCGGGCAGACACGTCCGCAGACGGCGGGCAGTGCACTTGTTTTCTTGAGTGTTTCCGCGGCAGCCATGACGTTCCCACTTTCCAAGTGTTTGATGAAGGAAGGAATGTCAATGCCCACGGGGCACCCCTGCACACATCCCGGGTTGGCACAGTCCAAGCAACGTTTAGCCTCTTGGCATGCCATTTCCAGCGTCAGTCCCTGATTCACCTCCTCCGTGAGTTGTCGTGCTCTTTTCTTCGGGTCGGCAGCCGGCATCACCACTCTTTCGATGCCCATTCTTTCTTTGGGTTTCATCGCTTGTCGGAGAGCCTTTCTCCATTCCGCGTCGCGTCCCTCCTCCTTGTTCTCTTCGGCGCGGAGGTGTTCCTTTTCCATGGCATCGCGTTCTTCCGCTTTGAAAGCCCCGAGACGTTTCAGCATCTCGTCGAAGTCCACCTCGTGACCGTCAAATTCCGGACCATCCACGCAGACAAATTTCGTTTTTCCGCCCACGGTGATGCGGCAGGCGCCACACATACCCGTTCCGTCCACCATGATGGTGTTGAGAGAGACGTCGGTAGAGATTTCATATTTCTTAGTCAGCAGACAGACGAATTTCATCATGATGGCAGGTCCGATGGCGAAACATTTGTCCACCTTTTCCCGTTTGATGACCTCCTCCACGCCTTCCGTGACGAGTCCTTTTTTGCCGTAACTTCCGTCGTCGGTCATGATGATGACCTCGTCGCTCACCTTTCTCAGTTCCTCTTCCAGGATGATGAGGCTCTTGTTGCGTGCGGCGAGCACGGTGATGACCCTGTTTCCTGCAGCGTGCAGAGCCTCTACGATGGGCAGGAGAGGTGCGGCTCCCACGCCTCCTGCTGCACAGACCACGGTTCCGAACTTATCGATGTGAGTTGCTTTTCCGAGAGGTCCGGCGATGTCTGCGATTTGTTCGCCTTCGTTGAGTCGGCACAGTTTTTCGGAGGAGACCCCGACGCGTTGCACGACGAGTGTGATGCTACCTTTTTCTTTGTCGGCGGCAGCGATGGTGAGAGGGATTCTTTCTCCTCCCTCGCAGGCTCTGACGATGACGAAGTGACCTGCTTTTCTGGAGCGTGCAATCAGTGGAGCTTCCACTTCCATGCAGAAGACATTTTCAGAGAACTGTGTTTTGCGTAGGATAGTTGGCATTTTCTTTTTGTTTTGGGGTGTACCATATTATATATAGGTATGGTCCCGATTCAACGTAAGGTTTTGTGCACTTTGCAGCGGGCAAATTTACGAATAAGGATTGTTTAACAAATCAGTTTCCCTCCTTTTTTTCTTCTTCGCCTCATTCCGGTCCCTTTTCAGCCCCCTACACAGTCCCTTTTACCATCCCTTTACCCCTTCTCTTCACAGGAAAGCCCCGAATTTTCGGTAATAGAGTATTTACGAGGCTATTAAGAGCATTAATGGAGGGAAAGATACCCC
Source organism: Prevotellamassilia timonensis (assembly GCF_021531665.1). GTDB lineage: Bacteria > Bacteroidota > Bacteroidia > Bacteroidales > Bacteroidaceae > Alloprevotella. Next base: position 3,331 of record NZ_JADYUH010000077.1, read on the forward strand.
GTACAGAATCAATTTCTCACCTTCCCGCCATCATGCAATATCTACAATAGTAGAAATTAAAGAAATAGGCTTGACGGGGGATGAAAACGGGGTTTCTTACAAAATCTACAATAGTAGAAATTAAAGAAAGAGGATTGACGAGAATAACAGGCGGTAATTACTTTTCTCATCTACAATAGTAGAAATTAAAGAAAGAGGATTGACAAGACCCCGAAGCCGTGAAGAAGGAACTGATCTACAATAGTAGAAATTAAAGAAAGAGGATTGACAATGCGTGTGTCTATGTCGGAACATACAAATCTACAATAGTAGAAATTAAAGAAAGAGGATTGACCCACCACCTTTTCGTGCAACTGATGCACATCTACAATAGTAGAAATTAAAGAAAGAGGATTGACAAGTTCGCGCTCGTATTGTGCTACGGAGGATCTACAATAGTAGAAATTAAAGAAAGAGGATTGACTAACGTGGACACGTGGACTGCCCTCGCCATCTACAATAGTAGAAATTAAAGAAAGAGGATTGACGAACTGCTTAAACGCGGCTGTTTGCGTGAATCTACAATAGTAGAAATTAAAGAAAGAGGATTGACTGTGACGCGCCAGCGCACCTCCCAGCGATCTACAATAGTAGAAATTAAAGAAAGAGGATTGACTAGTGTATCTCAATACGCCAAAGGAGGGATCTACAATAGTAGAAATTAAAGAAAGAGGATTGACCAAACAGCCATCGCAAAAATGTTGGGCATATCTACAATAGTAGAAATTAAAGAAAGAGGATTGACAACTGCTCCCAACGGGACTACGACCCGCGATCTACAATAGTAGAAATTAAAGAAAGAGGATTGACAACTCCACACAACGTTTCTTTATTAGGATCTACAATAGTAGAAATTAAAGAAAGAGGATTGACGGAGAGAATCACGACGCACACCGCGAAATCTACAATAGTAGAAATTAAAGAAAGAGGATTGACTAGAGACAACGCGGTGGAGAACCGAGTGATCTACAATAGTAGAAATTAAAGAAAGAGGATTGACCGAAACGCGAGAGAACACGGCGGAGTATCTATCTACAATAGTAGAAATTAAAGAAAGAGGATTGACGCGTTGGATGGTGATTCCGGCGAGGCGAATCTACAATAGTAGAAATTAAAGAAAGAGGATTGACAGTCCGTGCTTCCTTGTCCACCTTCGTCTATCTACAATAGTAGAAATTAAAGAAAGAGGATTGACGTCGCTACGATGTACTTCGGTGTACAGTTTATCTACAATAGTAGAAATTAAAGAAAGAGGATTGACACAACTGACGAACACGAGAACAACAACCGAATCTACAATAGTAGAAATTAAAGAAAGAGGATTGACAGAACAAGTCAGCGGTGAAGGAGACTATCTACAATAGTAGAAATTAAAGAAAGAGGATTGACTCGACCTGTCCGACGTGTATGATATCTTTGATCTACAATAGTAGAAATTAAAGAAAGAGGATTGACCATCTCCACGTCGCACGCATAGACCTATCTACAATAGTAGAAATTAAAGAAAGAGGATTGACATGGATATTCTTCATTTTTGCATGGAGATCTACAATAGTAGAAATTAAAGAGGATTGACGAGAAAGAATCTATCAGAGAAATTGATCTACAATAGTAGAAATTAAAGAAAGAGGATTGACCCAACGTGAACAAAGAGAAGCGGAACTATCTACAATAGTAGAAATTAAAGAAAGAGGATTGACGAAACAGACGAACGCTCTCACCGAGGCAATCTACAATAGTAGAAATTAAAGAAAGAGGATTGACAACTCGCTAAGTCCGCCGTCACCTATCGATCTACAATAGTAGAAATTAAAGAAAGAGGATTGACACTGCGTACGAGTTCGCGGAAGCCTCGATCTACAATAGTAGAAATTAAAGAAAGAGGATTGACGGGGCTCTTGAATCCAACGCGAAGAAGCATCTACAATAGTAGAAATTAAAGAAAGAGGATTGACACCGTGCCGTGGCGCGACCTGCCGACCGTATCTACAATAGTAGAAATTAAAGAAAGAGGATTGACCCCGACATCCTCCAAGTCGCCTACTAATCTACAATAGTAGAAATTAAAGAAAGAGGATTGACTCTTTCTGTACGCAAAGGTAATACAATATCTTCATTATTAAAAGATTCTTTGAGTGGAAAAAATGCAAGTTCTTCCCCCTACATTCTAAATAACCAGAGAAATGAACTGTAAGAGGCTTTTACATGGGGCAATGCTTTGTAGGTTTCTTCGTCCGTACTCCAATACACCTGGTGAAGATATATGGAGTACGGACAAAAGATAAAGTCATTAAGTTCGGAGAGAGCGATGTATTCATTCATTCAAGTAAGGCTTTTCTTGAACGAATTTCAGCCAAGCGTCTTTGGACAGGTCTGCTTTGAACTTGGACTGTTCTTCCGCTTGTATCAACTGCCGAAGCCAAAGCAACCCTTTTCGTGCAATGTTGAATGCTCCGTTGGCATCCGCATTTTCCGGTCCTTGCTTCGCATCGGTGATTGTTCGGCTGTCAAAGAACACACCTTCTTCATTGGCTACGGGTGAGATGATGAAGTCCACTTCAGAATTGACTTCGCTGTTGCGCATTTGCAGCGTCAGTTTGAACAGTTCAAGAAGTTTGGTGAAAAAGTTTTTGCTTTGCTGGTTGACAATTTGTGGTTTCAGAGCCGAGTGGAAATTGATTTGATGCTCTTCAAAGAGGCGTTTGAACTCGTTTGTCAGAGAGATTGTTTCGTTTTCCCATTGGTTGTTGTGCTCCGGATTCCTGAATGTTCTGATTCGTGGTCCGTAAGTGCAAATGTTCCAGTCCTTTCTTGAAGCGGCAGCCTTTGCGGTGAAGCAACTGTAGTCCGTTTCAAACTCAAACCATTGTTTGTCTTCATTGAATCGGATGTCTTTAAACTTGTTGAAGAACTGCTGTGCTTGTGGGATGCTGGTGTAGCGGGTGTCAAAGAAATTGACAAACCCGGTGACGGGGTCAATTTTTGATGTGTTCCAGGCAGGAATATAAAGCAAGAATCCGTTTTGTCTTCCGTTGAAACTGTCACCCGCTTTGTTGGTCAACTGTAAGGCATTGAAAAGTCCCCCCACATCTTCGGCATCGGCTTGTTTGGACACCAAATAGTTCAGTTTGTCAATGAGTTGTTTTTCAAAACGTTGATAAACAGACTTCTCCACCTTCTGTCTTCCACGCATAAAGCCTTGATTCAAGTCTTCGAGCACCACGATGGAGGGATGTTTCAACATGTGTTGCGCAATGATGTTGATGACTTGTGAGAGATAGCCTTCTTTGAGGTCTTTGATGGAATTGATTTGCTTCCATCCCACTCGTGCCTGTCGGCGTTCAGTCTCACGGGTGTCAAGAAGGTTGTGATAGTCTGTCTTATTGATTTGATTGGATTGTCCGCTTTCAATGACGTTCAGCGAATGTTGTTCGATGATGTTTCCTTTGGTGTCAATGATGCTCAGGTAAAGCAAATGGCGTTCACCGCGGTCCAAGCCAATGAGATGCACATCCGGATTTTCTCGAAGGAACTCATTGACCTTCTGATTCAGGTTTAGCTGGTCCACCACGCCAAAGTTCAAGGTGATGGGCACATGAAATTGAAAATGGTCCACCGTGTAACGACGGTCTTTGATGAGGTCATAAGTGAAGACACTGACGGGCTTGGCGTTCAGTTTGTTCTTGTTTTTGATGGGAGTGTTTGCAGGATGGGTGATCTTTTGGGGAAGACTCTTCTTCCTGTAGAACAACTCAGCCTGTCCATTCAGTTTAAACACCACATCTTGCAGGTTTCGTTCATCGAAAAGTGCTTTCCAATAGAGCGTATGGAGGTTCGGACGTCCTTTGCTGGCGGGTGAGAAATCTTTGTTGTGCAGACGGAAAAGATAGATTTTTCCTTCTGACACAAGTTGTTCGATGTATGCCACAGACACGGGCACAAACTTAATCTTGTAACCCTGGCTCAACACTTCGTTGAAGAAGCCATTCATGTCTTTATAGGATTCTGTGGGGGAGAATTTGAAGTTGAAGTTCCTCCATTCGTATTTATCAATCGCTTGTTTGTAGAAATCAATCAGTTTGTGCATGTCTTCCACGGAGAAATTATCTCCTTTCTTGAAAGAACCGCTTTCTTTAATTCGAAGAATCTCCTCGCTGGGCGGAAGCACAGGTGCTTTTTTCTTGGGGAAAAATACTCTGATTAAGTTTGCTTTAGGGTTTGATAATTGTTTGTAAACGAGTTTCTCATAGCACTCCCCATCACTTCTGAGTTGGCTGTCTTCAAAGACTTTGTTGAATTTCTTGTTCATGATGGCTAAGTAGTAGAAGCCGTCTTTCCGCAACAACACCGAGGTGTTGTCTCTTTCTTTGTTCTTGTCCCAACCTTCCAACAATTTGCTGTTTTCGAAATTGAGTTTGATTTTGCTCACCTCAAAAGGTTTTTTGGTGAGATGGTTGCGCACCATGTTGTAGAGTGGAATGATGCGTTCCAATTCCGTCCAGAAGGGCATGAAGTCTCCGTAGAAGCGTTCGTCCTTCAAAGATTCATCTTCATTTCCACGCAAGGGCTTCACAAAATGCATCCATTCCATGACCACATCAAGCAAATTCTTGACGAGTTCAGTTTGACCCTCATCTGCTGCCAGGGATTTCACTTCACTTGACAAATCATATAAAGGTTTAAATGCACCGTGCGCACACTCCAATTTTTGAAGAAGATTGTTTGACGTTGCATTCAAACGGTCTTGTCCCATTGTTTTGAAATAGTCTTCCAGTGAAGGCAGAAAATCATTTTTTGAATCAGCGTCCATGCTGTCCATTTTTTGACGGATGCAAGAATCAATGTATGCTATGCTGAAACTTTTGCGACGCTTGAGTTCTTTTTGGATTCTCTCGCAATAAGCCTCTTCCTGCTCTTTCTTTTTTCGTGGATTTTGTGCAGACAAATCTGCCGTGATGGCTTCTTGAATGAACTGCCACTGTCCGAACATTTTCTGAGAGATGTCCGTGAGTTGAAGATTGTTGTTGATGTGAATCCCATTGAGGTCATAGTCCTTCAGGGATGTCAACAAAGAAACAAGGTTTGAATGCCCTTCTTTCAACACGTTCTCTTTGAGAGACTGATAGGCATCTTCCACTGCTTGAAGCAACTGTTGGTCATTGTCAAAAGTCTGGGGCAGCCATGAAATTGTCCCACGGTCGCTCAAGATTTGTTTGAAAAGGAATTGAAGTTTGGGGAGGCGTTGTTGGGGATGTGTTTGATTGAAAAGATTGATGTGCTCATTGATGCCTTTTATCTTTTTGAGTGTGGATGAAGACGCTTGTTCTTCAGTTCGTCCTCCAATCAAAGAGTTATAGGTGTCAATGCCTTTTTGACTCAGCACATGATTGAATCCCGTGAGACTGAAAGTGTGTTCCAGACTCCATTCGGTTGGGTCAAGTCCCATCTCTTTCTCAATCTGTTGCAAGCACTCCTGCATTTCAGGTTCCTGCTTGATGATTTCAAAGGTTTTCATGTTGCTGAGGAACTTGGGCAGATTCTCATGAACGATTCGATGAGCAATCGAAGTGGCTTTTGCTTCCTCAGAATAGATATTCCCTCGATTTTGATGGAATCCCGTGAAATAGGTGGTAAAATCATTGAACTTCTGAACAAGTGCGATGTCTTCTTCGGGAGCACCTTTTTCACGCAGAAACTCCGGGATCATTTGCTGAATGAGTTCCTTTTTGTCTAAACTTTTGAAACGTTCGTCTTTGGTGAAAGCCGATACCACCAACTTGCGCAGTTTTTCTTGTGCCTTCTCAAAGTTTTTCTCTGCTTTCTCGTCCTTATCTTTCGCTTGAAAAAGTGCATAATATTCTTTCAAGGAATTGTCACCTTCCTCAGGAAAGTGAAAGTCCGTCAGCACATCTTCGATGAAGGCTTTGTGATATTCATCGATGAGATTTTTGACCTTGACATAGTCTTCGGCTCGTTGTTCATCTTCTTTCAGAATGTCGGATTCAATGACGTTCTTCAACGTGTCACCCACAGGAATCAACCCAAAACGCAGGGTTTTGCTAAGAGAATAGAGTCTCGTGAAATCTGAATACTTCATAGTATAAGTTTTAAAAGGTTGTGTATTTATGATTTGATTGTTACAGTTTTTGATTCTCTTTATTTGTCATGATGGATTGGATGCGCCGATGGCGTCCAAGGCTTTCCGTAAAAGCGTAAGCACCCCATCCTTCTTCTTTGATGTTGAGATGAATTTGCTCTTCATACCACCAATCATAGTGTTTGCGTGAAATGATTCCCAAGTCAAATGCTTGATGGATCAAAGCGGATATAGAAACACCATATTGCTCACGCAAATCTATCAGTTCGTCAAGAGTGAGGAAATCACGCTTTTCTCCTATTTCCTCATATAACACATTTCGTGGCATCAGCAAACAGCCTGCAAATTGATTGCAGATACGTTCCTCATCCGCGCCGTCAGCAAAATTTAGTAACAAGTGTCCTAATTCATGCGCAACCGTGAATCGAAGACGCTCAACGGTGTTAGACTGCCAATCGTTGTTCAACACGATGACAGGATATATATTGTCTGCCCACAAACTTAACCCAAGCAGTTGCGTTGGAAGAGAAGTTTCAAAAAAACGAATTCCTTTTCTTTCCAACATTCGCAGGATGCTTGGTATGGGGCATTCTCCAATTTTCCAACAATCTCTCAATCTCGAGGCTGCTTCTTCCGCATCTTTTGCATCCTTTGCAGGGTGGATGAGGTCGGGGCGAACAAACTTGCGATATTGTCCGGTCGCTTTCTCATCATTGATGTATCGCTCAAGCCAAGCACACACCTGGAAACAAAGTTGTTGATAAAGTTCTGTGGTGATTTTCCCACCTTTCACTAAACGAGGCATAAGAGGGGAAAGATGGAAAGAATGACCTTCTGTAAGGATTGAATCAACGCGCAGGACTCGACATAGTTCTTGCATGACCTCGGGCTTGGGATGCATCGCGCCTGATTCGTATTTGTAAATACTCTGGCGTGATATAGGCACATTCATTTGCTGAACCAATTGCTCCATGCTCAGACCAAAGAGATGACGGATGGTTTTGAGTCTTTGAGAAAAATCTACAGTCTTCATTTTTGTATAACAAAAAGTCATAGGACAAATCTGTTTACAAAAGTAGGTGTTTCTCTTTAATTCTGTAAACCTTTCGGCCTAAAATTTTTTTGAATGCGTGTCTTGCGACTCTTCCGGATTCTCAGAAATCTGCGAAATCCGCGAAATCTGCGAGAAATTTTGCTCTGCACTCAGCGAACTCTGCGCACTCTGCGAGAACTCCTTCTCCGGAATCTGCGGAATCTGCGAAATCTGCGAGAACTTTTTCTCAGCACTTTGCGAACACTGCGCACTCTGCGAGAACTCCTTCTCTGCACTCTGCGCACTCTGTGCACTCTGCGAGAACACCTTCTCAGAACTCTGCGAACTCTGCGCACTCTGCGAGAACTCTTTCTCTGAAATCTGCGGAATCTGCGTAATCTGCGAGCAATTATTCTCAGCGATCTCCACATTCTCCACCTTCTCCACCTCTGCTTCAGCGGGTTTCTCCAGTTTCTTCACTCCATAGAACATGCCCTGGGCGGTGCGCTTCT
>NZ_JADYUH010000078.1 GCF_021531665.1 Prevotellamassilia timonensis
CGTCCAGTATATCGGCTGTCCGAGAAAATAGAAGTCCCTGAAATCACCAAAGATTTTTAGCGGACACCAATATAAAACAATCTAATCCACAGTTATATTCACACTTCGCGCAAATATCTTTTGTGAGCCAACTCCCTTAACGTCCACTTCCTTCAGACAGGTAAGGGTTAGTATTTGTTCTTTTGTCAGTGCCATATCTTATTATTCGTAAAAAACTTTTTTGAACAGTTCTATTCCAGTATTATCCTTTGCAATTCTACCAAAGTCTCTTATAACTTCATCTGCTGACTGCTGAGAAGAAAAACGTTGCATTTCATATTTCTTTAGGATGGTTACTTCTCCTTTTTCATTCCGTGTAATCTTTGTATCAGACGAAGAAGAAAGGAACTTTGTCAGAAAGTCATCCCACTCGTCATCGGGGAAAGACGGATCACTAAGCCACAGATTACATACTTTGGTGGGGAAAACAGACAGGTTAAATATCAAATAACTATGTGATTGCTCTGAAGGAGTAAAACTAGCAATGTCTGTCATGTGCTTCTTATCCTGACTCGAAATGAAATATCCATCATCGGAGATCTGGAATATAGACATTTCTACATTCTTCTTGTCAATTCTCTGGCGACCGAAGTAGTATTCAAATATGTACCCATACAAGAAATCCCATCCCCACATATCCTTGCGGACGGAAAGTTTGGCATATTCAGAATCAGGACTATTTCTTCGCTTACCTATTTCATCAAAGTACCAATTTCTGCTCCCCCACATATCCGTGTAGGGTGTCTGCTCTCTCACATAAGAAACAATCTGGAGAATCCGTTTCTGATACCGATTCAACAGTCTAAAAGCGTTTCTTACGTCAACGAAAATATTATCTATCTCTTTGCTCATACTACTTCCAATTAAAATATTTACTTATGTTCTCTAAGGATGACTCTGATATGATTGGTATTGGCTGTGCCATTGAATTGAACCAATCGATATTGTACACGCCATTGATATTAAAAGCCAGTATAATGTTATCAAGTAAACGCAGGGTAGCCGAAACATTCATGTTTGGCGCAGATATAGATTCAAGTTCTTTTTGGTACTTGTTGACCCCCATTAAAATAGAAAGCCAGTTACACTTGTAAATCTTGACTTTTTCACCTTTGACCGAAATTGTTTCTGCCACAATGGACTGATTACCGCCAACAGCAATAAAAACAAACGGCTTTTCGTCGCCATATTCATTGTGGTACGCAGTTATCTCTTGTTGCCACTGGTGCTGGTACTGACCTCCATAGTCACCGTATTTTGCTTCAATTATGACATTGAACAACTCGAATTCCAGAAACAAATCTGGCTCGACATAGTTTGTATTGTCTGTTCCTGTTCTATCCCAATGGGACCAGAACTCATAAGACAGCAGCAGCCCTGAATGTATAGGCATAGTATCGTTGCTGAAACAAGATTGTCTCAGTAGATGCCAAAACACATTATCCGGCAATAGCATCAGGTTCTCAAAAACAGCCGAAGTCTTTGGATCTTCATTAGTTTCTTTATGATGATACGTACTGTGTAACATATACTTTACTTATTTTGATACTTCGTTAATTTTCAGTTTATAGATTTATTTATAATATGTTACGTCATATATACAGCACCTCTGACAGGAACTTGTACACCTGTCAGACAACCATAAACAACGATTCTTAAAATAGATGGGAATAATAGCCTAAGAGACCGAAAACAAGCGTTTTAAAAATTGGTCAAGCAACTAATAATTAGCAAATTAGTAGTTGTCACACAAACCAATTTACTAATGGAATTTCAGCTACTTGACCAGCTCACCAAGATCATCAATGATGCCCTTAATGGCACTGCAAAGTTTCGTAAGAGTGTCAAACTTTCTTCGTCACTACTTCAATTTTTTTCCTAAGCATGACGAAACGTAAGAATTTCACACAAATGGCACTGTTCTGCGACTGCAGTGAGAGCCGTTTCAGACAGAACTTCCGAAAGAAGTTTGACTGGGTGAGATATAACCTTGCTTTCTGCAGGGAGAAACTCCGGCACAGGATTGCCATCGCCATCGATCCGAGCTACATTCCCAAGTCAGGGATTGAGTATCTTTACCGCGATGCAAAGCAGTTTGCCGGACTCACCCATTGCCAATCATGGAAGAGGGAATCACTGGACTTTGCGTTCAACATGTCACTCTCCTCTATCAACGTGGTGAGTTTTTTCTCGGAGCTGCGGCATGCATCTTCCTGTCTCTAATGTGAAGACGCTGATTCATAATGCGGATATGATACAGAGATTTATTCGCATGTCTGGAAAGCGCCCACACAGGCTATTAAATACCAACGATTTCAAAGAACTCTTATTTGTGGTGTCTCGGACGCTGCGTGATTATTCAATTTTCAACGAACTATTATCATAAGGCTATAGTATTTGTAATGCGATGGCAGCGCAGGCTTCTGCATCAGCCAGAGCGTGATGATGGTTTGACAAGTCATAGCCGCATCGGGCGGCAATCACATCAAGAGAGTGGCTGCCGCCATGCCACACTTTGCGAGATGCCACACAGGTGCAGAGGAATGGATAATCGGGATAGTCCATCTGATACACTCGGAATACGGCTTTCAGACAACTCTCGTCGAATGACTTGTTGTGAGCGACAAGGGGAAGACCGGCAATCTTGGGTTCTATCTGTGCCCATACTTCCGGGAATATGGGGGCATTGTCGGTATCGTCGGCGCACAATCCGTGTACCCGACTGCACCAATAGTTGTAGTATTCCGGTTCGGGCTTGATGAGAGAGTAGAACTTATCTACTATCTCACCGTCGCGCACGATGACTACTCCGACCGAGCACACCGATGACCGTTCGTTGTTGGCTGTTTCAAAGTCTATTGCAGCAAAGTCTTGCATCTCACCGGTTATTTTTGTTGATTAGATTGACTACCACCTTTACCATCACATCTTTTTCTTCGGTGCGACTTTCGGCAATCATAAGTATCAAAGCCAATGGTGCCCTTAATGACACTGTTCAGCGACTTCCCTGTAGTAACGTTAGCAATTTATCTGAAACCTCTTTCTCCAGTTTGAAGTCCGGGTGGCAATGTCCTACCCATTGTGTGCCAAGAAAAACGAGTTCGTCGGATGGGAGTACCAATGGTCCTTTGACAACAGTCAGCACGTAGGGGCAGCAGTCGTCAACCGAGTCGTTCGGGTTTTCACCATGAGAGAGGATGGACCGCGCTTGTTCGTCACCCTCGGCAATGACTTTCATCAGGTAGAGCACCTTCTTTTCATCTTCGGGATGGATGAACACGACCATGTCACCCTCTTCCGGGAGGTCGGTTACGTCAGGCAGGAGTTTGCCCCAACGCCGATAGGTGTAGCCTTTCTGCCACAACTCTTCCGTAAACGCTTCCCATTCTTCATCATCAAAATCAAGGATATGCAGACGGTCATCTTTAGGCAGAATGGGTTCCTTGCTTCGGATATAGACGGTGATGTGCAACTTGTCGCTATAAGGTGCATGGTCTTTCAATTCCGTGATTTCCGCCTCCAACATCTCCTGCCAACCCATGTCAAGCATGGCAGCGATGGCTGTGTTTTGATTGCGTGGGATATAACCTAAAATGTAATCAAAGTCAAAGTCCTCGGGGTCATCATCATAGTCAGCAGCCAACGCCACTGCCACGGCATTCTTGTCGTACTTGTTCTTCGGCTCTCGCACCAGTGCGAGTTTGGCGCCCACATACAGTTCGTCCCAGATTTCTTTGATGTCATGGAAACCAATGCCCGCCACAGGGCACTCCAGAATAACCTTCCGCTCGTATTCGGGCGCGGGGTCAATGGGAGGGAACTCCGTGATGTCTCCTTCCAGGGGCACAGTCGATGTCGGTATTCCCTCTGTGGCGAATACGTCATCAAGGGGCGCAGGCTCTCCACCTAAAGGCAGTTGCTCGTCTTCGTCTTGGCGAAGGGTGTTGATATAGTTTTCCACCATATCGCTCAGTCTCTTGTCCTGAGCGATATCGGAAATGCCATGTTCCTCCAACTGCCGCTGGAGGTCTGCCAGTTCGGCATCGCACTTAGGGCAGGTGCCGGGGCAATCGCCTTTATGGCTACACTCCGTGGTTGCATAGTCCAAGCCATATTTTTCAGCCACATAAATACGGATGGCTTTCAATATTTCGCACTTTTCTTTTCCCTTGTCCATAATCATCAGGATTTTCTATGTCATATTACTTGGTAATACGGGTTTCCTGTTTCGTGTAATTACATTCCACGATGTTGTGAAAGCCGAGTTCTCGGAGTTCCTTGATGCTTTCCCGGACATCCTCCTCAGTGGTGAAGTCCGGAATATGCGGCACCTTTATCGTCACCTTGTCGGGCGACAATAGTTTCTTCGCACACTCCAGATGCTGATGTACAGCAGAGTTCGTGCCCGTATATCTATAATATATGTCAGCGTTCATGCTCTTTATGTCCACTATCCACTCGTCCACATGCGGAGCCAAAGTCCTGATGGTGTCGAATGAGCAGTGCAACGAAGTCTCCAGCGTAATCTTCCAGTTCTTCGGACAGAGTCTGGCAAACGCCGTGATAAACTGTGCCTGCAGGGTTGGTTCACCGCCACCGAAGCAGATGCCGCCGCCGGTTGCCTGGAAATAGATGTTGTCCTGCTTCACGATGTCGTAGAGTTGCTGTGGGGTGAGCATCTGTATGCCACGGCGCAACGTTCGCCCATCTTCCTCATAGATGTCCTCATGACACTGCTTGTTCAGACAATAGCGGCATTTCAGCGGACAGCCCATAAACGTTACGAGGGTGGTCACGCCCTTGCCATCCACGCCCATGCGGTGGCGGCTGATGCCGAAGATGGGACTGGCATAGGCTTTCCGCTCTTCGTTGGTCGACCGTATCAGGTAATGATCCATATACCATTTCTCAAAGTGTTTCAACGCCTCTTCTATGGGAGCGTACGCACCACTCCAATGCAGATAGCGGTTAAGTAGCAAGGCTTTCATGGTCAATGGCGTCTTGTCACCATCCTTGTTTTCCAGATGAAACTCCTCAATCATTCTTTGGAACTGCTCCATCACTGGGTCATTCTTCAAAGACCACAGCACCCAATTCCTTTCGTAGCCCCACATCAAGTCACACCCTTCCGGAAGCGAACGGGGTGGTTCGCTCTCTCCGTTGTAGTATCTGCACTGACTCTGGAGAAACTGACGCTGTGTCAGGTCACACGGTTTCATGGTAAATCAAGTAGGTTTTAACACCTTGCAAATATAGCAATAAAAGACTGGCAGATGTGGAAACGTTTTATCAAAACACGATGTAGCGTTATATCCTATTATTGGCACAAAAGTAGTTTGGTTTTATCTTTTCCGTTTCGTCTATTCTCCAAGATGTTTTTTATTGGTGTCCGCTAAAAATCTTTGGAGATTTCAGGGACTTCTATTTTCTCGGACAGCCGATATACTGGACGCACAAGTAGTCTTTTGGTTGCTGTAATGGGACAGAATATGCCTCAAAATAGCAAAGATAGCCATTCACGGTTAGGTTTATGTCGTGTGAGAGACGGAATTTTTAGCGGACAGCCGTTGTTACCTCTTAAGAGGGGGCTTGTCTTTCGCCAAAAACCGTATTATTCGACACAAAAACATGTTTAGCGGACAGTAATAAATTTTTTATGGCATCAAACTTGGGTTAAAGATTAGCGTAGAAAATTCATAGAACCCATCAGGGATGCTACATCCCCCATCAATTACAACTCATCGGAAACAGCGTATTGGCGTGGAGACAAACCTGTGAGTTTGAGGAAAGCGCGGCGGAACGTGGAGATGGAGGCAAAGCCGCTTTGGGAGGCGACATATTCCAGCGTATATTCAGGATGTTCCTTCAGCATGGGGATGCTGACCTGTTGGATGCGCAATTGGTTGATATAGTCGTAGAATGTCTGACCGCGCACCTGACTGAGATATTGGCTGACATAGGTGCGGTTGGTGTTCAGAGCCTGTGCCAGGTCGGCAAGCGTCAGATTTTTGTTGAGATAGAGCCGCTGCTCGTCCATCAGGACCTCCAAAGCACCTTCGGCAAGGGCTGGCGACACGTACTGTACGGAGACTGGCAAATCCTCTTCGGGATTAGCGGCTATAGGGCGGAAATTCCAACTATAGCGCAGCACCATAAGCCAAAGGAGGATAAAAGAGATATAATAGATGATATCTGTCAGCATTGTGGCATAGAGCGAACTAAAAAACCACGCCAGTTGGCTGACAATACAGAAGACGAAAACGGGCTTCAGCCATGTCGTGTCAATGCGGTCGATATTGGAGAAATTTGCACGCACATACTTTATATGTCGCTGCACCTTCAACCATCCAATAATGATAACAGTCCATCCATAGCACCACAAGAATGCCGATAAGACATAGATAACCATCTGAATGGGCCACACAATATATAATATGGTGAAGCAGGCAAAGGGCAGCGAGAGCAGGATGAGACGGTTGATTGTGGTCCAACGGGGGATGACGACCTCAAAGACGAATACAGTGTAGGACAACGCAGACCAAGCATCAATGACAAACACCCAATTGAGCACCTCCTGGCGGTACATTCCCGGAAAGGTCAGCACTAAGTCCTTCATGCACGATATTGCACAGATAGCCATGATGCTGCCCAGCACCAATTGGAAGCGTGTCCTTTCCTTTTGATAGAACAGGATTCGCAGTGAAAAGATGGTGAAGAAGGTCGTCGTAATGCCAACCAAAAATGCCGATATATTCAAATATTCTTCCATACAAATATAGGTCGCTTCTATAAGTGATGATAAAAAAATGAGTTGCTACGATTTGCCATTTTGCCTTGTTCGTTTATTTGGAACTCATTTTCTTGGGAGCAGCTGTTTTGAATCCTCTCATCGTTATGAAGCCGGCTGCACTCCCTCTCAAAGATGTATCCCAAAAACATCACAAAACCTTGCGCGCTGCAATTTTTTCTGAGGAAATTCTTTTTTTTCACGAGATATGTTTCAATGAAAGGATTTGTGTTTCTCCTACAAATATACAGGTTTATCGCGGAAATCATTTGCAATCAGAAAGTCATTAGATAAAAATTTACGCTTTGACAACTGAATTTGTTAGTTTGACGTATGACTGTCCATTTAATTCCTTTTGTTTATCAATGGCAGAATTATATTTGCCCCCAAGTTTCAAACTATCACACACAAAATCTCTTACCATGAAACGAAACATTTTTTTAGTTCTTTGTCTATTGATGACATTTCTGACCATCTCGGCACAAGTGAGAAAGCCTGTGGCGAAGAAGGGCACACCTACAGCAGTGAAGAAAACCAACACGTTGGCTACCATAGCCATGGTTGATTTGGGAAGTGACGGGTCGCTTGAGAAACCATTGGCAGAAGGTCCCGATGCCCTCTACTTCATCAACCAGTTGGGTCGTGCCGTGTTGGCAGTGGATAAGAAGACTGGCAACATCAGTCAATACATTCCAGGAGGTCGCGACAAGATGATAACAGCCATCGGACACGATGGCAAGGATCTCTACATGATGGTGACCAATGTCGGATTGGTGCGCTATGATGGCAAGAGCCGCGAAACATCGCCCTGCCTTTTCCCCACGAGCGCCCCGGGTAAAGGTCTCATTGCCCATCAACGTGCGTTCGAAGGCATCGTGTTTTCACCCAACAAACGTTGGCTGGTGGCCTATGGTCATGGTGCCATCCTGTTTGACCTGGAGAATGGAGCATGCAAACCTGTCAGGGAGTTCATCACCAAAGACGTAATGAACGCCTTCGTTTTTGACGATGGTTCTATGATTGCCGTTATGTCAGACTACATTGTATCTATACCCCATACAGCAGCTGCAACCATCAAGACATATCATGAGGCAGAAGGAGGTGCAAAAGTTTTTAAGTTAGAATCATATATTAAGGCTTCAGCCATCAAAGATGGTTTCCTCTATGCCGCTTGGAACAGATTCGTCGGAAAGACTCCCCTCCCTTGGCAGGACATCAAGTGGGAGCAACTATATCAGTTGGAAAGCAGCGACAACCGATTTTGCAACTTCGCCATGGGACCGAAGAGCATCATAGCCGAGTGCTCCGAATATGGAAAGTATTACATGGAATGGCCGTCAAACGATTTCTCTGGCACGCCGAAGGTGACAGACAATATTACCACCCCCATCAAGAATCCTATCACTTCCTTACCGATAAAAATCCAGCGCAACAGCGACAAACTGCATTTCGACCATGAGGGAAATCTCATCATGTATAGTTATACAAACCTTGACATCTATAATCCCGAAGGCATCAAGGGATATACCAACCTAAAGAATAAGAAAACACGCTATAAGGTAGAATAATTATTATGTAGGACCACCATAAATTCGTTTCAAAGGATGGTCATTTACGCAATAGATCTTGCAGCCATCCCCGATTCGCCGCCCGTAATGTGTGCAATCCATAGCACCTCGCATAAATCAACAAACGTATCACTAACAATCAACAACCATGAAACAAACAAAAAATCTTTTAGTTACTGCTATATTAGCATTCGTAGCAGGCATGTTCTCCGCTTGCGGAGATGGTAGCAACAAGGCAGAGGCAGAAGCAGCCGCCATTCCTACTGATGGTCTTCTTGGTGAACTGCCAAAGGTCGTGGCTGAGTTTGAAGCAGCAGAAGCAGCTGCCGATGCCAAGTACGAAGAGTTGAAGGAGAAGGACCCCGAAGAGGCCAGTAAGTTCTGGAAAGACTACATCCATCAAGGCAACGCCACTAAGTTCAAGAAAGAAACCCTGCCCGCAGTCTCAAAGACACTGAAGGGGGTAGAGATTCCCACCGAACTTGCCGAAGGCCTGCCTTTGGAACTTAAAGGGAACTTCACGCTTGACGATGCACGACAGGCCTACGCCAGTACTTTGCTGACAGCTGATGCAAACCAGCAGACGCCTTTCACGAATTACAAGCCCGTGGCCTACGACTCTGACGGCAATGCCATTGAAACGGGTTCAGCTGGCACCAACTGGCAGACCCTATATCCCGTTGAACAGGGCAAAGAACTGAATTTCAGATTTTACATTAGCGTCTGTGACTACAATGCAGCCAGATGGGCAAAACTGAAGAAAATCGTTATCATGGACAGCCAGAGTGAAGCCTTCAAACAGGCAGAAGAACAGATAAAGGCAAACAAAAAAGCCTTTAAGGATAAGGACAAGGATAAGGAATAAATCTGAATGTGCAGGGCGGTGTGTCATAATAGCCATTCTGACGCACCTTCGAGGGTGTATCCAAAATGTGCATTTTGACACACCCTCCTTTTTATTAACCTAAGTTTGACGTTCCAAGGGTCAGAGAAACAGGCTCAGCACGGCTCTTTCATTTAAGAATAAAATAGCGACAAAAGCTCCCTTACCCGATTCAGTTTGAATTGGGTAAGTATATTTAGTTTTATTTCAGGTAGTTATCTGTTTATTGAACTATATATTTTTTTCATTTTTGTCCTAAAAATCGAATCAGACAAGTAAAGCTCATCGAGATGTGTCTCATCAGTTCGGCCAAACCTTTTTTCTTGTCGATCTTCTTTTTGCGCCGTCCTTTCCATGCGGAAAATATGGTGCAGACCATCCTTTGGATGGTGTCAAGGTTGCGGGCGGCTTTTGCCGATTTCCGTTTCACCTTGTCCTGTAAAAGACTGACATCGAGCTGCCAGTGCATGCTTTCTATAGCCCAATGGTTGCGCACTATTGCGCCCAGCTTTGGCGTGTCCGCAGGCAGGCTGCTGGCGTACAGCCGTTTTTCGGAAGTACACACGCCTGTGGACTTTTTGATTGTGGACGACTTATATTCGATGATTGTCATGTTTCCGCCCCATTTTTCCTTGTCGGCTATTACTTCAAGACCGTCATAGATGTTGTAAGTCCTTGTCTCGATTCTCCCATGGCCGAGTTCCGGACCTTCAGTATATGAATACAACGGAGCATGTTCCTTGAGCCTGTCCTCGACCTCATAACGTAGCGACCGTTGATTGGCTTTGAGCTCTATCAGGAAATCTCCGCCTTTTGCCCGT
>NZ_JADYUH010000079.1 GCF_021531665.1 Prevotellamassilia timonensis
ATTACAAAAAATCTCACGGATAACCCGTGAGATTTTTTTGTCCGCATAGGACGGCTGATTTCGGATGGTTACGGGGCAATAATTTTGCAGTAAGTGCTGTCCGAAAAAACAGTGCGTTTACAGGATAGTAATATTTACGAAACAAACCATATCGTGAAACGAACCACATCGCGAACCACAAAACGCAAAGTGACCGTGCATCAGGTAATGCACGGTCACTTTCCAATTTATGTCTGAACAGTGTTAGCAGAGTTTGCGAGCACCGTCGCCGATGACCACGTCAATGACGAGGGGTTCTTTGCCGAACTTCTCTTTGTATGCCTTCTTAGCAGTTTCGATGAAGTTGGCGTAGAGGTCTTCGCTGACGAGGTTGATGGTGCACCCACCAAAGCCACCGCCCATGATGCGAGAACCCGTGACGCCACAACTGTGAGCCACTTCGTTGAGGAAGTCAAGTTCGGGGCAGGAAACTTCATATTCCTTGCTCAAGCCATAGTGAGTTTCATACATCTTCTTGCCGACTTCTTCGTAGTTTCCTTCTTCAAGAGCCACGCAGACTTCAAGCACGCGGTATTTCTCACCAATGACATACTTGGCGCGGAGTGCATCTTCTTCGCTCACTTCGCTGCGAACTTCATCCAGAAGATCGTAGGTCGCATCGCGCAAAGAAGTCACTTCAGGATGGTGCTTCTGGATGGTAGCCACCACGTTTTCGCAACTCTTGCGGCGGTCGTTGTAGGCTGAAGAAGCGAGGTCGTGTTTCACCTGAGAGTTGAGGAGCACAAGTTTGTAGCCTTTCGGGTCAAACGGGAAGTACTTGTACTGCAGGCTGCGGCAGTCGAGACGCATGAGGCTGCCTTGCTTTCCGAAGACAGATGCGAACTGGTCCATGATGCCACAGTTGCAGCCGATGTAGTTGTGTTCAGTTGCCTGACCAACTTTGGCGAGCGTGAACTTGTCAATCTTGTTTTCGCCGAAGAGGTCGTTGATGGCGAAAGCGAAGGTGCTTTCGAGTGCTGCGGAAGAAGACATTCCGGCGCCGAGGGGCACGTCACCTGCAAATGCGGTGTTGAAACCTTCCACGGGCACGCCGAGTTTCATCATTTCACGGCAAACACCAAAGACGAAACGGAAGTGAGTGGCGGTGGGTCCTTTATCATCGTCGAGGGAGAATTCCACATAGTCCTTCAAGTCGATGGAGTAGGCACGCACCTTGCGAGTTCCGTTGGGCTTGATTTCAGCGATGACGCCCTGCTGCACTGCGCCGGGGAAAACGAAACCGCCGTTATAGTCGGTGTGTTCGCCAATGAGGTTGATGCGACCGGGAGAAGCATAAACAGAACCGGTCGTGCCGTCGAAGTGTTCGATGAAACGGCTGCGAACGTCTTCAATTGTAAGTTTCATGGGATTTAGATTTTTAGGGTTTAGTATTCAGATTGGTTAATTAAGGTCTTTTTTTATCGAATGACTCCGATTTCGGAATCAAGCGCGTTTGTTGACGCGGCTGCCGATGAGGGCATAGAAGAGGATGTAGGCAGCGCAGAAGACAACCACCCAGAAACTGGTGATGTAGTCCGTGGCATCAGCAACTGAAGCCTGGATGAACATCATGACGGCGCAACCGAACACCATGGTCATGAAGATACCGGAAGCGATGGCGGTGTATTTGCCAAGTCCTTCCACAGCCATGTTGAAGATGCCGCCCCACATGACGGAGGTGCAGAGACCAACGAGGAGGAAGGCGAAGATGCCGAGGGGCACTTCCTGCCAGATGAGTTCGAGTTTACCCCAATCGACACCCGGGAAGTTCACGGTGATGTTAGTGGGAGCGAACATGCCGAAGAGGACGAGCACGAGGGTCGTGATGGAAACGGTGGTAATCATGACGCGGCTGGAAACTTTGCCACCGATGCTGGCGCCGACGAGACGACCGATGAGCATCATGAACCAGTAAACGGCAACGAGCATGCCGACAGTGCCTGCGGGAATTCCGGTTTCAATGAGGTAGAGGTTCACGAAGTTAGGCACGCCGACTTCGATGCCCATGTAGAGGAAGATGGCGAGAGCACCGAGAGCGAAGTGACGATAACTCATGGCTTCTTTGATGAGTTCCACCTGAACGGGGGCTTGTTCGGGTTCTTCAATCTTGGTGAAACAGATGACCACGAAGGCGACCACGAAGATGGCGAGGGCAATCATCAGAGCGGGAGTGGCATCGTCAATCTTTGCCTTGGTGGCATCGGCGATGAGTGCACCCATGAGGATGTAGCAAGCCACGGCTGCAGTAGAGTTGAACACACCGCCCAACTGGATGAGCTGGTTGCCCTTGTTGCCGCCACCACCGAGGATGTTGAGCATCGGGTTCACCACGCAGTTGAGGATGCACATGCAGAGACCTGCGATGAAGGCACCGGCGAGATAAACGCCAAAGACAAGACCGAGATTCTCCTTTGCGTCAAGCTGACCGCTGAACCACTGGATGAGAATACCGATGATTCCGACCACGAGACCGATGAGGGCGGTCTTTTTGTAGCCAAACTTGGAGATGAGCATACCGGCAGGAATACCCATCAGCAGGTAAGCAACGAAGTTACCGTAGTTACCAATTTGGGCAAGCACGTTAGAGATTTCGCCCTGATTCTTGATGATGGTTGCCATCGGAGTACAGAGGTTGGTCACGAAGGCAATCATGGCGAAGAGCGCAATCATCACGACGATGGCTCCCCATTGTTTTTGTTGATTACTCATGTGTAAGTAATGATTAATTTAAAGTTAGTAAAAAGATTGGTTTTCAGAAGGAAATGCGATTTGATTTTGTTTTCTTTTCGTCAGGAGAAAACAAGAGAAGCATTGACCTTCGCTTGATTCGTTTCGTGGGTGGCAGCGAGGGTCAATGCTTTATAGGAGTGTCATTCGACTCCGAACTTGTAGATGGTTTTTTGCGTATAGACCTGTCCGGGTTTCAAAACGACAGGGGGGAAGTAGGGGCGGTTCGGACTGTCGGGGAAGTGTTGTGCTTCAAAGCAGAGCGCGGAGCGACGTCCGAAGGTGGCACCATGTTGTCCTTTGTAGCCGTCAGCCCAGTTGTCAGAATAGAACTGCACGCCCGGTTCGGTCGTATAGACCTCCATGGAGCGTCCGCTCTTCGGTTCAACGATTTTTGCGGCGAAGGAGAGTTCTCCCGGTTCGTTTTTGTTGAGCACGAAGCAGTGGTCATAGCCTGCCCCGTTTTTGATTTGCTCGTTGGAGAGGTCGTCGATGAAGTCGCCGACGGCGTGGGGAGTGGTGAAGTCGAAGGGAGTTCCTTTGACGCTGCGGATTTCTCCGGTCGGGATGCTGTTTTCATCAATGGGAATGTAGAAGTCCGCATTGATTTCGCAGATGACGTCTTCGCAGGTCGGTGTCGGGTTGGCAATGCCGGCGAGGGAGAAGAAGCCGTGGCTGGTCATGTTGACTACCGTCTTTTTGTTGGTTGTTCCTTTATAGTCAATTTTGAGTTCATTGTCATCGGAGAGCGAATACATGACCGTCATGCTCAGTTCTCCGGGGAAGCCCTCTTCATAGTAGGCTGAAACATAGCGGAGCACGAGCGTTTTGTCGTTGATTTGCTCAGCGTCCCAAACACGAGCGTGGAAGCCGGTCGGTCCTCCGTGAAGGTGGTTGGGACCATTGTTGATGGCGAGGCTGTATTCCTTTCCGTTCAGTTTGAACTTGCCGTGGCAGATGCGGTTTCCGTAGCGTCCAACGAGTGTGGAGAGGAACGGCTCGGGCGAAGCCACACAGTCATCAATACAATCATGTCCCTGAATCACATTGGCAAAATTGCCATTGCGGTCAGGGACCATGATGGCCACGAGCGCGCCGCCATAGTTCGTGATGGCGACTTCCATGCTGTTGGCGTTGTGGAGGAAGAAGAGGTCTGTTTCTTTTCCTTGAATCTGCTTTTGAAAGTCTGATTTCTTAAGCCCGCTGATGGGCTGATATGCGTTTTCCATAAGCTTAGGATATGATTTATGGTTGGTTATGTATTCTACACTTTGCAAAAGTGGGCAAAACTTTTCAAAAACCCAAGGTTTCGGGCAAAAAATCTCTTACATCTCCTCACTCTTTGCCGACTTGGCAAACAAAATGCTGACAATGGTGATGAAGCCGAGCACGATGGGATAATATATATAAGGTATAATATGCAACGGATTCAAGGCTGCCAGACCTGCCGCCATGAGCAACTGTGCGCCGTATGGAATCAGTCCCTGCACAACACAGGAGAAGACATCCAGAAGGCTCGCGGAGCGGCGAGAAGTAATCTTATAGCGGCGTGCAATTGTTCTCACGATTTCTCCGACGGAAAGAATGGCAATCGTGTTGTTGGCGGTGCAAAGGTTGGTGGCAGAAACCAACGCGGAGATGGCGCACTCTGCCTGACGCCGCGTTTTCACACGTTTCGTCAGCCCCCTCACAAGCCACGTAAGTCCCCCACCCGCTCTCACCACGGCAAGACAGCCACCCGCAAGCATGGAAACAAGAATTAAATTGCCCATGGAGGAGATGCCCTTGCCCGAAGCGACCATCCAGGAGGTCCAAGTGAGCGTGCCGCAAGAAAGTCCCACAATGCCTGTCAGCAATATGCCGAGCGGAAGTACCAGCAGCACGTTCGCACCAAAAACAGCAGCAATGAGCACTGCAAAATATGGGATGGTCAGGATGTGACCGGCTGCATGCCCTGCGGGAACAATGCCCGCAACGCTTTCAGACGGGAACACGGTGTGGGCGCCGAAGAAGAAATAGACGAGCAAGGTGACGATGGCGGCAGGAATAGCGAGACGGCTGTTGGCTCGGAACTTGTCGGTCATCATGCAACCTTGGGTTTTCGTGGCAGCCACCGTGGTGTCTGAAATGAACGAAAGGTTGTCGCCAAAGAAAGCACCTCCCACCACCGCGCCGACAAACATCGGCAACACACCACCGGTTCTGTCCGACATCTCAATCGCCACCGGCACAATGGCTGCAATCGTGCCAACCGACGTGCCCACACAGAGGCTGACAAGACACGCGCTCAGAAACAGACCCACCAGGATGAACTCTGCGGGAATGAAACGCAGACACAAATCCACCATCGCGTCCACCGCTCCCGCCTCGCGGGCTCCCTGCGCAAAAGCACCGGCAAGGATGAAAATCCAAACCATCAGCAACAAGTCTTGTGCACCGGCACCGGAGGAAAATATGCGAATCCGATGGTCAAAACTGAACCCTCTCAGCGTGGCAATCGCGAAAATTGCCACCAAGGAGAAAACCACGGTCATGGGCAGCGGATTGTCAAAGTTGCTGCCAAAAACCGAGACTGCCATCAAGAGAAGCAACAAAAGCAGCGGCAGCAATGCCAGCCAACCTTTGCGAGTTTTTGTGCGTTTTTCGTTCATCATGATTTGAAATAGACCTTTGTGCTACTTGTTCTGCATGGCAAAAGTAAAAAAAACGCTTGAAGGAAACGTTTTCTCGAACATAAAACATCCATTCAAACATAAATCCTTAATTTTGCCCGTGTCGTCAAGACAATCTCTGCGCTGCTTTCGCATTTTCCGCGATTTCATCGCATACGTCTAATCCCAAATTTTTCATTTCATCTTTCGTTTCTTTAAAATTCCCATTAAATCTAAACCATACACAACTATGTTAAAGCAAATCACAAATTGCCGGATTCTGACCCCCGCGGGCTGGCTCGAGGGCGGCTCAATTCTTGTCGAAGACAACAAGATTAAGGAAGTGCTCACCTCCGCAGCTCCCGTGGCAGGTGCAGAAGTGGTTGATGCCAAGAACTGCATTGCAGCCCCCGGCGGAATTGAAATGCACGTGCACGGAGGTGGCGGACGTGACTTCATGGAAGGCACAGAAGAGGCGTTCCGCGTGGCTGTAAACGCTCATCTTCAGAACGGCACCACCGCCATCTTCCCGACCCTCTCCTCCTCTACCGTCCCCATGATTGAAGCCGCTTGCGAAACCTGCGACAAAATGATGGCGGAACCGGACAGCCCCGTGCTCGGTCTGCACCTCGAAGGCCCCTATTTCAATCCCAAACAAGCAGGCGCTCAGATTCCCGAATGGATCAAGGCTCCCGTGAAGGACGAATATGCTCCTCTGCTTGACAAATACAAATGTCTGAAACGTTGGGACGAAGCCCCTGAACTGCCGGGAAGCATTGAATTCATTGAATGCTGCAAAGAACACGGCGTACTTCCCTCCATCGGTCACACCCGCGCCACCTACGAAGACGTGCATCGCGCCAACGAAGCCGGCATGACCCACGCCACACACTTCTACAACGCCATGCCCGTGGTCTATAAGAATCGCGAGTTCAAAGTGGCTGGCACCGTTGAGAGCATCTTTGCCGAACAGAACATGACCGTTGAAATGATTGCCGACGGCATCCACGTGCCTCCCATCATGTTGAGAATGATTTATCAAATCAAGGGCGTTGAAAAAACAGCACTGGTCACTGACTCTCTCGCCTGCTCCTGCACCCATGGCGACGCCGCATTTGATCCCCGCGTCATTCTCGAAGACGGTGTTTGTAAACTTGCAGACCGTTCCGCCCTTGCCGGCAGCATTGCCACCATGGACCGTTTGATTCGAACCTGCGTGCAACAGGCAGGCATTCCTCTTGAAGATGCCTTCCGCATGTCCAGCGAAACTCCCGCCCGCATCATGGGCGTGCTGGATTGCAAGGGAACGCTTGAAGCCGGCAAAGATGCAGACATCGTCCTCTACACTCCCGAAGCACTTGAACTGAAATATGTCATGCAGATGGGACGTGAAGTGAGAAACGAACTCTGACGCGCTGCAAGAATCGACTCCAATTGAAATGATATATCCCGGTTTAGTTTTCTGCTAAACCGGGATATTTTTGGGTTCTGCGATGCAGGAAAATAATATTGTTTTGATAGTAGAATCATAGACCATTCCTATATTGCTGTAGCACGTTGCCACACTCGGATGGTTCTCGCCATAAACCGCTAATAGTTATCTTCAAGGCTTTCTAACTAATACAAGTTGCCTTGGTAACTCTCCAATTTGCGTGGCAGTTTCTTTCCCCAAGCGGTGTCGTGAGAACTGTAGGAGATAAAAGCGAAATATTCAAACTGATGTTCCATAAGAGTGTAGGGTTTGGGGAGGAAGTTAGGATTTATTGGTATAGTGTAGAGTGTAAAACGAGGATTTACCTGTGATTCTTGCACAAACCATACACAACTGATGCGGCGATAGCACGCGCGGTTCATGACGTCCAAGTTTAATGCGCCGTTACGCGAATCTTAAGACTCGAACTATATGAATTTGAAGACTGACAAAAAGAAAGGTGTTATCGTTGGAAACGCATACCCACCTTCTTCTGTTCCTGCCACATCTCTTCACTATAGTCCTCCTCATGAACATAATCGAGATTGCCACCCTCGGCTACCCAACATCCGAAGGCTCCGAAGTTGTACTTGTCCCACTCACGCTTGGCTTCTCGCTTCCAAGTCTGTTTGTCACCTGCTGCGAAACGGATGCCAGTCTTGCTGTTCAGGTCAATACCCATGGTAATTTCTTCGTCTTCGTCATTGAGTATGGAAAGAGCATCGCCATTCTGCAATTTCTGCATTTCGGCTCCTGTCAGATGGTAGCGGTCGGCTACATACTGCATGTCGCGACCGATGACCGGCATAGGTACACACAGTACCTGCTTGCTTTCAGGGTCAATCAGGAAGAATCGCTTACCGCCAGCTTCCTTGTTTTCTTCGTTACTCTCCAAGTAACCGATGATTGCCTTACCCTCCAAAAGACGCTGCTTCTGCTGTTCGTT
This sequence comes from Prevotellamassilia timonensis, assembly GCF_021531665.1. Classification (GTDB taxonomy): domain Bacteria; phylum Bacteroidota; class Bacteroidia; order Bacteroidales; family Bacteroidaceae; genus Alloprevotella. Next base: position 7,835 of record NZ_JADYUH010000079.1, read on the forward strand.
GAAGAGGTTTAGGTCATACTCATCGAGCTTTGGATAGAAGAGTACATCGACTCCACCTTCAGAAGTGCGTTCGAGGCTGAATCTTGTTCGGGCGGTTTCTGTCTCGCCATCCTCAGTAGTAATAGGTAATACGAGTGAGAGACGACCGTTGTAGATGTTCTGAAGGACATCAACAGGAAGATCTTCAATATTCTCCTGAGTGAGTCCGAAACGTTCGAGAGTACCGTATGGAATCTCGCTTTCTTCAAAATGATTAATCATACTATTTGTGTTCAAAATTATACTTTTGCCCAATATAGACATTTTCCGCTGCAAATTTAAGGCATGTTTTTTCTATTGCTTTGTAAAAATCACGGCTCTTTCATTTAAGATTGCGTTGCATTCTCAATGAGAGGGGTATTTTATAGTGAAAACTATGGGTGTGTGGTTAGTTTATTTTGTTGATTTCCAGCAAAATAAGTGTTAAAAAATTAGTCAAGTGGCATATTTTCGTAACTTTAAAGGTGAAAATCAAACAGTTACATTGAAAAATGAAGCCACTTGACCAAAGATGTTTGAT
>NZ_JADYUH010000007.1 GCF_021531665.1 Prevotellamassilia timonensis
CCTCAAATTTTTATTTGCCTTCCTCAAATTTTTCTTTCCCTTCCTCAAATTTTTCTTTCCCTTCCCCTAATTTTTCTTTCCCTTCCCCTAATTTTTCTTTCCCTTCCCCTAATTTCACTTACTCTTCTCCTAAGTAAAACTGCACGCCGAGTTGACGAAGCCTAAGGAAGTGACGAAAAACATAGGAAAGGGTGAATTCTGTGTCTGTTTCCTCAACGACACCGGACTTCCGATGAGCCAAAAAGTACGATGAAAACGGCGTTTTTTGCATTTTCCGCCCCCGACGAGCCAAAAAGTACGATGAATACGGCGTTTTTTGCATTTTCCGCCCAATCCTACATTTATGTTTATCCTCTATCCAAACCTTACACAGCCCGCCGCACAACCCTACACTGCTTGCCGCACAACCCTACACAATGTAGGCTTTTGTGTAGGATTTAACGACCAAACCCTACACAACTAACCCCTCTGATATTCAAACATTAAGCGGGTTTTGTGTAGGGTTTGCCGGGAATGTATGTAGCCCTTGAAAAACGTATAGGTTTGAAAGCCGAATACGCGCGAACGCGCACGAATCCTGTTTCATTGGGCTGCCCTTATCGCATCATATATAGTCCCCTTATTTTTTCCCTCTCACAAAAACTCGGGGAGTTGGAAAAGGCGGGTACCGTTGGAACCCTTGACGAGGATGAGAGCATCGGAGGGGCAGTCGCTCTGAAGCGTTTGTTTCACAGCCTCCACGTCGGCAAACCAGCGAGCGTTTTTCGGAACGAACGGACGGAAGTTCTCGCCCACCAGCCACAGTTCCGTGTCGGGAATGGCGGAGGCTTGCTCCACCACACGCCGATGTTCTTCTGCCGAGACTTCTCCCAACTCACGCATCTCGCCGAGAATGGCAAGTTTGCGGGGCGACGCAATCAGCGCAAAATTGTCCAGAGCGGCTTTCATGCTGGTCGGATTGGCGTTGTAGGCATCCACGATGAGACGATTGCGGGCGGTCTTCACAAGTTCGCTGCGGCGGTTGGAGGGAGCGTAACGGGCAATGGCATCAGCAGCCTGTTTCGCACTGATTCCGTGGCGACTGCCGACCGCAATGGCTGCCAGCGCGTTGGGCAAATTGTAGGAACCAATGAGTTGTGTTTGCACTTCGTGCCATTCCTCTCCCCTCACTCGGAAGCGGAAACGAAGGAAGGGCGTACAATCGATGACCTCGCCTTCGACGTCAAAACCGTTTCCGACACTTCCGTAGGTCACGGTTGGAAGTGTTCCCACGTGCCGGGCGAGAATTTCGTTGTCTGCGTGGAGGAAGATGGACGTGTTGGGCTTGGACTGAAGATAACGATAGAGTTCGGTCTTGGTTTGCACCACACCTTCGAACGAGCCGAAGCCTTCGAGGTGAGCCCGTCCGACATTGGTGATGAGTCCTTCGTTGGCATCGACGATGCGGGAAAGGAAGTCAATCTCTCCGGGATGGTTTGCACCGGTTTCGATGACACCCATGTCGTGTTCGGAAGTGAGACGGAGGAGCGTGAGCGGCACGCCGATGTGGTTGTTGAGGTTCCCCTGCGTATAGACGATGTGGTGGTTTTCAGCCAGCACTGCCGCGGTGAGTTCCTTCGTGGTGGTCTTTCCGTTTGTGCCTGTGATTTGAAGTATGGGAATGCCAAGATGTTTACGATGAAAAGCGGCGAGTTGCTGAAGCGTGGTCAGCGCATTTTCGACGCGAATGAAACGCGGGTCGGCGGGCAGATTTTCATCATCGACGACGGCGTAGGCGCATCCGCCTTCGAGTGCCTTTGCGGCAAAAGCGTTTCCATCGAATCGCTCGCCACGCAAGGCGAAAAAGATGGAGCCGCTCGGCAAACAACGGCTGTCGGTCGTCACCTCGCCGCACTGAAGAAAGAGTTGATGGAGTTGGGAAATTTCCATTTTAAGTAATATGAAAATAATAAGTTGCGTCAGATTTGAATGACATTTTCGAGGTCAGATTTTCACCCGAAGAAGGAGCATAGCCGTAACTATGTGACTGATGAGGGAGGAAATATGGACCGAAAAGATTTTCAAAGATGATGCAGGTTATTTTTTGAGGATTACTAAAAGCGTATTAGACGCAGCAAAAGTAAGGCTTACGCCCCGAAAAGGGAAAAAATCGCGTTTATTTTTGCTGCGAGACAACGTTTCCCGCACTTTTGTGTGCCAAAAGGGCAATTTGTGTTTACATTTGCAGTGGTTAAAGTGCCTGCGCCGCCGCAGATCGGGCGGTAAGGTCCTCACACGATGCAATCCTCACGCCAATGCACACACTCAACATCAAAGGAAAGTTGTTTGACCTCTCGGAGCCACGAATCATGGGCATCCTCAACGTGACCCCTGATTCTTTTTTTGCCGGAAGCCGAACCGAACACGAAGAAGAAATCGAGAAACGCCTGCACCAAATAGTGGAAGAAGGTGCTGAGATGATTGACGTGGGTGCCTATTCTTCCCGACCCGGCGCGGATGACGTCACGCCCGAAGAAGAAATGGCGCGCCTGCGCCGCGGACTGAAAGTGGTGGAGAAAATCTGTCCCGAACTTCCCGTCTCCGTCGATACGTTCCGCGCGGACGTGGCACGCATGGCGGTCGAGGAAGGCGGAGCAGACATCGTGAACGACATTGCAGGTGGAGAAATGGACAAAGCCATGTTCCGAACCGTCGCCAAACTCCGCTGCCCCTACATTCTCATGCACATGCAGGGAACACCCGACACGATGCAACTGGCACCTCACTATGAAAACGTCAGCCGCGAGGTGACCGTCTGGCTCGCCGAAAGAATCGACCGACTGCATCAGATGGGGTGCTGCGACATCATTGCAGACCCGGGCTTCGGCTTCGGTAAGACGCTGGAACACAACTATGAACTCCTGAACCACCTCGAAGACCTCAAAGAACTGAACGTGCCGCTGCTGGTTGGCGTCTCCCGAAAATCCATGGTTTACAAACTCTTGGGAGGAAGCCCTGCCGAGGCTCTGAACGGCACCACCGTGCTCCACACCATCAGCCTCTTGAAAGGCGCCCACATCCTCCGCGTCCACGACGTCAAAGCCGCCGTCGAAGCCAAGCGAATCGTCATGGCGTGCCAAAAGAACTCCTAAAGCAAACACTATTCTAAGGACTCCTGTTTCCTTATACGGGGCATCCTAAATAAAATATTTTTCACCCGACTCTCGCCGTCCCACTCATGCTCTCCTTCGGAATTAAAGACTTTCTCGACATTCTCTGCGTGGCACTCCTTCTCTACTATATCTTCCGACTGATGAAGGAGTCCAGTTCCGCCAACATCTTCGGTGGCATCATCGTCTTTGTGGCGGTGTGGATCATCGTTTCACAAGTGTTTGAAATGCGACTGCTCGGCGGCATCCTCGATAAACTCGTGAACGTCGGTTCGCTCGCCATCATCATTCTCTTTCAAGAAGAAATCCGCCACTTCTTCTCCACCATCGGCTCCCGACCGCAGGGACACTTCTGGGCAAAACTCTTCAAACGAGGAAACAACGAAGACCGACCACACAGAGAAGAAATCATGCCGATTGTCATGGCGTGCATCAGCATGGGTAAACAGAAAGTCGGAGCACTCATCGTCATCGAACGACAAGTCGGACTGAGCGAATTCATCAACTCGGGAGACGTCATCGACGCCCGCATCACGCAACGACTCATTGAAAACATCTTCTTCAAAAACAGTCCGCTCCACGATGGTGCCATGATTATCTCCCACAACTGCATCCGAGCCGCAGGCTGCATCCTCCCCATCTCCCACGACACAGACATCCCCAAATCACTCGGACTCCGACACCGCGCAGCCCTCGGCATCTCACAAAAAACCGACAGCATTGCCATCATCGTCTCGGAAGAAACGGGTGCCATCTCCATCGCCGAAAACGGCGTCTTCCACCTGAGACTCAGCGGAGAAGAACTGGAAAGCATGCTGACAAAAAAATGGCTCTAAGACTGTTCTAAAATTATAGTTGAGCCGGATTTCTTAAAGATGTACTTTTGTCAGTGGTGAAAGGAGCATGGCGGGCTATGTGACTGACAAAACTTACAAAAGGGCGCGCTAAGAAACGAATGACTCATAAAGACGCTGCAACCAAAACGTAAGCACTTTCTTGAATGCTCCTTATTCTGTAATTTATAGAACACGTCTTGAACGCTCCTTATCCCGTCATTTATAGAACACCCCCTATAGAACACATCTCTGATGAATCTCACCGCCTCCTCCGACGCTCCAAACGCCTCCGCTGCCGTGTCCAACGCACCGAGCGCGCCACACCATCGCTGCCTCAACTGCGGCACGGAGTTTGAAGGCAATTTCTGCCCGCTCTGCGGACAAAGCGCAGAGGTGAAACGCTTCACCGTGAAGAACGTGCTGACCGCCACACTTGAAGTCTGGGGCATGGGGAACCGAAGCATGCCGCGAACCATCTTCCGACTCTTCTTTCATCCCGGGAAAATGATTGGAGACTACTTGGACGGAAAACGAATGCCCTATTTTCCACCGGTGAAAATGCTTTTCGTCCTCTGCATCTTCTTCGCGCTCGCCACTCTCGGAGAACACACGCTCTCCACGGTCGCAGACCTGCCGACAGTCATCTTCAAAGGGGAAGAAGTTGAAGAGTATGAAAACATCAAAGACAAAACGATTGTTGACATCGGATTGGGAAGCATCACTTTTGAAAACTCACTGAAAGCGTTCAAAAATGCGGCTGAATGGCTGGACTCCCACAAAGCGGTCTCGCTGCTGCTGCTCCATTTCTTCTTCACACTCTTCACGTGGCTCGTTTTCCGAAAAGCGCCGGCACGACCTCGAACCACACTGGCGGAAAACTTCTTCATCCAGGTCTTCATCAGCGGACAGATGGTGACACTCTCCCTGCTCCGAACCCTCATCTTTGGCGCAAATGGTGGAAGTGTTTTCTATCCGCTTCCGGGCTGGCTACTCTTCCTCCTCTTCACCTGGGACTTCAAAGAAATCTTTGGCTACGGGTGGCGAAAAACAATCTGGAAAACCTTCCTCGTACACTTTCTCCTTCTCCTCTTTTTCATACTCACCATCGTTCTCGTTCTGGCGGGCATTTCCTACAGCCTCTACGGAGTCGAGGGGTTCAAATACGTTGAATGAGCAATTTTTAGCGCGTAGCATACAAGGGAAAGCAAAAAAATAGTTATTTTTGCATTGTGTAAGTGGCAATTTACATCAAAACGAACGCAGAAGCCGATGCTTCGTTCGCCCAAGCCACCTTGCAAAACACAAGTATTCACCCCTTTCATCGGTCTCCACAAGGCCGAAGTAACCACATCGCCAATGGCATTCCACCGCAGACTCAAACAGATTCGCCTACACAGTGAAGGAAACAATATCCTCGTTCAGAGCGCCTTAGTTCTGATCCTGCTCAACGGTGTCCTCTTCTACTTCCTCAAGGACTCAAACCTCATCCCCTTCTATGGTGTCTTCGCCGTCTCTGCCATCCTCTATGGCATCGCCCTGAACTTCTTCCGTTGTCCCATTCGACAATTTGGAGGAGACCCGGAAGGAACCGTGGTCGCAGCGGCAGACGGAAGAATCGTGGTGATTGAAGAAGTGGAAGAAAACGAGTACTTCCACGACCGCCGACTGATGGTCTCCATCTTTATGTCCATCACCAACGTGCATGCCAACTGGTTTCCCGTTGAAGGAATCGTGAAAAAAGTCGTACACCACAAAGGAAACTTCCACAAAGCATGGCTCCCAAAAGCCAGCACGGAAAACGAACGCTCCACCGTGGTCATTGAAACACCGGACGGAATCGACATCCTCGTCAGACAAATCGCCGGGGCAGTCGCCAGACGAATCGTCACCTACGCCAGAGAAGACGAAGACTGCTACATTGACGAGCACATGGGTTTCATCAAATTTGGCTCACGAGTCGATGTCTATCTCCCCATCGGCACGGAAGTCCTCGTCAAAATGGGACAAAAAACCGTCGGAAATCAAACCGTCATCGCGAAACTGAAACGCTGAAAAAACACGTTTCATGAAAGTGCCTCGACCCGTCGAGGTACTTCTGTTTTTCCCCGCCAACGCCGCCAACGAATACGCTGTCACACTTCCTCCCCCGAGACTCTCACGGCGGACACCTCAACTGACTTTCCTTTTCTTCCAGAAAATGAAACACCTTCCCAACACCATCACGCTTTGCAATCTCATCTCCGGATGCGTTGCCACGTTCTTCGCCTTGAACGCACACTTTGAACTGGCACTCACCTTCATCATCATCGGAGCAGTCTTCGACTTCTTTGACGGCTTCGCCGCACGGCTGCTTCACGTCTCCTCTCCCTTGGGCAAAGAACTCGACTCACTGGCGGACGACATCACCTTCGGCTTCGCACCGGCTGCCATCGTTTTCTCCCTGCTGCGTCTCACCCTGCCCGCGCAACTTGAATCCTTGGGCGTGCCCGCCGAATGCGTGACCTATGTCTCCTTCGCTGCCTTCCTGATTGCAGCCTTCTCCGCGCTGCGACTCGCAAAGTTTAATCTCGACGAACGACAAACGACTTCCTTCATCGGACTACCCACCCCCGCCAACGCACTCTTCTGGGCAGCACTCGCTGTGGGACTGCAAGAAAAAGGACTGCTTGATGCCGCCCCCCTGCCCTATCTCCTCTTGCTCGGCATCCTCCTTTCTTCCTATCTTCTCGTGGCAGAAATACCCATGTTCGCTCTGAAATTCAAAACTTTCAAGTGGAAAAGCAACGAACTGCGCTATTCCTTCATCCTGCTCTCTCTCGCCTTACTCCTCATTCTGGGATTCGCAGGCTTTTCTGCCGTAATCGTGCTCTACGTCCTCACCTCCATCGCGTCAAACTTTCTCAACAAATGACGTAGAAGCGGTTTTTGGCACGATTGTTGCAAAGAACACCGTAGCGGACACTGGCTCCGCCACACTGAAAACGGAACTTATTCATCTCATTTGACCTTTTATGAACGGATTCCTTGGATGTCTCTTCATCCTCATATTCGCTGCTTTTTTCTTTGTTTTGGGCATCGTTCGCATGTTACACAGCCTGCTCACGGGAGGAAAAAGCAACACCTTCAACCCTTTCTATACGCATCGTTCCCGCCGACAAACTTTTGGAGGAACACACTTTGGGCAAAACGGAACGAATGAAACGTTCCGCGATGCCGGCTTTGAACAGGATGAAACGAGCAACACGCACCACGATTCCCACTCACAGAACAGAAAACGGCGCGGCGAAAAAATCTTTGAAAAAAACGAAGGAACCTACGTGGACTTTGAAGAGGTAAAATGAAGAAACAACTGAAACACCCGTGACACCTCCGTGACACCGTCACCGGACTGTCACCAGACCTTCTCACTACTCACTCCTCACTTCTCACTTCTCACTTCTCACTTCTCACCATTCCACCTCCACCGCGGCGGGGAAGAGTCGGAGCGGGTCGCCAAAAAGTGCTACTGCCCGTTCCATGACCCGTTTCTCCACCTTTGCCTTACCGCGAAAGAGGGTTTTCCCGTTCACCGATAAGCGTAAGGGGCGCGAAAGGTCAGCCAACTCCGGTGAAAGAAAAACACGAAGACGACCGTGGGGAGCAGGCGACAAGTGGCGATGAAAAACGAGCGGAATGCCCCAGCGGGAATCAGATTGCGCAGTTTCGTAGGTGACATTCCACACCTTCAACTCCAGTTCGTTCGTTTCAGCGTGGGCAGTGAACTCGTAGGCAGTTCGTCCCTCCGCAGTTTCCTCCAGCACTTCAAGGTTGAAAAAGGCGTTACGTTTCACTCCATCCATTTCAAAATTTTCCCAAAGAAAATGACGCGGCTGAGGCGTGCGACGATGACGGGAAAGCCAAGGGGTGGTCGGCGAGTAGTCAATGCCATGTCCGCAATGAGGAATGAGTTCCACACGGTGCACATACTCTCCCGGATATTTCCGAGCAAGACTGTCAAGCGTTTGCCCGGTGCGCTCGGTCAGCAGGTTGCGACAAAACGTCGCGTCGTTCGCACCCGTCAAAAAACTGAATGCTGTGTGCGAAAGATTCTCTGCCGGCGCATTGATCAACGGCTCTCCCCCCGCCATGGGACCCGCTGCTGCAAGATAGTCTGCAAAAAACGATGAAAGACGCTGACTGCCATAGCCTCCCTCCGATATTCCCAAGAGATAAAGGCGCGCGGCGTCCACATCGGGGCTGGCAAGCACGTGGCGCAGGAGTTGTTGTAAAGCCCATTGCTTTCCGCGCTGCCACCAGCGATACCATCCCGCCTCGTTGGGGATTCGCGGCACAAACCAAAGTGACGGAGCGTCGTCAAAGCGGTTTGCAAGGACAAGTCCGGTGTGCCACTCCGATTCGCTCGGTCCCGAGCCGTGAAGATAGAGATAGCAGGGAAATCCCGCAGCAGGGCGTTCGCCCTTTGTTCCGTGGAACATGCGCCACTCGGCGTGTGGTTCGAGGCTGTCAGGAACGTGCCACGTCAGTGTTGCCTCCAAAGGCTTGTCGGCGGCGGGACGAGGAAGCGGAAGAAACGGGGCGGGCGAAGCCGTGGCTGATTCAACCTGCCAACGTTGCGTCCACTCCTGCCAAACCTCCTTTTGCATCGCAAGGATGCGACGGGAAATTTTGTCGGAGGCAAAGAGCGGAAGCACCGGAAGAAAAGAAAGAAAGAGGAACGTGCGTAGTGTTTTCATGAACAAAAGAAAGCGCGAAGAGTTGAAAATCAAGGCAATCGGCTCAGGCTTTTTCAACCGGCTCTTTCACCACGGGAACGAGCCAGGCGGGTGCATGGAAAAACGGAGTGTCAAGAAAGGTGTGAGGTTGGAAGAAACGAACCGGACGAATCTTCAGCGGGACTTGACAGACGGGAGGCAGGCGGAAAGACTCGTCGCGCTTGAAGGCGAAGAGTTGAAAGGTGACATGCTCCCACGTCTCAAGACGCGCGGAGGGGAATTCTTCCAACAGGATTTTCGTGTGAGGTTCCAGTTCGCCCTCAAAGCGCAAGCGCACACCGCCTGCATCAGGAGAGAGCAACGCATAGCGCACAAAGAAATTGCAATCATTCACCAGCCACGCCTCAAACTCTGTTCTGCCCGGCTCATCGGGGTCGTGCGGCACAAATGCCAGAGAGACGTTCAGCGCGTCGGCACCGCGGCGCGAAAGGGGCTTCGGACGATAGGTCATGGGCAAATCAGCCAAATCCGGCTCTTCCGCATCGGTCGCACCGATGGCAGACTTCTTCGGTTTCGGAGCAGCGGCGTGACGCCCTTCATCCACCAAAACCACTTCTTTCACCAGAGTCGGAATCTCAAAGCCGTCTTCGTCCTTCACAAGACAAACCTGTGAACTTTGGAAGCCGCTGATGATGCCTCCGCCAATTTGGTTGAGGAAGCGCACCTTGTCGCCAATCTTCAGTGTAGTCATCTTTGTTCTCTCACTTTTTCATTTCGACAATTGAGGTGGCGGGCAACTCGCGATTCCGCTTTTCAGTCTCTTCCACGACCCGGCGGGCGAGGTCAAGGAAATGAACCGCCATGATGTGGTTCTCTGCCACCGCAGCCGGCTCTCCTTCGTCACCGCTTTCGCAAACGGACTGCACGAGCGGCAACTGTGCCAAAAGCGGTGTGTGCATTTCCTCTGCCAATTTTTTGACGCCCTCACGTCCGAAGATATAATACTTGTTCTCAGGAAGTTCTGCCGGAGTGAACCACGCCATGTTCTCGACGAGTCCGAGAATCGGAACATTGACTTTGTCATTTCGATACATATCAATTCCTTTCCTTGCGTCTGCCAGCGCTACGGCTTGAGGTGTGGAAACAATGACAGCCCCCGTGATGGCGAGGTTCTGCAACAGTGTCAGGTGAATGTCCGATGTGCCGGGAGGAGTATCCAGAACGAGGTAGTCAAGTTCTCCCCAGTCAGCGTCAGCAATGAGTTGCTTGAGCGCATTGGAAGCCATGCCGCCGCGCCAAAGTGTGGCGGTGTCGGGGTTCACAAAGAAGCCGATGGAGAGAATCTTCACACCATACTTAAAAGCCGGGATGAGAAGCTGCCTTCCTCCGCGCTGTTCGGCAAAAATGCGCTCTGCCTCAAGGTGAAACATCTTGGGAACCGAAGGACCGAAGATGTCGGCGTCCAAGAGCCCCACACGGAATCCAAGGCGGGCGAGCGAAACGGCGAGGTTGGCTGCCACTGTGCTTTTTCCAACTCCGCCCTTTCCTGAACTGACAGCAATGACGTTTTTCACCTGCGGCAACATTTTGCCGGGTTCGGGACGTGGTGCCTGGGCAGATTTCACGGCGATTTCTACTTTCACTTCGGGCGACACGAAGGTGTGAATCGCCGTCTCAGCCGCCTTGACGACCGACTTCATGAAAGGGTCGGGATTCTTTTCAAAAAGGAGAGAGAAACTGACGTGCATGCCGTCAATGCGAAGGTCATCTTCGACCATTCCGCCCTCCACAAGATTCTTGCCCGTGCCGGGATAGCGGACAGTGGCAAGAGCGTCGGTGATAAGTTTCGGATATATATTCATAATGATTTTCTACGATTTAATTATTCATTTGCTCTTCTCAAGCCCGGAGCGTTTTGAGCGGTTGTAACTTCGGTAGTCGTCAAGTTCAATTTCCACATCGGGCTCCACAAGTTCTCCTTCAGTGGGAAGGTTGAACTTGAGATATTTGATGGTCAAGCCGCGTGCAATCCACTGTTGCTCATAGTAGGTCTGAATGCCTAAGATGGTTTTCACTTCCTCGTCAGTCGTGGCGGCAAGCGTGTGATAGAGGTCATCGGTTTGGAAGACCAACGGCAAGCGGTTTTTCTCTATCATCAGCGAAGTGTAGGTGAAGAGGAAACGGCTGTCGGTTTTGAGATGAATGAGTCCGCCGGGACGAAGAAAGTTTCGGTAGCGGTTGAGGAAAAAGGTGGAAGTCAGACGTTTTGTCACCTTCTTCATTTGCGGGTCTGAGAAGGTGAGCCAGATTTCCGCCACCTCCCCCGGCGCAAAAAAGCGGGAAATAAATTCAATGTGGGTGCGCAGAAACGCCACGTTCTTCATTCCTGCCTGCAAAGACTCCGTTGCACCTGTCCACATCCGCGCTCCCTTGATGTCCACGCCAATGAAATTCTTGTCGGGAAAAAGGCGTGCGAGTCCGACGGTGTATTCGCCGCGACCGCATCCCAGTTCCAAAACGATGGGATTGTCGTTGTGAAAGAAATCTTTTCCCCAGCGTCCGCTCAGAGGGAAGGGTGTGGGATCAGTGGGGGAACCCGCGGGTTGGAAAACGTGCGGGTAGGTCTCCATGTCGGCGAACTTGGAAAGTTTATTCTTGCTCATCCTTCAAAATGGTCTGAATGTCTTGTTCAACTTGTTGAATGCGTTTTTGACAGAAGGAAATCAGTTTCTGCGCTTCCGCCAGCCGAGAAGAGATTTGGTCCAGTTCGAGCGTGTTTTGCTCAAAACTCTCGGTGATTTCCTCCAAACGCTGCATGGCTTGTTCGTAGGTCAGTTCTTGTTTGGACATATATAATATGGAGTAAACTTAAGAATACTTTGGTTCGTTCAGACTTCGGCTCGGTCAGTCTTCGGTTCATTGGGTTTCGATTGCGTTGTCGTCACCCTGCTCTCCGCCGTGCCTTGTGCAAAATGGGTGACGAGGATGTCGCCGGGCATCAGTTCGGATGCCTCACGCACGACCTTTCCTCGGCAAGTTGTGATGGAGAAGCCCAGTTTGAGCATCCTTTCCGGACTTGCCAGCGCCACTTGCCGCTCGGCGAGGCGAAGGCGTTCTTGCTCATGTTCCAAGCGGCGGCGAACAGCCGGGAGAAGGCGCTGCTCCAAACGCTGCAGACGCGACGCCTCTCTCTGACAACAGGAGCGGGCGGAGAAACGGAGTTCCGAAACACAGTCCCGCAGGGTTGAAACACGATGCTGAAGGTTCTCTCGCGCAACGGTGCGAGTGAGGTTCTTTGCACGCCACAAAGCGTTGTGGTGAGCCACCATGAGCGGCATGACGCTTTTGGAAAGACGCAGGCGCAAAGCCCCCAACTGACCTTTCGCCTGTTCCAACGGGAAACGAGCACGATTCAACAAGCGCTGACACAGGTCTTCCAACGCATCTGCCTCGCGGCGACGACTGTCAATGAGGAACACTGCCACAGCGGTCGGTGTCTTCAGACGCGTGTGTGCCACCAAATCAATGACCGTGTCGTCCCTTTCGTGACCGATGCCAGTCAAAACAGGAAGCGGAAACTGCGCCACGTTCGAGGCAAGTTCGTAACTATCAAAACCGGACAAATCACTGGTTGCGCCGCCGCCTCGGATGATGACCACCACGTCCCATGCGTCTGCCTCAGCGGCAATCGCATCGAGCGCACCGACAATGCTTTCCTCCACCCGCTCACCTTGCATAATGGCGGGAAAAAGTTTGGTTTGGAAACCGAAGGGAGAATGGGAAAGTTGGTTGAGGAAGTCTTCGTAGCCCGCAGCGGTCGGACTCGATATGATGGCGATGCGGCTGAGAAGACGGGGCAGGAACAGGCTTTTGTTCAGTTCCATCACACCATCCGCTTCCAAGGCAGCAATGATTTCGCGGCGGCGCCGCGCGACATCCCCCAGCGTGTAAGAGGGGTCAATGTCCACGATTTGCAACTGATAGCCAAAACTCACGTGGAACTCAACCTTGACCTGTGCCAACAGTTTCATTCCCGGTGCGAGGTCTGTGCCGGTCTGACTGATGAAACGGGAACGCAAGAGCGGATAGGTGAAAGGCATGATGAGCGCAGAGGCACGAGCGCACGGCGTCTGACTGCGTTCCTTCTTCTGCACCAAAGTCAAATAGCAAAAACCGTTTGTGTGGGCACGCACCTCGCTCACTTCCGCCAACACCCAGAGGGGAGTGCTGAAGGCGTCACGAAGGACGTTGCTCACCATTCGGTTCAAGTCTTCAAGCGTCAAAAACTCCAACGCCTCGGGACTTTCTGTGAGGTCCGGTGCAAAAGGGTCTGTCATGAGAATAAGGAATTCTATTTTTGAAGCATCTCAAGGGCACGCGGCAAAGAGGGAATGCCATAGCCAAAGATGTTGTCCGGATGTGCTGCGTTGTTACCGCTCATCTTGACGGCATTGACAATCTGCTCCGGCGTCGCTTTGGGGCACGCTTGCATCAAGCAAGCCACGCCGCCACAAAGAATGGGACAGGAGAAGGAGGTCCCATTGGCTGTGCGCAGCCTTCCACGCGCAGACAGCACGAACGACTTCTGCCCCATCGCCATGACGTCCGGTTTCACGCGTCCGTCTGCAGCGTGTCCCACGGAACTGAAGTTCGTGTTCACGCCCAGACTGTCCACGGCGCCGACGGCAAGAATGTGGTCTGCATCGGCAGGGAAACCAATCTTTTTCCAAGGTTCGTCGCCGCTGTTGCCGGCACTGTTGAGCAGCACGATGCCACGAGAAGCAGCAAGCGAAGCACTGCGGCTGTTGGGATGAGACTTTCCGTCAAGAGAAGCGTAGGGCGTGTTCATGAAATCATGCTGAAACTGCGTGTAGCCTAAAGAACTGGTCACAATGTCGCAACCCAGGCTGTCGGCATATTCCACTGCAGCACACCAGTTGTCCTCCTCCACTGCCTGTTCGCTCAATCCGTCTTCGCTGACAAAAAGATAGAACGATGCATCGGGTGCCGTTCCCGTCAGATGGGATGACTCACGCGCTGCAATGCAGGAAAGGACGTTCGTGCCGTGAGATTCTTCGGTCGCATATACACTCAAATCGGGATGCACAAAATTGCGCGTTCCCAAAATCTTGGCGCGCTGCAGACCGGGGATGACATCCACGTTGAGGAAACCGCCATCGATGACGGCAATCGTCACGCCCTTTCCTGTGAATCCGCGGGCGTGGAGCGTGTCTGCCCCAATCATGCTGCTTTGTCGTGCGCCAAAGTCGCGTGCCGGCATGGTCGCCAGCACGGAATCCAGAAGCGTGTCCTCGGCAGTAGGCTTCAGCAAGTCAAGCCGGTTGGGACCTACCACCGGAGCCAAGATGCTGTCCGGTGAAATCCAAACTAAGTTTGCGTCCTTCACGAACGGGAGATTCCGAATGCGGGACAAGAGCGACGTGTCAGAGACCTCCACGACGAGAGAGTTGTTCCATTTGCTGCGATTCACCTCCCGCACCCCTTCTCGGCAAATCTCGGAAACGTAGGTCTGCGTCAGAGGTAAGTCGTGGGAATCCACTTTCAACCCAAAACGCTTTCGACGGGCGAGAGAGGCAGGTGAGAGAAACTTTTCGGGATGTTTCACGCTGTAGCCGCAATTTTTCTTGTCCGTGAGAGAAATGCGAAAACGATAGGTCTTGGGAAGTTTGATGTAGGTCCGCTTTTCGTTTTCACCACCTCGGACGCTGCTCGCGGCGGAGGCAGCAGAGGCGGAGACTATGCTGAGAAGAAGAAAAGCGAGGAAAGAATAAAAACGTAGTGTCATATCTATAAGAGACCAAGGTACAGATTAGAAAAACGGGGCGGAAACATGGGGCGAGGAGGACTATTCAAAGATTTCAGAGCGTATATATAATAATGTGTATGTATTACGCCCTTTGACCAGCCTTTCCTCAGGTTCCCTACCCTCTTCAGAGATAGAGACCGATGCCGCGCGGGTCGTCAATGACGGCTCCGCCGAGAAGACGTTCGTTTTCATAGAACACGGCGCTCTGTCCCGGAGTGACTGCACTGACGGCAGTTTTCGGGCGAACGAGCCAACGACCGTCAGGAAGCGTTTCCACGCTGCAGGCTATGGGTTCGCTGTGGTAGCGGATGCGAACCGTGAGGTTGGGGTTGGAGAGAATGAGTGAGGGGTCCGCGCAGACGGAGTCTTTGACGAAGAAGGCGGGTGCCAAAAGGTCATCGGCATCTCCCAAAACCACCGTGTTTTTTTCTGCGTTCAGTCGCACGACGTAAGCAGGTTTTCCGAGTGCTATGCCGAGTCCTTTTCGCTGTCCGACGGTGAAGAACGGCACTCCGCGATGTGTCCCCAACTTCTTTCCCTCACGACTGACGAATTGTCCGCCGGCGCGTTGTGCGGCTTCGGGACAATGGTGCAGGAGAAAGTCGCGATAGTCTCCTTCGACGAAACAGGTTTCCATGGAATCCTTCCGCGAAGCCTCCGTCGTCATGTCACGTTCGCGAAGCCAGGCTCTGACCTCCGTTTTCTTCATCCCGCCAAGCGGGAAGAGGCAGCGCGAGAGCAGGGAGGAAGGAAGTCGCCAGAGAAAATAACTTTGATCCTTCGTCGGGTCAATGCCACGAAGCAGGAAAGTGCGCCCCGCTGCGTCGGTTTCTGTTCGGACATAGTGTCCCGTCGCCATCAGTTCACATCCCTCTCGGTTTGCCCACTCCTCCAATAGGCGAAATTTGAAGCGTCGGTTGCAGTGTACGCAGGGATTCGGCGTTCTGCCCGCCAGATATTCTTGCAGAAAATATGTCACCACATCGCGGCGGAACTCCTCTCTGACATCCACCGTGATGTGGCGGATTTGGAGTCGCTCAGCCAAGCGGCGTGCTGCGAGGAGAAAATCCGGTTCGCCCGGAAGAGAACCGGACTGCAACACGGTTTCGTCCAATCCCGCAAGAGTCGCCGCGGGGAACTGTCGGGGCAAATCAAAGACACGCATGGTCAAGCCCACGACCTCATGACCTTGTTCTTGTAGCATGCGACACACGGCGGAACTGTCCGTTCCACCCGACATGGCGACCATGACCTTTGATTTCTGCATGATTCCTTGGGGTTGAGGGAGTAAAGAAAGAAGAGAGGAACGCGTCGGCAGTGGCTTATTTCGTGAGTGCCGTTTCTATTTCGTTTTGCAAGCGTTCACTGCCGGGATAGCCTCCTTCGCTCAGGTTGTCCCAAGCGCGCTTTCCGTCTTTTCCGAGAATAAGGTAGGAAGGAATGCCGGGGATGTTCAACTCCTGGCCAAGTGCTTCCCACTGGGCATCAGTGAGACGATAGTGGTCTCCGGAAATTTCTTGAATCATCGGTGTCCAGTCCTCCATGGGAGAGGTTTCGCCGGTGACATAGACAAAGACGCAACCTTTTTCCTGAAGTTGAGGTTTGATTTCGTCAATGGTCTTCATCGCCATTCGGCAGGGACCGCACCATGTCGCCCAGAAATCAATCAGGACGACTTTGCCTGGATAGTTTTTTGCCAAGGCGGGGAGGATTTCCTTGCCGGTCAGGCTTGTCGGGAGTGACTTGACGACCGACGGAACGGTGGACGCTTGCTGTGCGGCAGCAGTGGTGGATTCCGAGACAGTCGCTTGGCGGTCACGGGAAGAAACTTTCTTTGTGCAGGCGGTGCTCGTGGTCAGCATTACTGCGGCGACGAGGAGAATGAACTTTTTCATGATGGGAAAGAATGAAAATGAAAGGGTTCGTGAATGACGTCTCTCAAAGAGGGAACGGGAGGAAACCGCGAGAGACGGGAGCAAAATTACAATTAAAGAAAGCATTGCCCAAGGAGAAAGCGATGTGTTTTTCAGAAATGCGTACATTTGCAGGCACAACGGCGAGGTTTCGCCGTCTTTTCGTCACTTCTTTCCCAACAACGGGAGAAAGCCGAAGCGCAAACAAAACATAAACTTAGCACCATCCAAACATGAAAACTTTCCTTCACGCCTCCGACCTCGGACAACTTGACTTGGCTTTGCAGGAAGCAGCGGAAATCAAAAAAGACCGCTATGCTTTTGAACATCTGGGAAAACACAAAACGGCTTTGCTCATCTTCTTCAACAATTCTCTCCGCACCCGTCTCTCCACGCAAAAAGCCGCGCGCAACTTGGGCTTGGACGTCGTGGTCTTGGACGTCAATCAGGGAGCCTGGAAGTTGGAGACCGAACGCGGAGTCATCATGGACGGTGACAAGAGTGAGCATCTTCTTGAAGCCATCCCGGTCATGGCGCAATATTGTGACCTCATCGGTGTTCGTTCCTTTGCAGGTCTGACCGACAGAGCGGCGGACTACAGCGAGAATGTGCTGACGCAGTTCATCCTCCACAGCGGTCGCCCCGTTTTCTCCATGGAAAGCGCGACCGCCCATCCTCTTCAGGCGTTCGCAGACCTCATCACGATTGAAGAGCACAAACGCCAAGCACGCCCGAAGGTCGTGCTGACGTGGGCACCCCACCCTCGCGCGCTGCCGCAAGCAGTCCCCAACAGTTTTGCCGAGTGGATGAGAGCGGCAGACGTGGATTTGGTCGTCACGCATCCCGAGGGCTACGAACTTGACCCGCTCTTCGTGGGCGACGCTCGCGTGGAATATGACCAAAGAAAAGCATTTGAGAATGCTGACTTCATCTATGCGAAAAACTGGAGCTGCCCCGGCGTGACACGACCGGAGGACTACGGAAAGGTCATTTCCAAAGACGCCGACTGGACGGTTGATTCTGAAAAAATGAGTTTGACAAACGATGCCGCTTTCATGCACTGCCTGCCCGTGCGCCGAAACGTCATCGTCACGGACGATGTGATTGAGTCACCGCGCTCTTTGGTCATTCCCGAGGCTGCCAACCGAGAAATCTCTGCCACGGTTGTGATGAAACGACTGCTGGAAAGTTTGTGAGCACGAAGCCTGTATCAGTAAGTACGCACACCATATATATAAAATAGGCGTCTGCTACTTGTGGAAAAAGACCGAGCCCTTTGTGGCGTTGGCGTAGGGAGTGGCGGTGAAGACCTTACTGCCACTCTCTTCGTTTCCGCCGCCCGTCTCGCCGGGAAAAAGTTTCACCGAAAGCACCGGCAGTCCTGCTTCATCGATTGAAACGATGCTCGTTTCTGACGCAGAGGTGAAACAGAATCCTTTTGCTTCCTCGGGCAGCACATAAACCAGCGGACCGCGCTGCAGAAAACTCCGCCCCGTTTCCTCCGGGCGGAACGAAGTGACTTGAAGCATGGGCAGGGAGATTTGAAAATATACCTCGTCCATGTTGAACCATGTTTTTTCAATGATGACGTATCCTTTCTCGTCCACCCGAAACATTTTCGGCAAGAGTTCATGTCCGTTCACAAAAATGGCGGGAAGCGTTGCGTGCTCGTTGCCCTCGTAGTGATAGACGGAATTTGCACCGCTGCAGCCTGTCCAATCAGGCAAACGAAGGTGAAGCGCGAGGAAACGACCTTCCGCGGGAAGTTGCGAAAAACGGAATTTGACGACGCCGGAAATCGGCATCTGCGTGATGAGGTCAAGCGTGAAAGCACTGCCCTCGCCAACAGGGATGCGAGAAGTCGCGTTGGTATAGTAGTTCACAAACAGGGAATCTCCGCAAACGCCATACATCGTCGCGGGCATGGCGAGCAGCGTCTCGGCTGCGGCGCGACGGTCGGAGGCATCCGCTGAGAGGAGTGTGTCAGTGGCTGCGTGCCACGCCGCATTGAAAATCGCACGTTCCATGAAGTCCACATACTCGCTCCGCCCCGTCATCAGCCACATCATGGCGCAGGCTCCGGTCTGCATCATTGCCGGAACGCCTTGCGAAGCGGAAAACAAATCATCGCCGCCGCCCACACAGTTGCCATGACTGATGAGCTTTGCTGCCCATTGGGCAATGTCCTCGCGCTGTTCCCAAAACTTGGCGTCCGCGCTCAAAAGGCTACCTTTTGCTTCGGGAAAGGCGCGCAGCGCCAACTGCCGAATGTCCGGTGCAGAATAGTTCCAAACGTGCACACTGTCTGCCGGCACAAAACGCCGAGCCTCGGGAAGCCAGGGCACGCCGGCACGCACCTCAACGCATGCGCCGAAAAGCAGAGAGCAAATGGTAAGTATTACTATAAAATATTTCATAAGATTCTAAGCAATCAAAGAAGATTTTCAGCAATCAGAGAAGATTCTAAAAACACAAACTAAAGATGAAGTTAGTCTATTTTCACGGCTTCGCCTCCAGCGGAGCGAGTGGCACAGCGCAGTTGCTGGCAAAACTTTTTCCTTCGGGCGAGGTCATTGCGCCCGACATTCCGTTGGACCCTGACGAAGCCTTGCCTTTTCTGACCGAATTGGTGAAGAAAGAACAACCGGACATCATCATCGGCACGAGCATGGGAGGAATGTATGCCCAGCAAATGAGAGGTGTGTTGCGCATCTGCGTAAATCCTGCCTTTCAAATGAGTTCGCTGAGCAAGGTGCTTCACACCGGCACGTTCAAATGGTTGAACGGGAGAAAGAATCATGAGAAAGAATTCAAGGTGACGCACGAAATTTTGCAACACTTCCGCGCCATGGAACGCCGTCAGTTCGATGGCATCACCGAAGCCGACAAAGAACTCTGCTTTGGACTCTTCGGCATGGACGACACGACCGTCAATCCCATGAATGCCTGCCAAACCTTTCTCAAGCACTATCCCCACGCGACACGTTTTGAGGGCGGGCATCAACTGAACGAGAAAGTCGTGCGCAAGGTCTTGCTCCCGTTGATGCAGCAGTTGCTCGGCGAGGTCTTTGAGGAAGCCCGCAAGGAACCGCTTCCGGACTACATGCGCTGGGGCTGACGCTCGTAGGTGCAGAAACTGAATCGCTGTTTGTTTTTTTCGTCCGGTTCAAAACTTGTTTCCGCAGTCTTTTTCCAATCGGCTGCCTCAAACGCCGGGAACCAAGTGTCGGCTTCGGGGGCGGCGGCATGGATGTGTGTGAGTTGGAGTTCCGTGGCGAGTGGCAGAGCGATGGCATAGAGACTCTCCCCGCCGATGACGAACACCTTTTCGTCCGTCTCGCAAGCCTTCAACGCCTCTTCGAAGGAGTGGAAGACTTCGATGTTCGGCGCGGCATAGTCCTCTTGTCGCGTGACGACCACGTTCCTGCGGTTCGGCAGTGCGCCTTTGGGAAGTGACTCAAAAGTTTTTCTTCCCATGAGAACCGTGTGTCCGGTCGTCAGTTCCTTGAAATGTTTCAAGTCGGCGGGAAGATAGAACAGAAGTTTGCCTTGAAAACCTATCGCGCGGTTCTCGTCAAGAGCACAAATCAGAGAGAGGGTCATAAAGAAAAAATGAGGGGGACGAAAGAACGTCCGAATGAATGAAGGGCTGTTCTATAAATTACGGAATAAGGAACGTTCAAAAGAAAGTACTTACGTCTTGGTCGCTTTTTAAGTAATCCTCAAAAAATAACCTGCATCATCTTTGAAAATCTTTTCGGTCCATATTTCCTCCCTCATCAGTCACATAGCTACGGCTATGCTCCTTCTTCGGGTGAAAATCTGACCTCGAAAATGTCATTCAAATCTGACGCAACTTATTATTTTCATATTACTAAAATCAACTCAACCTAATTTTTAGAACACCCTTGAAAAGGAAAGTGAGACGAAACGAGGACAAAGCAGACACAAATGGCGAGAAAGCGGACAAAAGTCACCGAACAAAGCCGCCTTCTCGTCGTGGCTTTTTTGAAACCTCGCGACAAAGTTAAGTTTTTATAGAGGAAAAGTTGTAACTTCGCAGCCGTAAACCTCTCATTCCTCCGCTTTTTTTATGCGCCGACTCCCCACATGTCCGGTGCAATGGAGGATTTCTTCGAATAAGGGGAGTTTTGAAAACGATTTTATCCCCACAAAAACACATGCGATGAAACAATACCAGAATCTTCTCCGCCGCATTTTGGAAGAGGGCGCCGTGAAGGCGGACCGCACCGGCACAGGCACGAAAAGCGTGTTCGGTCATCAAATGCGTTTCAATTTGGAAGAAGGTTTTCCTCTGCTCACGACGAAGAAACTGCATTTGAAATCCATCATCTACGAACTTCTTTGGTTCTTGAAAGGTGACACGAACGTGCGCTATCTTCAAGAGCACGGTGTCAGCATCTGGAACGAATGGGCAGACGAGGACGGCAGCCTTGGTCACATCTACGGCTACCAGTGGCGCTCTTGGCCTGACTATGATGGCGGTCACATTGACCAAATCAGCCGCGTGGTGGAAGAAATCAAACACAATCCCGACTCGCGTCGCATGATTGTCTCCGCTTGGAACGTTGCCGATTTGGACAAGATGAATCTTCCCCCTTGTCATCTTCTCTTTCAGTTCTATGTCGCTGACGATCGTTTGTCTTTGCAACTCTATCAGCGTTCCGCCGACACTTTCCTCGGCGTTCCTTTCAACATTGCCAGCTATGCGCTCCTGCTCATGATGGTTGCGCAGGTCTGCGGCTTGAAACCCGGAGAGTTCATTCACACCACGGGCGACACTCATCTCTATCTGAATCACCTTGAGCAGGCTCGCTTGCAATTGGAGCGCACTCCGCGTCCGCTCCCGAAAATGTGGCTCAACCCTGAAATAAAGGAACTGACCGACTTTGACTTTTCAGACTTCCGTTTGGAAGGCTACGATCCTCACCCGCACATTCCTGCCAAAGTTTCCGTATGATGGTTCTTCCCGAAGTTTTCCTCAGTGAGACCCGCCGCCTGCTGGGCGATGAGACCGCCGACGCTCTCTTTCGCGCACTGGAAACCGACGCCCCCTCGGTCTCGGTTCGTCTCAATCCGCTGAAGCCCTCTCGGGCATGGACGAAGGAAACGACGCGACAAGTGCCTTGGTGCGAAACGGGACGACAGCTGTCTGAACGTCCGCGTTTCACCTTTGACCCTCTGCTCCACGCCGGTTGCTACTATGTCCAAGAAGCCGCCTCCATGTTTGTGGAGCAGGCATATCGGACGTTGAGTCGTTTCGTCACTCCCCGCCGCGTGCTTGATTTATGCGCTGCTCCCGGCGGCAAGTCCACACTTTGGCGCAGCCTGCTTCCCGCCAACTGTCTCTTGGTTGCCAATGACCCCGTGCTTCCGCGCGCTCGGATTCTCTCTGAGAACCTTCTGAAATGGGGAAGTTCCGCCACGGTGTGCACTTCGGCGTTTGCTTCTGCCTTTCAACCTCTTACGGGATTCTTTGACGTCATTGCCGCCGACGTGCCCTGCTCCGGCGAGGGCATGTTCCGAAAAGACGAAGGCGCGATTCAAGACTGGTCGCCCGCGGCGGTTGAGAAGTGTGCCGCACGCCAATGGGAGATTGTTCGCGATGTTTGGCCCGCGCTGCGAGAAGGCGGCTTCATGGTCTATAGCACCTGCACCTTCAATCGCACCGAAAACGAAGACCAAGTCGAAAGAATTTGCCGGGAACTCGGCGCCAAGCCCGTCGAGATTCCTTTGGAAGAAGAATGGGGCATTGTCGGCAACGTAACAGACAGCGCAACTCCCGTCTGTCGTTTCCTTCCGGGGCGGACGCCGGGCGAGGGTTTCTTCCTTGCTTTGCTGCGAAAGACCTCAGCTACTCCCTCCGCGCGTTGTCCGAAGACAAAACCTTTGCGCCAGCCCGACAACGCCAGCCGGAAAATCCTGGCGGAGTGGCTTGACGCCCCTTCCAACTTCCGGCTCGTCCAAGCAGATGAGAACAACGTGCTCGCCCTCCCCGAAGCGGTGGCAGACGATGCTTCGCTCTTGTTCTCCCTGCTGCGCCCGCTTCATTGCGGCGTGCCCCTCGCCGAGAAGAAAGGGCGGAAATATGTCCCCGCCCACGCACTCGCCCTCAGCGTTCATCTTTGCCGCACTGTCTTCCCCGAGGCAGAACTTGACTTGAATCAAGCGTTGGCTTATCTTCGTCGCGAACCGTTGGTGCTGCCCGTCTCCGTTCCCCGAGGAATTGTGCTCGCTGTTTGGGAAGGTCATCCGCTGGGCTTTCTCAACAATCTCGGCTCACGCGCCAACAACCTCTACCCTTCCGCCTGGCGAATCCGTCACGAAGAACGAACCCGCGAGGTGGATGATGAGTGAAACAAACTTTGCGGCAACCTTTGCGTACCTCCCGATTCATTTAGTAATATGAAAATAATAAGTTGCGTCAAATTTGAATTAGATTTTCGAGGTCAGATTTTCACCCGAAGAAGGAGCATAGCCGTAGCTATGTGACTGATGAGGGAGGAAATATGGACCGAAAGATTTTCAAAGATGATGCAGGTTATTATTTGAGGATTACTTAGCCAAACAGCCCCACTGACTCCAACCTCTCAAGATGTCTTGCATGAATAAATATCTACGCATTCTCTTTTTCGGACTTTTGCTCCTTTTCTTGCTTCCCGCCCACGCGGATTCCTCCGCCAAGCAATTTGTCCTGGTCATTGATGCCGGACACGGCGGACATGACTCCGGCGCCTTGGGGGCACGCTCCAAAGAAAAAGACATCAACCTCACCGTCGCCCTCGCCTTTGGCAGACTCGTGGAGGAGAACTGTCCGGACGTGACGGTTGTCTATACGCGGCGAACGGACGTATTCATTCCTCTTCAACGCCGCGCCGACATTGCCAACAACAAAAAGGCGGACCTTTTCATCTCCATCCACACCAATGCCCTTCCGGGCGGCAGAATTGCCTACGGTTCTGAGACTTATTCTTTGGGTATGGCGCGCGCTAATGCCAACCTTGAGGTGGCAAAACGAGAGAACTCGGTCATCACGTTGGAGAATGATTATCGGCACACCTATCAAGGCTTTGACCCCAACAAGGCGGAGAGTTATGTCATTTTTGAAATCATGCAGGACAGACACATGAAACAGAGCGTTGACCTCGCCGGCTGCATCCAACGAAACTACAAAAGCGTCGGCAGACCCGACAAAGGGGTTCACCAAGCGGGGTTCCTGGTTCTCAGAAACACGTCAATGCCTTCCGTACTCACCGAACTTGGATTCATCACGACGCCGGCGGAGGAGGCTTATCTCAACTCTGCACGGGGAGTGGAAGAACTGAGCCGTAGCATCTACAACGGCTTCATTACCTACCGCCGTCTCCACGACAAAAGCGTGAGCGACCTCCCGGCACCACTGCCTGCCGCCCCGGCTCCGGAAAAGCCCACAGCCGACACCGTCGCTGCTGCCACCGTCACACCCGCAGTCGAGATGACTCCTGCCGTCAAGCCGGAAACCCACACCACCCCGACAACACCGAAGAGAGAAAACGCGCCTAAACCCAAACCGGCGCCAAGCAAGACGCAAACCGCTAATCCCAAAAACAACGACGCAAAGCCTAAAACGCCCAACGTGGAATATCGAATCCAACTCGGAGCCGGCAAACGTCAAATTTCCACCACTGACCCTCAATTCAAAGGACTCAAAGTCACACGAACGAAAGAGGGAGACCTATTTAAATACTATCACGGCAGTTTCACACGACACGCTGACGCTAAGAAAGCGCTCCAAGAGGTGAAGAAAAAAATTCCCGCCGCCTACGTCGTGGCGTTCCATCTGGGAAAACCTGTCTCCGTCACCCAGGCGAAAAAGTTTGAGTAGGAAACTGCCAACCTCACAGAAAAGTTCCATTCAATCCAAGGCGGACAAAAAGTTCGCAACACAGTCATGAAAAAAGAAGTCAAAATTTCACTTGCTGCCATCGCCGCTATCATCTTGCTCTTCATTGGCATCAACTTCTTGAAAGGCATCAATGTCTTTCAATCCTCAAACACCTATTACGTCAAATTTGCCGACATCGGCGGCTTGTCCGTCTCAAACCCCGTCTTTGCCAATGGCTACCCCGTCGGCATCGTCAGAACGATTGACTATGACTACCAACAGGGACGCCACGTGGTTGTCGGAATTGAACTGGACAAAGAAATGCGTGTGCCAGAGGGGACACGCGCAGAACTGGAAACGGAACTCATGGGCGGAGTCAAAATGTTGCTCGCCCTCGGTCCCAATCCGTTGAAACACGTCGCTCCCGGCGACACCATCCAGGGCGGAATGAAAATCGGAGCCATGGACAAGGTCGGAGCCATGATTCCAGTCATTGAAAAGATGCTGCCAAAACTGGATTCCATTCTGACCAACGTGAATCACCTGACGGGAGACGGAGCGCTGGAACAAACGCTTCACAACACAGCCGCACTGACTGCCGAACTCCACGAAACGTCTGTGCGTCTCAACGGCATGATGAAGAACGACCTTCCGCAGACGCTCTCCAACTTGAAGGCGGCTTCCGCCAACGCCAACGTTTTTGCTGCGAAACTGGCGGCACTGGACCTCGCCTCGACGCTGCAATCGGTTGACGAAACACTTGCCAGTGCACGAAAAATGTCGGACAATCTCAACGACATCACTGACAACCTCGACACCAAACTCAAAAGCAAGGACAACACGCTCGGACTCTTCCTCAACGACAGGGGGGTCTATGACAACCTCAATTCGACGCTGCAACACGCCGATTCTCTCATGATTGACCTGAAGGCGCACCCGAAGCGCTACGTTCACTTCTCCATCTTCGGAAAGAAGGACAAATGAGAAAGGACTTAGAAAGGCGAGCCAAGGGGTTGAGCTTGCCACACGAAAAACGTACAAGTCATTTTTTTGAAAGAATATAGTTCAAAAGGAGGTGGCGCATCGCGTCACCTCTTTTTGTGTTACGCGCAATCAAAACATCGAGGCGGCTCTTCCGACACATTGGAACTGAAACTCGGAACGGAGCATCGACGAGAAAAACAGTCGGAAAGAATCGTGACGAAAGCATACACTATACGTAAATAAAAGGGCAAGAAAAAACTATGCAAACTATACACAAACCCTACATTTTACTCCTTACCCCTTTGATTATCCGCACGTTACGAAATGCATAGTTTGTGCTCCAAACCCTACACAAACCATACATTGAAGCGTTCAAAACCCTACACAAAACGAGGCGCAAACCCTACACGAACGCGAGCACAAACCCTACACGAAACGGCGCGCAAACCCTACACAAAACGAGGCGAAAACCCTACATTGCAACGGCACGCAGTTTTACTTAGGAGCGCACCTGGGAAAAACTAGGAGCGCACCTGGGAAAAACTAGGAGCGCACCTAAGTAAAACTAGGAGCGCACCTGGGAAAAACTAGGAGCGCACCCGGTTAAAATTTGCCTTCCTCAAATTTTAATTTGCCTTCTTCTAATTTTTCTTTGCCTTCCCCTAAGTAAAACTGTGTGCCGAATAGGCAAGATTTTTCTCAGCAACACAGATTCCCTCGAAGAGCAAAAAATGTAGGATGGAAACCACGTTTTTGCATATTTCCGCCCAATCCTACATTTATATTTTTTGCTTCACCACGACCCTACACACACCGCCGCGAAACCCTACACAATGAAGGGTTTTGTGTAGCATTTACAGACCAAACCCTACACACCTAATATCTCTGATTATCAATATTTAACCCCGAACTGTGTAGGATTTGCAGGAAATGCATGTACCCTTGAAAAACGTATAGGTTTGAAAGGTGAATACGCGCGCCTCGCGCGCGAAGCCTATTTCATTTTTTCCTGCGTTCCCTTTTTGCATGCAAAGTGGCACAAGTTTTGCTGTAAGCCCCAACACAATGAGGGCGGTTTGTCAAAATTTATGTTCTGATACACCGCCATTTCGTGACAAGCGTAAAATCAGCGAAATGAAGGACTAAATGTAGGGCTTGTGTATAGTTTGTATAGTTTTTTCTTACCCCCTTTATTTACGTATAGTGTAGCGTTGAAGCGTAGCTAAATGGTTTAGCGGACAGCCATCATCTGCTATTCTTTGAGCGGCGAAGACGCAGCCTCGGCGTGTAGGGTATGACGAATCGGGGCCGCGTCCAATGTGTGGAACGCGACCCCGATTAAAACACTCACCTCACTTTCAGGGAGGGGAAGACTCCAGTTGGACCGTGTCCGACCGGGCGAGGGAATCTCAATTGTCAATGTCAATCAGCCGCCCATCCTTGTTGAATGTCAGTTCCAGACCGTTGGAGAGCTTCACCTCCGTCTTTGCACGTTCGCGCTCAATGCGACAGATGGTTTGTCCGGCATACTTCCGGCTGACGAAAGTGCGGATGATTTCCGGCACAAGGTCCTGCGGCACCGCACCGGTCATTGTGCTGACCTCGGTCCACAAGCCTTTGCCGTTGAACTCGACCTCTGTTCCGTCTGCAAAAACAACGTCATAGGTTTTACGAGCCACATCGGTGTCCTGTTTCACCAAGGTGATGGCTTTGTCCGAGAAATAGGTTTGAATGAAAGTTTGTGCTGCCTGCGGCAATTCCTTTTTTGAGATGGGCTTGTCGGCGGAAGCGCAAGCCGAGATGTGCAAGACGATGAAGCACATCAAGAAAAACAAAGTCTTTTTCATCGTGAGTGGTTATTTTGAAGGTTAAACATAGGGAAGAATCAGCAAGCACTTTGAACAAAATTCACCAAGCTCCCAAAGGAGCGAAACAAATGAGGCGTAGGCTGTTTCAAACCTCCGTACGCTGCAAAAGTACCAAGAACGACGAATAACTTTTGCCCAACAATTGCAAACAATAACTTAAAAAACAAAATCTTACGTCTCTCGCACCCTACCCGTTTCTTTTGTGGGCGCACTGCCTCACGGAGGCTTTTCGCGAAAAGGACAGAAACGAAGAACCTTGGAACAGCGACTCACTCACCGTTCCCTTTCACCAACCACAAAACGAAAAGAATCCAAACAGACCGTTGGTCTTTCTCAAACACCACAAGTTCACAAACGTTTCTATCCCTTGCGCACTTTCCTCTGGGACTTCACACATGCAACGAGAAGAGGAACTCAAGCCCACCTTCCTTGCGATTTCTGACCGAAATCGTGCCACGATGGAAAGACACGGCGTTGCGGACAATGCTCAAGCCCAGACCGGTGCCTCCATCGGCGCGCGTGCGTCCCCGGTCCACACGATAGAACCTCTCGAAAAGTCGCGGAAGGTGCGACTCCTCAACACCGCAGCCTGTGTCGTAGAAACTGAAATAGGCAAATTCCGAAGTGACACTGTAGCAGACCACATGAACCTCCACGCCGTGACCGGCATAGCGGACTGCGTTTTCAAGAAGATTTCGGAAGATGGCGTGGACAAGCGTGTAGTTTCCACGAATCGTCAACTCGGGCAGTTCACTGCAAAAGCGGATGCCGGCTTCTTCCAAAGGATTTGAGAACTCCTCGGCAGCCTCATCCACCACCTGACGGATGTCAATTTCTTCGACGGGCATCAATTCTGGCGCCTCTTCCGTTTTTGAAATCAGCGCAACGTCGCGAATGAGGTCCGTCAAACGCAACGTCTGCGCATGTGCCTTTTGAAGGAAACGGGTTCGCTGCTCCTCGCTCAGATTGGGACACGAGAGGAGCGTTTCCAAATAGCCGGAAATGCTGCTGACGGGGGTGCGAAGTTCGTGCGTTATGTTGTGGCTCATTTGTTGCTTGAGCAGTCGGTTTTTCTCAGCCTGGGTCACATCGGTCAAAGTGATTTCAAAACTGCCGTCGGCATAGACGAGCGTTTGGACGTTGAACGTGACCGACCCCGCCTGAAGCGGGAAACTGAAGACAGGAGCCTCTTCCGTGGAACTGCGCTGCGGCTTCGACAAAGCAAGGAAATCAACAACAGGCTTGAAATGCGGACTGTCCCAAAGAGCATCCACACAAGGCGTGGGACGATCCAGAATGACGTTCACATATTGCACAAAATGCTGATTGGCGTAGAGCGACTTCTTCTCCACACTGAAGATGGCAATGCCTTGGGCAAAATAGTGGAAGTGGCGGAGCAGCTGTTTGCGTTGGGCACGGATGATGCGCCCGGATTCTTCCAGTTTCCGATACTGTGCCGTCACGCTTCGCGCCACGTCGCCCAGGTCGCCGGAAGGAAAATGCAGGTGGTCATAGTCAACCAGCCCACGGTCGGCGGAGCGGACAAAACTGCGCAAAGCCGTCACCGACTTGCTGAACCTGCCTGAGACGAACAAGAGGAGAAGAAGCGCGATGGTGAAAACAAGCATCACGAACCACAGGAAAACATTGTCGGCTTGAAGAAAATGACGAATGCGTGCATCATAAGCCGTCGCCATGCGAACGGTGAAAGGACCGCTGCGACGCGCGAGGTAGAAAAATTCCTTGCCCTCCGTCTCAGAAAAACGAATGTCACTCCCACTGCCACTCTTCTGCGCACTTGCCACTTCGGGGCGGTGAAGATGGTTCCCCATCTCTTCCACAGCGTGACCACTTGACTCAAAAAGAACCCTGCCCGAGGAATCGATGACCGTCAAACGAACCTCCGACGGCAACAAACGAACGAGCGAAGAGAGACGAACGGAATCCACACCGGCGGAATCAGGAGAAAGCCCCGCGCCGGAAACGATGTCAGCGTAACTTCCTAAACGCTCTTCCAACAACTCGCGACGGAATTGCCGCTCGCGGTGATACTGAAACCCGAGAAGCAAAAGAGCGAAAGCTGCAAAAAGGGCTGCGAAATTGAGAAGCAAACGATTGCGGAAAGACATGGGCTGAAGGATATGAAGAACGGAACAGGAGGCACCTATTCCACACCTATATTAATTATATAAGTACTTAACGCTGGGATTGAACAAAGCGCACGAACGCCGGCGCATGAGCCTCACGCTTCAAAACAGTAGCCGTAGCCTTGACGGTTGCTGATTCGGTTGCCCTCCTCGCCAAGTTTGCGGCGCACGCGGGCAATGTGGACATCCACCGTGCGGTCCAAAACATAGCAGTCGTCAGGCCACACTTCAGCAAGAATCTCTTCGCGTGAAAAGACGCGCCCGGGCTGCTTCGCCAAACAACTGAGGATGCCAAACTCCTTGGGAGAAAGGCGCACGTCCTCAGTGCCGACGGTGACCACCTTGCGACCGAAATCAACAACCATGCCTCCCACGGTGAACGAAGCAGGATGCGAGTTGCGCACGCTCCGACGAAGCATCGCTCCAATGCGGGCAAGCACGACCTGAAGGGAGAAGGGCTTCGCAATGTAGTCGTCGCCGCCGGCGGAGAAACCGGTGAGAAGGTCGCGTTCGGCATCGCGCGCGGTCAGAAAAATGATGGGAATCAAGTTGTGTTGCTCCTTGCGCAATTTTTCAGCCAACTGGAAGCCCGACATGCCTCCCAGCATGACGTCAAGCAAAATCAACTCGTGGTCCGGGCGCAGTTTTTCCAAAGCTTCTTCCGCGCTCTCTGCCGTGTCAGCCACATAGCCGGCATTTTCCAAATTGCACTGAAGAATCTCTCTCAAATCGGGTTCATCATCTACCACCAAGATTCGATGTCTGTTCATGAGAAACAAAATTAGGATTAAGAAAAGACGGGAAAACTGACGTTTCACCGTCGGGAACGGAAGCACAAAGTTCCATTCTCGGGTGCAAGTTTAAACTTTTTCAAAGACTGCCGCGACACGCGCTCGGTTAATTTTTTATGAAGAAACAGAAGTTTTTCGCCTTAACACTTTCTTCACAGGTTTGTAACAAGAACGATACACTCCTCCCCTACTTTTGCATCGCCTCTTGAAGTCCGCTCTCGCGAAATCAAAGAAACGTGGAACGGCGTTTGAGAACAATAAAAAACTCAAAATATAAACTAATCTCATTTTCATTATGGAATGGATTTACCCTTCAATGGTTGTCTTTTTGTTTGTGCTCGCCGCTTTTGACCTTTGGGTCGGCGTGAGCAACGACGCGGTGAATTTTCTCAACTCCGCAATCGGCTCGCGGGCAGCAAAGTTCAAAACGCTTCTCTTCATTGCAGGCATCGGCGTCTTTGCAGGCTGTGCCCTCAGCAACGGAATGATGGACATCGCCCGACACGGCATCTTTTCACCACAATATTTCACTTTCCGAGAAGTGATGCTCATCTTCCTCGCCGTCATGGCTACGGACATCGTTCTCCTGGACGTGTTCAACACCTTTGGCATGCCGACGTCCACAACGGTCAGCATGGTCTTCGAACTTCTCGGCGCTTCCTTCGCCTTTGTCATCGTGAAAATGGCAACTGACGGCGCAGCGCTCGGCATGGGCGACTATCTCAACACCTCAAAAGCGTTGGAGGTCATCATCGGTATCTTCATGAGCGTACCAATCGCCTTCTTCACCGGAATGGTGGTGCAATATCTCGCACGCGTCCTCTTCACCTTCCAACTCCAAAAGGCGGGCGCACTGAAAACTGCCCTCTACGGAGGATTCGCTCTGACCGCCATCCTCTATTTCATGCTCTTCAAAGGACTCAAAGACCTTTCCTTCATGAATGCCGAGGTGAAAGATTTCATTCACATTCACACCGCAACCATCCTTGCAGTCGTCTTTGTCGCAGCGACACTGCTGATGTGGGGACTGAAACTACTTCGCGTCAACGTTTTGAGAGTCGTTGTGCTCTCAGGAACGTTCGCGCTTGCCACCGCCTTCGCCGGAAACGACCTGGTGAACTTCATCGGTGTGCCGCTTGCCGGACTCTCTTCTTGGATGGACTTCTCCAACAACGGACTGGAAGCGGGGCCGGAACTCTATCGCATGGCTTCACTCACGGAATCAGCCAAGACTCCGCTCATCTTCCTCATCGGTGCCGGCGCACTGATGGTTTTCTCCCTGGTAACTTCCAAGAAGGCACGCCGAGTCGTTGAAACGGAAGTCGGACTCTCCCGCAGCGATGAAGGAGACGAAATGTTTGGTACGTCAAAAGTGGCAAGAAGTCTTGTCAGATGGGGAAACTCCGTGGGACAAAGCTTGTCCAAAATGATTCCTGAAAGAACAGGACGCTGGCTGGACGGGCGTTTCCGCCGCCCCTCTGTTGCCGCCCCCAACGCTGCAGCCTACGACCTCTGTCGCGCCTCCGTCAATCTTTGCGTGGCTTCCCTCTTGATTGCACTCGGCACAACGCTCAAGTTGCCGCTCTCAACCACCTTCGTCACTTTCATGGTTGCCATGGGTTCTTCGCTCTCTGACCGAGCTTGGAGCAGAGAAAGTGCAGTGTTCCGCATCACCGGCGTGCTGACCGTCATCGGCGGTTGGTTCATCACAGCGGGCGTCGCTTTCACCCTCGCCTTCTTCGTAGCGACCGCCATGAACTTCGGAGGCATCATCGTCATTGTCCTCATCGTCGCAGCAGGCATCTTTGCCATCATTCGCAGCCAGAAAAAATTCGCACAAAAGCAAAAAGAACTCGTGCAGCAAGGCGACATGCTCTTCACTCAAATGTGGCACGTCACGGATCGCACACTCATCATCCCCATGC
Organism: Prevotellamassilia timonensis; assembly: GCF_021531665.1. Lineage (GTDB taxonomy): Bacteria > Bacteroidota > Bacteroidia > Bacteroidales > Bacteroidaceae > Alloprevotella. The sequence goes on from NZ_JADYUH010000007.1 coordinate 32,038, forward strand.
TTGAGCGCCACATCCACATGAGCGTGGCAGGAGTTCTTGAAGACTATGCCAAACTCTGGACCGAAACTGCCGACGCGCTGAAAGAAGAGAACCTCAAAACGCTGCGCCACACGCAAAGAGAACTGACTCAGTCCAAACGAACGCTGAAAAACCTGCGACGCAGAGAAGCCCTCTGCCTCCGACGCGCCGAGCCCGCGCTGACGGCTGTGAAACTGAGCACACCCTTCCATCTGATTCACAACTCGCTCCTGCAGATTCGCTACGGTCTCGTCCGCATGGCGGAGCCTTGCTTGGAACATGTGGACAATCACTTCACGCCGCCCGAGGAAAAACTCTCCGAAAAATATGAGAAACTCATTGAAAAAGCGGCTTCCATCATGGTGCTCACCGCGCAAGACTTGCGAGACGCACGCCAAGATGAGAATGCGCAACGATGGGCAATGATGACCGAAACGAAGAAAGAACTGGAAGAACTCTACGTGGAAGTCAGCGTCAGCACCCGCGTCCCGGGCACGAACCTGACCGCAGCGACCCTGCTCTTGCACCTCATCCAAGAAGCGCAACAGATTCTCAGCGAAATGAAACGACTCCAAAAACACATCGAAAAATTCCACCAAGCCCAAATCTCATAGTTCAACTCACTGATTCAAGGCAAAAAACTCTGACCATACATTATATAATTATGCACCTGAAACAACTTTCGCGCGGTTTCCTTCTCGCCGCCCTGACCCTGCTCGCGCCCACCGCTCTTCACGCGGAAACGAAAGACAGCACTGCCACCGCCCACCGAGGACTGCCCGACTGGTTCCCCAATCTCAGCGGAACGATTCGAGCAAAGGTTGAATGCCAAACCGAACAAGGCGAAAGTCGCTTTGAGGTGCGCACCGCAAGACTGGCTTTGGACGGAAAGGTGACGGACAACGTCATCTACAAAGCGGAGATTGACCTCTCTGACGAAGGCAGAATCCGAATGCTTGACGCCTACGGCGGCATGAAATGGGAAGAAACGAAACTCCTTCTCGGACAAATGCGCGTGCCTTTCAGCATTGACGCCCACCGCTCCCCGCACCTGCAATATTTTGCAAACCGCTCGTTCATCGCAAAGCAAGTCGGCAACGTGCGAGACGTGGGGCTCTGCGGCGCCTATGAACCCCGAAACACAGGACTTAAACTCGAAGCCGGACTTTTTAACGGCTCGGGGCTCACAGACCAAAAGGACTATTGGACACGCTCCCTGAATTTCTCCGCAAAGGCACAGTACAAACCCTTCAAGGGGCTGACGCTTCAAGCCTCCATGCAGAAAATCTCACCCAAGGCGGGCAAGGTCTGGCTCTATGATGGCGGCGCGACGCTGAAACTTAAACGTTGGACACTGGAGGCAGAATATTTGCGGAAAGTCTATGCTCACAACGCCTTTCCTGCTGTGAACGCCGTGGACGCTTTTATCTGCTACGATTTGCCGCTGAAAAAAACTTTCCGCAAGATGAGTTTTCTTTGCCGCTTTGACGCGATGGGAGACCACGCCGACGGTGAACCAGATGAAAACGGCAATTTCAAACTGACCGACGGCGAAAGAAAACGCCTCACCGGAGGCATCACGCTCAGCATGGGAAAGAAAATGAATGCGGACATCCGCATCAACTACGAGAAGTATTTCTACAAAAACGACGCGCTGGCGAAACGCTCCGAGAGAGACAAAGCCGTCATTGAACTTGTGCTGCATTTCCCGAACAAATGAAAAAGCGCGAAGCGCCGCCAGAAGAACTTTCCACAGAATTGGAAACTCTGCTGCTCAGAACTGCCCACTCTTTCAGAAAAAAGTATGGGCAGTTTTTCTTTATCGGCTCCTAAAACCGTGAGAAATAGAAAAAACTGTAATTTTGCAGGGAAATATACTCATCCACTAAAAATCTAAGCACAAACAACATGGCGGAACAAAAACGCATCCAAAGAGCTCTCGTCTCAGTTTTCCACAAAGACGGACTTGAAGCACTGCTCAAAAAATTGCACGAAGAAGGAGTTTCTCTCATCTCCACAGGCGGTACGCACAAGTTCATTGAATCCATCGGACTTCCTTGCGAAAGAGTGGAAGACCTCACCTCCTACCCCTCCATCCTCGGTGGTCGCGTCAAAACGCTGCACCCGAAAGTTTCCGGAGGCATCCTTGCACGTCGCGAAAACGCCGAAGACCGCGAAGAAATGAAACGCTATGACATCCCCGAAATAGACCTCGTCATCGTGGACCTTTACCCCTTCACGCAAACTGTCAAAGAAGGAGCCGGCGAAGCAGACATCATCGAGAAGATTGACATCGGCGGCATCACGCTCATCCGAGCAGCAGCCAAAAACTTCAAGGACGTCGTCATCGTTCCTTCAAAGGCGGAATACGCTACGCTCATGGACATCCTCGCCCGCCGCGGCGCCGTCACCGAACTCAGCGAGCGCAAACAGTTTGCAGAGAGAGCCTTCGCCGTCAGCAGCGCCTACGACACCGCCATTCACGAGTGGTTTGCAGAACAAACTAAGGCGTGAAACAAAAACCAGAGAACATAACCCGAAACTGAATCACAGCAAACCTTCTTTAAATCTATGGGATTCTTTTCTAAACTCTTCTCCTTCACCCAAGAACTCGCCATTGACTTGGGCACGGCAAACACCATCATCATTGCCGACGGAGAAATCGCAGTGAACGAGCCCTCCGTCGTGGCTTTGGACCAGCACACGGAGAAAATGATAGCCGTCGGCGACACCGCCAAACTGATGCTCGAAAAAACCGGCAGCAAAATCCGAGTGATTCGTCCGCTCAGAGACGGAGTGATTGCAGACTTCAACGCCTGCGAGCAAATGATGCGCGGTCTCATCAGGAAAGTGCGTTCCGGCAAACGACTTTTCTCACCTTCTTTGCGAATGGTCATCGGCGTTCCCTCCGGTTCGACCGAAGTTGAACTACGTGCCGTCAGAGACTCCGCCGAGCATGCCGGAGGACGAGACGTCTTCCTCCTCTATGAACCCATGGCTGCCGCCATCGGCATTGGCATCGACGTGAATGCTCCGGAAGGAAACATGATTGTGGACATCGGCGGCGGCACCACCGAAATCGCCGTCATCTCCCTGGGAGGCATCGTTTCCAACAACTCCATCAAAATCGCAGGCGACGACTTCACCTCAGACATCAGAGAATACATGAGCCGTCAGCACAACGTGCTCGTCAGCGAGCGAATGGCTGAACGCATCAAAATCAACGTCGGCGCCGCCCTGACTGACCTCCCAGAGCCTCCTCAAGACTACGTGGTCATCGGACCGAACCGAATCACTACGATGCCCATGGAAGTGCCCGTTTGCTACCAGGAAATTGCACACTGCTTGGAGACTTCCATCGCCAAGATAGAACAAGCGGTCATCAACGCCTTGGCAAACACGCCTCCCGAACTCTACGCCGACATCGTCAAAAACGGAATTTTCCTCACCGGCGGCGGCGCGTTGCTCAGAGGCTTAGACAAGCGACTCAGCGACAAGATAAACATTCCTTTCCACGTGGCAGAAGACCCGCTCCTTTGCGTGGCGAAAGGCACCGGCGAGGCGCTGAAACACGTGGAAGACTACACGTTCTTGATGAGATAAAGCGGGAGATTCTCTCCCCACGTCATTTCTGCATAGTCCATGCACAATCTGCTTGACTTTTTAAGGAAATATTGTCACGTCCTGCTCTTCGTGGCACTGGAATGTATTGGCTTAACGCTGCTCTGCCGTTTCAACGGATTTCAGGGCAGCGTGTGGCTTACTGCAGCCAACGACGCGGCGGCAGGGGTTCAAGCCCTGAACACAGAAGTGACTTCCTTCTTTGAACTGCGGAACGTCAACCGCGCCCTCACGCACCAGAACGTTCATCTCTTCCGAGAGAACGCCAAACTGCGTGAGGAACTGGCATCGCTGAAGAAAGACACGACACTCACAGAGAAACTCATGGCAGAGAAACTCAAAGACTTCCGGCTCATTGAAGCAATGGTTGTTTCCAACACAACGGGCGGCGGTGAGAACTATCTTGTCATCAATCGTGGCGAGGCTGACGGTGTGAAACCGGAAATGGGCGTTGTGGGAGGCGGAGGCGCAGTGGGCATCGTCTATCTCACTGACAAACACCACAGCCTCATCATCCCGCTGACGAACCGCAAGTCCAGCATTAGCTGCCGAGTTCGCGGACAAAACTATTTTGGCTATCTTCAATGGAGCGGTGGAAGCACGCGCCACGCCGTCCTGGACGATGTGCCGCGCTATGCAAAGGTGAAGTCCGGCGACGTGGTGGAGACGAGCGGCTACTCAGCCGTCTTTCCCCCCGGAATCTTTGTCGGTCGCGTCAAGTCGGTGGGCAATTCCTCCGACGGGCAGTCCTACAAACTTGACGTAGCGCTCGGTACGAACTTCTCAAACATCCGCGACGTGCAAGTCATTTCCACACCCTACAAAGCCGAGTTGGACAGTCTTTTCTCCAAAGCGGCGAAAGAAACTTTGTGACCTTCAGCGCCCACGCTGCAAAACCTCATCTTCATGTTTCAAACCATCGTTTCCCGCATCGCCTGGTTTTTCGCGCTTTGGCTGCTCCAAGTTTTGGTTTTTAACCACGTCCACATTTTTGGATATGCCACACCGATGCCCTACGTCTATTTTCTGCTCATCCTTCCGGTCTCCACACCGCGCTGGGCATACGTTCTGTCGGGCTTCGTTCTGGGTTTGTTGATTGACATCTTTGCCAACACGCCCGGGATGGCGGCTTGCGCGCTGACACTGACCGGTCTTTTCACGCCTTGGCTGGTCAATGTGTTCCGCCCTTCCGATGACGATGAGAACTTTGCTCCCTCGCGAAAGACGATGGAATGGAGTGGTTTCACCAAGCTCATCGTCGCTGCCGTCAGTCTTCACTGCATCGCCTTTTTCCTTCTGGAAACTTTCTCTTTCGTTGATTTCCACGAGATTCTCATTCAAATCATCAGCAGCAGTCTTCTCACCTCGCTTTTCTGCGTAGCGCTGGAACTGATTCGCGTGAAATGAAAGAAAAACCATCCTTTTGCATCTTCTGCTACCTCTTTTCACACCTTATATATAACTAAGGTGTCGTCTCCGTTCCCTCCCTTTTTTCACAAGTCCTTTTCTCTTCACCACAGCGCAGAAAAAAACGGCATTGAACAAGCACTTTGAAATCCGCAAATTTGTCATTGGTGGCGTCGCGGTCGGCATCATTTTCATCTATCTGATCCGACTTTTCACGCTGCAACTCTGGAGTGACGACTACAAAAAGAACGCCGACTCCAATGCCTTTCGGAAAGAGATTCAATATCCTTCCCGAGGGCTGATTTTTGACCGAAACGGAAAGATTTTGGTCTATAACGAGCCGTCCTATAACATCATGGTGGTCATGAACGAACAGCGCGGAATTGACACGCTGGACTTCTGTCAGACCGTTGGAATCACGAAGGAGGACTACATCAAACGCATGGCAGACATCAAAGACCCTTTGAAAAACGCAGGCTACTCGCGCTACACACCACAGCTTTTCATGTCGCAAATTCCCGCCAAAGAGTTCTCCCTCTTCCGAGAGAAACTCTTCCGCTTCAAAGGGTTCAGCGTGCAGAAAAGAAGCATCAGACAATATTCTGACCGAATCGGAGCACACATCCTGGGAGACGTGGGGGAAATAAACGCCAGAGAACTGGAACAGGACTCAGACAAATACTATCAAAGTGGCGACTACGTCGGCAAACTCGGCGTCGAGCGTTCCTTTGAAAAGCAACTCCGCGGAGAGAAAGGCATGAGAATCATGCTACGAGACGTGCACGGAAGAACCTTCGGACACTATCAGAACGGGAAATACGACAAAACGGCACGCGCCGGCAAGAACCTCACACTCGGACTTGACCGCGACCTTCAACAACTGGCGGAGACCCTGCTCGAAGGAAAGCTCGGTGCCATCGTGGCGATTGAGCCGAAAACCGGCGAAGTGCTCTGTCTCGCCTCCTCGCCGACCTACGACCCACGAATGATGGTCGGGCGTGACAGAGGAAAGAACCACCAGCTCCTCGACAAAGACCCGATGAAGCCGCTCCTCAACCGAGCCATCATGGGAACCTATCCGCCAGGCTCTACCTTCAAAATCTCGCAAGCACTCGTCGGGCTGCAAGAAGGAAGCATCACTCCTGCCATCTCGTTTCCTTGCAGCCACGGCTTCAACTACAAAGGACTTCACGTCGGATGCCACGGACACGCCTCGCCCATACCGCTCGTGCCCGCCATCGGAACGTCCTGCAACTCCTACTTTTGCTGGAATCTCTACCGCATGCTCAACAACCGAGCCAAATACGGCTCCGTGCAAAACGCCATGACTAAGTGGAAGGACTACATGGTGGCAATGGGTTTTGGCTACAAGCTCGGAATCGACCTCCCGGGAGAAAGAAGAGGAATGATTCCAAACGCGGACTACTATGACAAGGCTTACAAAAAGTCCTGGAACGGGCTCACCGTCATCTCCATCGCAATCGGACAGGGCGAGGTGACAGCCACGCCACTCCAAATTGCAAATCTCGCCGCCACCGTCGCAAACCGAGGCTATTTCATCACGCCACACGTCGTCAAAGCCGTCCAAGACGGAAGAATCGACCCGGAATACAAGCGGAAACGCTACACCGGCGTGGACAAAAAATGGTACGAATACGCCGTGGCGGGCATGCGCCGTGCGGTTCTCGGCGGAACTTGTCGTGGCGCCGACCTGCCCGGAATTGAAGTGTGCGGAAAGACCGGAACCGCTCAGAACAGAGGTCACGACCACTCCGCCTTCATGGGATTTGCCCCGATGAACGACCCCAAGATTGCCGTGGCTGTTTATGTCGAGAACGGAGGCTTTGGAAATGTCTATGGTGTGCCGCTCGGCGCGCTCATCATAGAGCAATATCTGAACGGCAAACTTTCCGAAGCCTCGCAGAAAAAAGTGGAGCACTTCCGACAAATGCACATCAAATATCCCGACTACGCCCGTTAATCCTCCCACCCCCTTCTTTCCACCTTTCAAACATGTCAGAAATCAAAACAAAATCTCCGTTGTTGCGCGTGGACTATCTCGTGGTCCTGCTCTATGTGGTTCTGCTCGTCTGCGGCTGGTTCAGCATCTGCGGCGCCACCCACGAAACCGGCGACACGGACTTCTTTGCCTGGGAGGTTCGCACGGGAAAACAAATCGTTTGGATTGGTTGCGCCTTCGTTTTGGGCTTTCTCGTGCTCATGACGGACGACAAATATTTTGACATGACGGCGGACCTGTTCTACTGGCTGATGATGCTCTTGCTTCTCGTCACACCCTTCATCGCCAAGGACATCAAAGGTTCCCGCTCATGGGTCAATCTCGGGTTTTGCAACATTCAACCCGCGGAGTTTGCCAAGTGTGTCACGGCGCTCGCAGTAGCCAAGCTTCTGAACCGCTACGGTTTCACGATGACCGACATGCGATGCTTTTTGAGGGCAGCCGCTCTGATTCTCTTGCCGATGGTGCTCATCATCCTTCAGAAGGAAACGGGTTCCGCGCTGGTCTATCTTGCCTTCTTCCTCATGTTCTATCGTGAGGGAATGCCCGGCTGCTTCCTTTTCACTGCCGTCGCGGCGGTGGTCTATTTTGTCGTCGGCATCCGCTTTGGCGAGACGGAACTGCCGGGCACCCTGTCCTCCGTCGGCGAGTTCACAGTCTTGCTGCTCATTTGGGCTTTCACACTCGGAATGCTTCAGGTCTATCATCCCCGCAGCCGAACTGCCCCACTCTTTTTGCGCATCGGACTGGCTGCCACGGTCGTCTCGCTGTTGGTTTCAACGCTCATCATTCCCTTTGACGTTTCGTGGGTCTTGCTGGCTCTGCTGCTCGCCATGACGGGACAGATGCTTTGGCAGTGGCTCGGCGAGCGCGTGAACACAGGACTTTTCATCGCTCTCTTCACCCTCGGGAGCACCGCCTTCCTCTACACTTCCAACTTCGCGCTCAACGAGGTGCTCGAACCGCACCAGCGAACACGCATCCAAGTTTTGCTCGGCATGAACGAAGATGACCGCGCCGCAGGCTACAACGTCAACCAAAGCAAAATCGCCATCGGCTCGGGAGGACTTGAGGGAAAGGGATTCATGAACGGCACACAGACAAAACTCAAATATGTTCCCGAGCAAGACACCGACTTCATCTTCTGCACCGTGGGCGAGGAACAGGGTTTTGTGGGCTCGGCAGGCGTTCTCCTGCTTTTCTTGACCCTCATCCTGCGTCTCATCTACTTGGCGGAACGCCAGACTTCGACCTTCGGAAGAGTCTATGGCTACTGCGTCCTGAGCATCCTCCTCTTCCACGTCTTCATCAACGTCGGCATGGTGATGGGATTGACGCCCGTCATCGGCATCCCGCTCCCTTTCTTCAGCTACGGCGGCTCCTCGCTTTGGGGATTCACGCTCATGCTCTTCATTTTCCTTCGCATCGATGCGGGACGAAAACGAACCTGACGCCCCATGAAAAAATGGCGTCGCTCACCACAAACACCCCTTCAAAACAAACCATCTCACATGACCTCTTCCAATCCACAGAACAAAGGACACTATTTCATCTGGTTGATTCTCATCGCCGTCCTGGCAGTCGGCATCGTCTTCCTGAAAAAGACGGGTGCCGACGACCGAAACCTGCGACGCGAAAAGAAAAGCGTGGACACAGCCTCCGTGGCACGTCCGGACACCACGCTGGACTCCGGAGTGGTGCTTCCGCCCGTGAACGACACCGTCATGTCGCCGCTCCCGGACACGCTCCTCGGTCGTGACCGACGCAACCCCTACGAGGCGGGCTACGAGGACGGCTATGCCGCAGGATGCGATGACGGAGCGAACGACACGCCCAAAGCCACCTACGACGAAACGAACAACTTCGTCGGACGAAAGGAAAGACAGGACTACGTCCGCGGCTATCGCGAGGGCTATGCCGTCGGACTTGAAGACGGCGTCAGCGAACAGCAGTTCGGCATCTGAGCGAAGGGGAACACAGCACAAAGAAAAGAAAAAACGAACCTGCGCGCCAATTGGTTACTTACGCCCGAGAGACGGTAAGTAACGAGTCCTAAGGAAAGTGTGACAAAGTCTAAGGAAAGTGTGACAAAGTTTTGTTTTTTGTTTTACGTTCAAAGCGGCGCAGTCGCTTGCGTCATGCATAAGTGACCAACGGGCGGGCGATGGAGACGGCGAGACGGGCAGAGAATGCCGTCCGCCCCGAACACCTCTCCCCTTGACTGACCAATGTCAGCCTTGCGCCTCTGCGCACCGCCCGTTCAAAAGATTGGAAGGCTGCATGCCCTCGAAGTAAAACTCCTTCGGGCACACAGCCTTCCTGACGGCTTGTTCTCTGAAATTCAGCTACTCGGGGATGCACCTCGGAAGCCACACACAATGTTTTTCCAGTTCCCTTGTCGCCGTTCGGCGCAAGAGTGGCGTCACATTCGGTTGATGACGCTTTCGACCTCGCTCTTACTCTTGGAGCGGTCGCGCATGGCGTTGAAATTATAGTTCAAATTGACAAAGAATTTTCTTGTGTCACCCTGCCCGTGCTGCTCAAAGAAACCCTTTTCCATGAAGAGACGCATGTTCATCTGCCTGTAGAGGAGGTCGCGGACGCCCATTCTGACGGTGAGAGACTTTTTGAAGAAGGAACGCGAAAGCGAAGCCTCCAAATAGTGCAACGGTTCGATGATTTGTGTGTTTTCTGCATTTCCACAACCGATGAACGTGTATTTCACACCGAACGTGAAGTCCTTCGGCAACACAAAGTCGTTGTTGAGCACCGCAAAGAACTGCGGATTGTTGAAGTCACGCGTGGCGGAGGCGGCTTCCATCTTGAGGAAATGTTGGGTGAAGCCGAGCGTCCACGTGGGGCGGAAGAAATTGAACTTGGGCGAGAGCGTCACCATGAGTTTGACGAGGTCAAACGTCTTATTCACATAACTCACTTTTGTGACCTCCTCGTTCCCTGGGACGGAGGTACCCCACCAGAGATGACCGTCCTTGTCGTGGTTGTAGGTTGCCATGACTTGCAGCCATTTCCAGACGGAGGTGAAAGTCAAATCGTGGTGCACACAGGGTCTAAGGTTGGGGTTACCGCCTTGAAGGAGGAAACGGTTTCCGTAGGTCACGTTGTTGGAGAGTTGAGCGTAGCTCGGTCTCACGGTTTTGACCGTGTATGCCGCCATGAGTTGCACGGCGTTTTTTCCTTTTCCGAAGGCAGTGGAGAGAGAGAGCGAGGGGAAGAAATTATTGTAGGTCGGTGACTGGCTCGCCACTTTCTTTTGGTCTTGGAAGTATTCGTAGGCAGCGTGTTCAAAGCGGACGCCCGCGGTGAGGCTGTAGCGTTTTGCGATGAAGGTGGAGTATTGCACAAAACCTGCTGCCATTCTTTCCACCTGCTTTGAACTGGCAGACGTGACGCCGGGGAGGGTGATGTCCACATAATAGTCGTCGTGACGGTTGGTTTGAGAGAATTGTGAGCCAAGTGCCACCTTTCCCCCGAGCCAGGGCCACTCATACTGCGCCTTTGCCGCGAAGAGACGGTTGGAGATATCGCCCCTCGTGGTGAACGGCGGTCTCTCCTCTCCCGTCTGACTGGTTTCGTTCTGAGCGCTGGTTGTGGAGACGCCGGAGGCGAAGAAGTCTGCGTCGAGAGACAATTCGCCTTTGCCGAGTTTTCCGACGTAGTAGGCATTGAGCGTGTGGGTCAAATCGTTGTCCTTGTCCTGGGAAAGTACGTTTGTGAGGTGGTCTTCGACGACGCCGTTGTGAACCACGTCAGAGTTGAGTTCGCCTCCTCCCTTCTCAGTGGGTGAGACGTGGCAGTCATATTTGAAACCAATCGTGTGACCCTCTGCCAACTCATAGTTCAATCCGAATCCGAAAGGAATGTCACGGTCTCTGGAGGTCACGTTCTGCGTCAACGGGAAGCGCCACGACTCGGAAGGAGAGAGAATGGTGTTCTGAGCGGAAAAACTCTTCCAAAACCAGCGCCCTGCGCTAAAACCCGCAGAGGCAAAGACGTCAAGCGCGTCCTTACGATAGTTGACGCGAACGTGGGTCGAACTTTGGGTGTACTTTCCTTGTGAGAAATACTCTGAAGCACTGACACCGAATCCCTCGCCCTTTCTTCTGATGGTACGGATTCTGACGACAGCATTGACGCTTGCATCGTAGCGCGCGCCGGGTGTGGTGACCACTTCAACCTGCTTGATGTCGCTGCTTTGGAGCTGCTTGAGTTCCTTCAAGTCTCTGACCTGTCGCCCGTTGATATAGTAAACCGGTTTCCCTTTACCAATCACTTCGAGCGACCCGTCTTCATTTCCCTTGTCGATGATGCCCGGCACCTCTCGCAGAACGTCGTGTGCAGTGCCCGCTTCGGTGAGGGTGGTGTTCTCAACGGTTGTGACAATGGCATCGCCTTCCAGTCTGGCGACGGGGCGGCGTGCGGTGACGGTGGCTTCGCGCAGTTGCTGAGAATGAAGCGGCTTGAGGATGATGGTGAGCATCGCGGGAGTCGCTCCTGCCGAGGCAGTGGCGGGATTGTAGAAGAGGGTCTCATAGCCCAGCGCATTGACGCGGAGCAGTTTCACGGCAGTGCCGGCGGGAAATTCAAAACTGCCGTCTTCACGGCTGAGGGAGGCTGCCAGCGCAACCGAATCCTTCGGCTGGAGGCTGACGACGTTGGCGAAAGCAACAGGGTTGCCTTTCGGATCAACGACTTTTCCTTTTGTCTGAGCCAACGCGGGCAAACAGATGATGATGAGCAAAAGGAAAACGAAGAGAGGAAGATAACGTTTCATTATTCTCTGTGTTTTTAAAGGCTAACCCTTCTTTTCAGTGGCTTCGCGATAGGCGTTTTCCACTTCTGAGAAAGGAATCTGAAGTTGTTGAAGTTGCTGAATGAAGTCCGGAAGTGTGTTTGAAATGAAGCGGGAACGACGCGCATCAAGGATGAGCTTCAGCGCGTCGGCAGCCACGAAATATCCCATGCCGCGCTTCTGATAGATGACACCTCGCTGAGAGAGCAAATCGTAGGATTTGACTGTCGTGTTGGCGTTCACTTCAAGCAGCGCACTGTATTCTCTCACGCCCGGAACGCGGGTGTCGGGCGCATAACTTCCGGAAAGAATCTCGTCGCAAAGGCGTTCGGCGATTTGAACATAGATGGGTTGTCCGTCTTTGAAAATCATAAGCTGAAAATTTTGAGGTGAGAACGCGGAATGACCTGCAGGCGTCCGAACCAACGCCAACAGCCCCACAGACAAGCCACGGTCGCCAGGAGTTCAAGGAAAATGAAAAACGAAGAAAAAGCAACCACGACGTCGTCAGTGACAAGGCGCGTCTGGGGATGCAAACCGACATAGACGCCCATCAGGAAGACAAAACCCGTGAAAAGCAAAAAGAGAATGCACTGCGTCTGGACAAAAGAGTGCTTGCGAAAACAAACGCTGCCCAAAAGATTGGCGGAACAAACAAAAAGAAAATTGGTGACGGTGCCAACCTGGGAAATCACGCCCAAAGCATTGATGTGACCCTCGACATGAGGAAGCCGGAAAAAGGACTCGAAACTCTCAACGAGAGCGCCCCAAGGACTCACCACCTCAAAGTCAAAGAAGGTGAGCAAAAGAACAAGAAGACGCTCTGCCACAGTGAAACTCAACAAGATGGCGAGACCGGCGCCCAGCGTGTGCAACAAAATGCGCACCCCAAACTTGGCACGAAGAGAAGCCGGCAACATGAAGAAGGAAATGCGCCCCTGCTTCGTGCGAAGACAAGAGAATGTCTGAGAAATTGAATAGACAAAGAAAAGCCCGGACAAAAGAATGGTGAGGAAAGCGCCCAGCAAACCGTCGCGCCCGTCGGACACCATCCAGGCGAAGAGAAGAGCCACGCTGAAAGCAACCATCATGCCGCCGCAGATGAGAAGCCCTTTGCGCCATTGGCTCAGAAGTTCGTGGAGGAAAAGATGACGTGTCATGAGGAAAAGAATGTGAGATTTTTGCAAAAATGAAAACGCAAAAAGAGAAGATTCCGAAAAGGGAGAAAAGGGAAAACGGTTCTTCACTGAACTTGCTTGTGACAGAAAAGCCAGGGAATCAAGCTCAAAAGGAACAGGGTGAGAAGTCCAAGAAAGACGGTCGCAAACAATTCAAAGGCGTCCGCGTGACAGTTCAGCCACACAGTGACGAAGTCCACCGAGGAAGCCACCCAAGACAGCGTGAAGAGGATAAAGAAAAGAAGAACGTTGGTGAAAACAAAGGCGCGACGACGGAAAATCAAACCGCCCGCCACCTGACACAGCCAAACGATGAGCAAACCAAACACAATGTCCAAACCACTGTAAAGGGAGGAAAGATTGCCTTGGAAACCGTCTGAAAAATAGGTTGCAAAAACTTGCCAACCCTGGCGACACATCTCGCCAACGGCTGAGAAGGAAAAACCACTGCTCACGCCCAACACGGCAAGCACTCCCACGCGAAGCAGATCTGCCAAGAAGTAGGCGACAAGAGGCCAAGCCACACCAAATAATAAGACCACAACAAAACGAGAAGCCATCTTCTCCAAATTGGAGGCGGGCAACATGAAAAACTTCAGTCGGGAGTCTTTCGTGGAAAGGTTGGTGAACATCATGCTGCTTGCAACCAACACATAGAGCACCGTCAGAACCAAACAGTAGCGCGAAGCGGAAAAAGCGAGCACGTCTTCCAACACTTCCAACGAAATGTCAGGGGGATTGACCAGCTTCCAATAGATGCCGACAAAACCAAAGAAATAGCCCAGGAAAATGCCAAGCATGGCGGGAAGGTAGCGATTCAATCGGATGTCAAGGCGCAGGAGTTGTGCGAACCTTTGAAAACTGAATTGTTTCATTTTGAGGAAAATTGAATGAGACAAATGAAAACAGCATCACTTCAAACTCTCCGGCAGACTGCCTGACTCGGCACAACAGAAGAGCAGTTCGAGATTCACGGGCGTTTCATCGTCGGGGTTCGTGTTGGGAACGAGCACGGCGTTACCGGCTAAACTGGGCTGCACATAAAGCGCATCTTCCAACGACTCGCTCATGGAACGCTGCTCACAACGCACGGCAGCACTGATTTCGCTCATACTGCGATTCAAAAGAACCAACGACCCTTCAATCATAACGACGTGGTCCAACAACATCTCGACGTCACGAACCTGGTGGGTGGAAATGATGACGGCTTGCTCATCGGAGATGTGCTGCGCAACAATCTTGCGGAAAATGCTCTTGGAAGGAATGTCCAAACCGTTGGTCGGTTCGTCCATGATGAGAAGGCGGGTGCGGGTGGCAAGTGCAAAACTCATGAAAGCCTTCTTCTTCTGACCCATGGAAAGAGAACCGAGATTCAACGTGGCAGGCAGTTCAAACGCTTCAAGACAACGCTGAAGAATCGCGGCGTCAAAGCGAGGATAGAAAGGAGCATTGAGTTTCACATAGGTCTCCATGGTCACATTCGGAAGTTCAAACTCTTCGGGAACAAGAAAAATGTCTTGCAAAACTTCGGGAAGGCGCAGCTTGACATCCTTGCCGTCAAACGTGACGCTGCCCGACGTCGGACGAAGCAAGCCGCAGATGAGATAGAGCAAAGTGCTCTTGCCGGTTCCGTTCTTTCCGAGAAGACCGTAGATGTGACCGGGTTCGAACGAAAGGCTGAAATCGTGAAACACTTCGGCGCGGCGTTTGCCGTAACTGAAGGAGATGTTTTCTATCTGTAACATCGTGTCTTTTTGGTTTATTGGTTGATGAATCTTGATAAAAAGCCCGCCGTCGCGCGATAGGCGAACCACTGTACTACTTAAATAGTACACTGCAAAAGTAGAGGCTTCCAAATTACCAACCAAGAAAAACGCGAAGAAATTTCATTTTTCCCTCATTTTTTCTCAGACCAAGGGTCGAAGCCTGAAATTTGCACCCTCAAGAACGGGCTGAAGCGTACTAAAAAAAGGAGGCGCAGCGAAACACTGCACCTCCCAAAACAAAAACACGTTTCAGTGATTTCAACAGACCAAACGCTCGGCACGACCCACGCGCCGCAGCGCGGTGCGAAGCGTGCTTCACAGAAATCTCAGAAAGACGATTCGGACAGCAAAACGGCAAGGTCGGAGGCGGCGAGCTGGGCATCGCGCTCCGCTTCCAATTGTGCGGTGACGGCGGAATCGTAGAACGTGACTTCCAACAGGCAGTCCGTCAGCGAGAGCTGCCCCTCTTCGTAGGCGCGGCGCACCTTCGCCACACCTTCCGAGCGGAATTGCTCCGCCGTGAGTTCCTCCGCCGTTTCCCAAAGCGAGCGCGCTTCTTCCCACGAACGCGTCACGTCCCGGCGAAGGCGAATCTCGGTCGCCTCCATGTCCGTCCGAACAGCCTCGGCTGCCAGCCGGCGCGAACGACTCTCGGCGCGTCCCCTGCCCCAAAGCGGAATGGTGACGCCGAGGCTGACGCCACTGTAGCGCACCTCGCGAGTGTATTCTCCGGCAAAGCCGACGGAAAACGTCGGGCGATTCAGCACCTTTGAAAGACGATGCTCGCTTTCCGCCAAAGCCACCTCCCGCTTCGCCTTCAGCACGGCGGGATGCACGGCGGCAGCCTGCTCCACGACGGGAAGAGTTGGAAGGGCGGCGAGCGCATAGGTCGTGTCACGGAAGCACACCTCCGCGCCGTCTGCCAGTTGCGAAAGTTGCGCCATGACGTCACGGCGTTGCGCTTCCTGCCGTTTCAGTTCTGTCTGTGCCATGAGCAATTGTAAGCGTGCCTTTGACACTTCCTGCGAGGTGGCTTCGCCGAGTGCTTTTCTGCGCATCGCGTGTTGGAGAATGCCATCCGCGGTTTTCACACGGTTCTGCAGTTCGGAGCAGAAACGATTCAGAAAAACTGCTTCGACCATGAGGCGACGCGCTTGGCAGTGAAGGTCGTAGCGGGTCAGCACATAGTCTCCCCAAGCCACGCTGTCGGCTGCCTGAGCCACCTTCCGGCGCCGCCCGGTCAGCATACCCCAATCCAAACTCTGGGACACGTTCACGTTCGTCCGCGCCGGAGTTCCCTTGGGAGAGCCGGCAAAATGAGCCACCTCTGCCTCGGGGTCATCCCATCGCACCTCGGCATCACTGGCGGCGCGACCTGCCTGAAGTTTGGAGCGCGCGGCACGAAGAGTGGGACTCTCGCGCTCAATCGTGTGCCACAAATCGGTGCTCTGGGCGGGAGAAGACAAAGGAATGAAAAACAAAAGGAAAAAGAGAGAAGTCTGTTTCATGAACGGAAGTCTGAGAGAGTGACGAGGTTTCCGCCGAGGCTGCGGACAGAACAAGGCGGGAATGAGAATGAGATTAAGCAGCGTGCCGGTCAGTAAGCCACCGAGAATCACACACGCCATGGGGCTTTGAATCTCGTTGCCCGGCAGGTCTCCACCGAGAGCCAGCGGGATGAGCGCCAAAGCGGAAGTCAGCGCGGTCATGAGAATCGGTTGCAGGCGGTCGGCAGAGGCTTCCACCACCATGCGACGCGTCAAAGCGCGCCCGGCGGAGAGAGAACGATAGCGCTCCACGAGCAACATGCCGCCGCGGGTGGCGATGCCGAAGAGGGAGACAAATCCGATGAGGGCAGGGATGCTGAGGACCTGTCCGGTCACCAGCAACGTCACGACGCCGCCCAGCAACGCCAGCGGAAGACCCAGCATCACGATGGAGGCGTGGCGCCAAGAACGGAACTGACCGAAGAGCAAGAGAAATATGATTCCGACACTTGCCGCGGACAGCCAGGACAACAGAGCGGAGGCACGTGCCTCGCTCTCAAATTGTCCGCCGAACTCAATCTGATAGCCTTCGGGAAGTTTGACCTTCTCTGCCACCGCGGCTTTCATTGCGTCCACCGTCTGACGGACATCGTCGGCGGTGACATTGGCAGAAACAACCACTTTGCGCCGGGCATTCTCGCGGGAAATACTGTGAGGACCGGAGGTCAAAACCACGTCAGCCACATCCGAAAGCGGGACGGTCGTTCCGTCGGGACAGCTGACGGGCAAACGGCGGATGTCCTCCACGCTCCTTTCACCGCTGCCGGCGAAACGAAGCGTGAGGTCACTCGGGAAACCGTCTTCTTGGACGGAACCGACGCGCAGACCACCGAGGGAAGCCTCCACATGCTCCGAGAAAGCTGGGAGTGTGATGCCACGGGCGGCGAGGAGCGTGCGACGAGGACGAATGTCAATCTGCGGGCGCTCCACTTGTTGCTCGACGTTCAAGTCGGCAATACCTTCAATACCCGAGAGGGCATTTTTCACCTGCAGTCCGAGCGAATGAAGACGTGGGAGTTCCGGACCAAAAATCTTTATCGCCACACCGGCTTTCGTGCCGGACAGCATGGCATCAATGCGATGGGAAACGGGCTGCCCGATTTCCACATTGACGCCGGAGAAGACTTCAAGGCGGTGACGAATGTCCGCCACGAGTTCTTCTTTGCTGCGGTCTGAAAGTTCGAAAGGCACTTCCAGTTCAGAAACGTTCACGCCAAGCGCATGCTCGTCGAGTTCGGCACGCCCGGTTTTTCGTGCCGTGTGTTTCACCTCAGGAATCTGAAGCAAAATTTCTTCGGCACGCCGACCGATGCAGTCGGTCTCTTCAAGCGTCGTGCCGGGCAAAGCACTGAGATTGATGGTGAAAGAACCTTCGTTGAAAGGAGGAAGGAAGGAGCGACCGAGACTAAACCCGAGGACAATGGTCAGCAAAGACAACACAACGGTCATTGCCCAAATTCCTTCCTTGGGGAGGCGAAGCACACGCCAAAGCACACGACGATAGGTTTGCTGCAAAGCCACCACCCAGCGCGGCTCGCAAGTCTCGCGGTCGGGATTCAACAAGTAGGAACTCAAAACGGGCGTCAGTGTCAGCGCAATGAGCGTCGAGGCAAAAAGGCTGACGATGAAACTGATGCCCAAAGGCTCGAGCATCCTTCCCTCCATGCCGCCCAGGAAAAAGAGAGGAATAAAACTGACGATGATGATGAGCGTGGAGTTGAAAACGGGCATACGAACCTCTTTCGAAGCCTCAAAAACCACTTCCAACCGAGAGCGACGCGACGCCTCCGGCAAACGCGCATTTTGACGAAGCCGCTTGAAAACATTTTCTACGTCCACAATCGCGTCATCCACCAAAGACCCGATGGCAATCGCCATGCCACCGACGGACATCGTGTTCACTGTCAGCCCCATGAGTTTCAGTACGAGCAAGGTGACCAGCAAAGAGAGCGGGATGGTCACGAGCGAGATGAAGGTCGTGCGCGGATTCATCAAAAAGACGAAAAGCACGAGCACGACAAAGATGCCGCCTTCGAGCAGTGACTTTTGAATGTTACCGATGGAGGCATCAATGAAATCCTGCTGGCGATAGAGCCGGGTGTGGAAAGTGACGGAGGCGGGAACACTGCGCTTCATGTCTTCCACGGCAGCATCAAGTTTTGCGGTCAATTCGCGGGTGTCGATGCCGGGCTGTTTGGTGACGGTGAGAATGACCGCAGGCTTACCCTCGACCGAGGCGCAGCCCATGGCGGGTTCGCGCGCACCGACTTTCACCTCTGCCACATCGCCAAGCGTGACGCCGGGAGCGGCACCGCTGAGGGCTGCCTGCTTCAGTTCTTCGGGATTACGCGTCGAGAGAACACCGCGAACGACATATTCATTCCCAAATTCTTCCATCGTTCCGCCGGGAGCGTTGAGCGTCATCTCGCGAACGGAAGAAATCACATCGGAGAGCGTCACACGATGCTGCGACAAAAGTTCGGGGTGCACAAGAATTTGATATTCCCGCACGCCACCGCCGATGACAGCGACCTGTGCCACGCCGCCCAAAGAGAGGAGGTGGGGGCGAAGGGTTCTATCTGCAAGGTTCCGAAGTTCAAAGGCAGAGAGGGAGTCGGAAGTGAGACCAACGAACAGCACTTCGCCCATGATGCTGGACTGCGGACCTATCACGGGAGAAGAAACACCGGAAGGCAGTTCTCCGGCGACGGTTGTCAATTTCTCCGAAACAATCTGTCGAGCACGGAAAATGTCAAAGCCCCAATCGAACTCGACCCAGACGACGGAGAAGCCGGACGTCGAGGAGGAACGAACGCGCCGTACTCCTGTCGCACCGTTCACGGACGTCTCGACGGGAAACGTGACAAGACGCTCCACTTCCTCTGCCGCCATGCCTCGTGCCTCGGTCATCACAACGACGGTGGGGGCGGTCAAATCCGGGAAAACATCCACTTCCATCTCCCTTGCCGTCCAAGTGCCCGCCACAATCAGCAGAACGGAAAAGAAAAGAATCAACGGGCGATTGCGAAGAGAAAAAGATATGATTTTGTTCAGCATGAGTTTCTGGATTTACGTTATACCACATATTCTTTTTCTCCGACGTCAATGACTGTGTCCCGCGGGAACGGCGCCCGCATTTTCAGCCATGCGGAGTCGTGAGGCACCCGCCGTGACCACCTTC
Organism: Prevotellamassilia timonensis; assembly: GCF_021531665.1. Classification (GTDB taxonomy): domain Bacteria; phylum Bacteroidota; class Bacteroidia; order Bacteroidales; family Bacteroidaceae; genus Alloprevotella. The sequence goes on from NZ_JADYUH010000007.1 coordinate 51,586, forward strand.
TCGCCACTTTTCAGTCCGTCGGTGATTTCGGTGCGCAGTCCGTCGGTCGCACCCACCTTCACTTCGCGACGGGAAAACGCGCCGGCATGAAGTTGGACATACACAAAGAACAGACCTTGCGCCTCAACCAACGCAGCGTTCGGAACGGTGAGGACATTGCCGCGCTCGTTGCCTTTCAGATAGACCTGCGCCGCGGTGCCCGACACAATGTCGCCGCTGTTGTCAAAACTGAAAGTGACGGGGACGCAGTTTGCGGCGGAAGCATCGGCAGAACTGCCGCGCGCCACCAATTTTCCGTTGAGCGCGTCGAGCGAACGAGCCTCACGGTCGGACGAAAGGCGGAACGAGGCGGTGCGCACGGAGGAAAGAAAAGCGGAATGACGAAGCGGCACGTCGGCACGCAAAAGGAGGCGGCGGTCCTGACTGATAACTGCCAACGGCTGACCGAGTTCGACGTAGGCGCCGGGCTGCACGAGCAACGATTTGACGAAGCCTGCCATCGGAGCACCGACACTGCGCGAGCGAGTGGCACCGCCGAATCCGGCAACAGTGGACGCTGCCTGGCTGTGACGTCGGCGGGCTTCTTCCACTGCGCTGCGCGAGATGAGATCCTCGCGGAAGAGTTTCTCAGCACGCTCCAACGCCTGCTCCGCCGCCAACAGTTCGGCACGGGCAACACCGACCGGGTTACCATCACCGAGCCGCGAGGCGTCGATGTGGAACAGCGGCTGACCCACCTTGACAGTGCTGCCCTCGGTCAGCGAAGAAGTCAGCGAAACGATGCCGGCGAGGGTGGCACAGACTGTTTGTTCGCCGCCTGTGGTCGGCATCACTTTACCGGCGACTTCAATCACTTCGGCAAAGGAGCCGGGGCACACGGTTTCAGTTTGAATGCCAGCCTCAGCGAGTTGGGCGGAGGAAAGAAGAATCTCATCGTCGGCGTGAGTTTCTGCTTTTGGGGCATGGTCATGGCTGCCATGCTCGTCATGCGAAGAGGCATGGCAAGACCACAAGAGCGGAGCGGTCATCAGAACCGCCGCCCAAAGGAAAGGAAATTTCATGGGAAGGGAAATTAGGGTTGAAAAATGTGGGTTCTTTCAGGACAAACACATTCCAACCGGCGGACCGCGACGCGACGACGGAGCGCCAAGGGGAGTTGACAAGGAAGAAGGAGTCTGCCACTCCCGAGGAGCAGACACATATAATAATATAGGAAGCGGCACGTGCACGCTCTCTCCGACCAGACAAAAAGGAGGCAAAGGTGTCGGCGCGGGAGTGAACGACTGGCGCTGAGCCGTGGGCTGCATCTTCCAAACCGCTTGGTGATGACAGGGAACGGTTTCCCCGCCATGGGAAGTGTGCTCATCGAGAAAACTTCCGTCCTCTTCGCACCATTCAAGGGCGAAACACGTGCCTCCTTCCGCATGATGGTGATGCGGAAACACAACGACCAGCAATAAGAGCAGGGCGGCGAAAAAGGGAAGGAAGTGAAAGCGATGCGGTTTCATTGACGGCGAAGATAGGACTTTTTGCTGCGAAAAAGCGGAACCGCGCGAAGAAACAGCGCTTTTTTGCGGTGTTTTAACGTTGAGGCACAGTTGAACGGGATTTTGTGCCCGCTGTTCAGGACAAAAGCCGTAACTTCGCGCCCGAAAAATAATTCTACGAAGACACTGCAGATTCTTCGACACTACACATTATTATTTATATATACGCAAAATGAAAAAAATCCTTCTCTCCCTCCTCGTGGTGCTCGGCTTTGCGACACAAGTACGTGCCGACGAGGGAATGTGGTTCCTCAAAATGATGGAGGAGCAACATCTTGAAGACTCCCTCCGCAAGGCGGGACTCCAACTGCCGGCTTCGGCGCTCTACAACGAAAACGGACCCTCGCTGCGCGACTGCATCGGCATCTTCGGCGGCGGCTGCACCGGAGAAATCGTCAGCCCCGATGGACTGGTCTTCACCAACCACCATTGCGGATTCTCCTACGTCCACGAGATGTCCGACCTGAATCACAACTACATCAAGGACGGCTTCTTCGCACAAAGCCGAAGCGAAGAACTTCGCTCCCCCGAGAGCCTCACCTTCACCTTCATCATCGGCATTGAAGATGTCACGGAGCAAATCCGGAAAGAAGGCGCCAAGCAGAAGAAGGACATCTACACCATGCAGAGCCAACGCTTCCTTGAACCCATCGCCAAAAAAATGCTGAAAAAAGGAAAGTACAAGAAGACCAAAGGCGTCACCGCTGAAATCTATCCCTTCTACGCCGCCAACCGCTTCTATCTTTTCTACGAACAAACCTATCTTGACGTGCGTCTCGTTGCCACGCCGCCCAACAACGTCGGACAGTTCGGCGGAAACACCGACAACTGGATGTGGCCGCGCCAAAACGCGGACTTCGCCGTCTTCCGCATCTACGCAGACAAAGACGGACAGCCTGCCCCCTACTCTGCCGACAACGTCCCTCTTCACCGAGAAAAATTCCTGCCCATCTCCCTCAAAGGAGTCAAGGAAAACGACTACACCATGATTATGGGATTCCCCGGCAGAACAAGCCGCTATCTCACCGCCTCTCAAGTCAAACTGCGCACACAAGACTCCAACGCGCCCATTGTCGCTGCCGGAAACCCGCTGCTTGACTACTACAAGAAACTCATGGACCAAAGCGATGCCATGCGCCTCAAGATTGAAGACCAGCACTTTGGCTACGGCAACATGATTAAGAACTACGGCGGCATGAACGAAAGCGTCGAAAAGGTGCGCCTCCTCGACGACAAAGCCAAAGAAGAGACTGCTTTCCGTGCCTTCGCCAAAAAGAGCGGCGTGAAAGAATATGAAAACATCATCGACCGCATCGACTCTCTCTGCGAAGCCACAAAAGATGCCATCCACGACTTCAATCTCGCCTTCATGGCACTCAACGCCGGATTCACACACCTCGACACGGAGTGCGTGGATGCCTACGTCAAAGCAGTCAAAAGCGGCGACAAGGATGCGATTGAAGAGGCTGCCACAAAACTCCGCAATGGCTGCGCCGAAAACTGCTCCGCCCTCAACGCCGAAATCGACCGCGGAGCCGCAGAAATCCTGCTCCCCATCTTCTTCAAAGAGAAAAGAATCAAGGACTGCCCCGACGTGCTCTCTGCCGACATGGACTTCAAAGCCTTTGCCCGGAAAATGTATGTGGAAAGCGTCTTCACCGACAGCGCGCGCCTCGCAAAAGCCATTGAAACAGCCGACACCACCGCACTCAAAAACGACCTCCTCTATCGCGCCACCTTCTCCTTTGGAAAATACGCCAACCGTCTCCGTCAGGCACAAGGCGACCGCAGTGCCGCAGCGGAACTGAACCACATCTACGTCCGCGGACTTTGTGAGATGTATGGTTGGACGAAAGCACCCGACGCGAACTTCACCATGCGCATGACCTACGGTCACATCTGCGACCTCAAACCCCGCGATGCCGTGCGCTATGACTGGCGCACTGTGCTCGACGGCATGTTTGAGAAGGAGAGCAAAACGGAGAGCGACTATTTCATCAATGAAAAACTCCGAAAACTCTACCTCGCCAAAGACTTCGGACCCTACGCCCGCGAAGACGGAAAACTGCCCACCTGCTTCCTCTCCAACAACGACATCACGGGCGGAAACTCCGGCTCGGCAGTACTGAACAACAAGGGCGAACTCATCGGTCTTGCCTTTGACGGAAACATCGAAAGCCTCAGCAGTGACCTCAAGTTCAACCCGCAACTCCAACGTTGCATCAACGTCGATGTGCGTTTCATCCTCTTCATCCTCGACAAATTCGGCGGCAGCAAATACCTGCTCGACGAACTGGAACTGAGAAAGTGAAGAATCCACCAGACAAGTTCCCAAAAACCAAACCCCGATGACGAGAAATCATCGGGGTTTGTTTTTTGTATCGAAATAATAGCGTCCGGAAAATAATTGGAAAATGCGTCAGAACAGCTGGGGAGCGAGGCTCCGGGGGAGCGTTCTAAGCCCAAAGCCTCTTATTTCTTTCCGTACATTTGTTCGTAGTACTGCTGATAGTTCTCACCGCTGACGGCTTCCACCCAAGAGTGGTTGTCCAAATACCAGCGAATGGTCTTGACGATGCCCTCTTCGAACGGTGTTTCGGGGAACCATCCGAGATCCTCCTTGATGCGCGTCGGGTCAATGCCGTAGCGTTGGTCGTGACCGAGTCGGTCTTTGACGAAGGTGATGAGGTCCTCGTTAATCCAATCGATGTCAATGTTTCCCTCTGCGTCGCACACGGGTTTCTTGATGAGACTGCGATAGGCAGGTTCCTCCTGCATGATTTGGCGGATGGTCTGAATGACGGTGCGCACAATCTGAATGTTCTGACGCTCGTTGTGACCGCCGACATTATAGATTTTTCCCTCTTCGCCGGAGTTTATGACCATGTCAATGGCTTTGCAATGGTCTTCGACATAGAGCCAGTCGCGAATGTTCTCTCCTTTTCCATAAACGGGGAGTTTCTTACCCTGAAGAATGTTGTGAATCAGCAGGGGAATGAGTTTTTCCGGGAACTGATAAGGTCCGTAGTTGTTGGAGCAGCGAGTGATGCTGACGGGCATGTGATAGGTGTCGTGATATGCGCAGACGAAGTGGTCGGCAGAGGTTTTGGAAGCACTGTAGGGGGAATGCGGGCAGAGCGGCGTCTGTTCCGTGAAATATCCCTCTGCGCCCAGTGAGCCATAGACTTCATCTGTGGAAACCTGGTGGAAACGCACACCGCTTCGCCAAGTAGGATAGCCGGCTGCATCGCGTCCCATGACCCATGCGGCGCGAGCGGCGTCGAGCAGACACTGCGTACCGAGGATGTTGGTCTGAAGGAAGAGTTGCGGGTTTTCGATGCTGCGATCCACGTGGCTTTCTGCTGCAAAGTTCACCACCACGTCAAAGCGGTGGTCGGCGAAGAGACGGTCGATGAGCGCGCGGTCGCAGATGTCGCCTTTGACAAAGAAGCAGCGCGTGTTGTCAATGTCGTTGGCAATGGTGCCGAGATAGCCGGCATAGGTGAGGAGGTCAAGCACCACGACCTTAATGTCGGAGTGTTTCTTGAGAATGTACTTCACGTAGTTGGCTCCGATGAAACCGGCGCCTCCGGTGACGAGATAAGTTTTCATGAATCTACCTTTTTGAAGGGTGAGAGGCGGAAAAGTGGAGACCAATCCGCCATGAATGTTTCAATTTCACTGCGAAGATAGTGCAAAACGCGTGACTGTCCTAAACTTTTTCCTTTTTTCTCGCAAACACGCTGCGAGAACGCATCTGATTGGAGGAATTTCCATGAGGCAAATGTGAGGTGAGGGAATGTCAAACTGGGGCTAATGCTGACTTACCCTTCGGTCCTCGAGCTAAACCTTCCTAACAAGGCTCAGCTCGCCTAATAGTTACTTCACCACAAATAGGGCAATACATGTTGCGTGCCAACCAATCTTCAGTCAGTACTCTTGCTATTTGGCTAGCACTTTTGTAACCTTCTGCTAATGATGTGTTGAGTCTCAAATCCATCTCTTACTTCAAATATTTACGGTTTTCAGATTCTTCAAGCACCTTCATCTGCTGAATTGCCACTTGATTTAGTTTGACAAGTCTCTCTGTCTGCGGCATGCCATCGTTGATAAACACAGCATTCAAGTTCTCCATGTTTGAGAGACAAATGAGTTCGTTGATGGTTGCATAGTCGCGTATGTTGCCTTTCTTGTCGGGATTTGCATCGCGCCACTCTTTTGCTGTCATACCGAACATAGCAACATTCAAGACATCAGCTTCCTCTGCATAGATGAGCGATTTGTGATAAGCATCAATTTCTTCTGGCACGATATTCTGTTTGATGGCATCAGTGTGAATGCGATAGTTAAGTTTTGAGAGTTCACGCTTAACTGACCATCCGATTAGCTTTTGTTCCTCTTCCTTGAGACGCTGGAATTCTTTGACTAGATAAAGTTTGAATTCCACAGAAATCCAAGAAGCAAATTCAAAGGCAATATCAGTGCGAGCGTAAGTACCTCCGTAACGTCCAGCCATAGCTACAAGTCCTTTTGCATTGGTCGCCTCAATCCATCTTGATGGCGACATTGTGAAGGCATTGAGTCCTGCCTCTTTTCTAAACCCCTCGAATTCGAGGGGGTTAAAACTTGGATTGAATAGTTGTTCCCAAATACCCAGGAATTCTATCGTGTTGCGATTGCGCATCCAATTTGCTATTACACCATTTGGGTCACCACTATTTTTCTGGCGTGCAATATCTGTAATACAAACAAAGTCCTCTCCTTCGTGTTTAATTGTACGAACTGTTGTGTCCTTTACGTCTATATTTGTAACCTTCTTTGCCATAATCAGTTGATGTTATAGTTCAATACTTCGTTAATTTTCAGTTTATAGACTCATTTATAATATGTTACGTCATATACACAGCACCTCCGACAAAAACTTATACACCTGTCAGACGACCATAAACAACGATTACTAAGATAGATGAGAATAGCCTAAGAGACCGAAAACAAGCGTTTTAAAAATTTGATAAGCCGCTAATAATTAGCAAATCAACAGTCATCACACAAACCAATTTGCCAATGGAATTTCAGCCACTTGACCAGCTCACCAAGATCATCAATGATGCCCTTAATGGCACTGCGAAGATAGTGCAGAACGCGTGACTGTCCTAAACTTTTTCCTTTTTTCTCGCAAACACGCTGCGAGAACGCATCTGTTTAGAGGAATTCAATGAGGCAAATGTGAGGTGATGGAATGTCAAACTTGGACTAATGCTGACTTACCCTTCGGTCGTCGAACTAAACCTTCCTAACATGGCTTGTGGGATTCATTTTGGGAACAACAAACCCACTGACAATCGGCATTGCTGCTAAAAATCAGTGGGTCTGCTTATTCTGTTGTCAATCTTAATAAGATGAATAATTATAACTGCATCTCCAACTTGTCTTCACATTTGAGCAGTTCAAAGTAGTGACTCCATGTCAATTGGTGAGACAGTGTCTCACATTTTGGGAATACCAAATACAATTTGCGCATATACGTAAAGTTTGATTGACTAAAACCTTTTCCTTTCAGTAGAGTCAGATCCTTGGACAGATTAATCAACAATTTGTCTCCATATTTAGCTTTGGCATTGCCACCTTGTTCAAACTCCACGATAAAAACTATCCTGGTCGAATACGCCATTCTGCTTCAATTTCACTGCGAAGATAGTGCAGAACGCGTGACTGTCCTAAACTTTTTTCCTTTTTCTCGCAAACACGCTGCGAGAACACGTCTGATTGGAGGAATTTCATGAGGCAAATGTGAGGGGATGGAATGTCAAACTTGGACAAGTGTACTTGTTGTAATCAAAAGCCTTATTAAAAAACTCTTCTATGGAGTGGAGCATTTTTATAGCATCTGGAGATGGTTTTGTCAACATATGAAAGAGTTTGGTATTGTATAGTTCTTGAAATTGTTAATCGTAGATATCCAAAGAACTGTAAAAATCCTGAAAAGCCTCATACCGTTCACCATCTAGTAAAAGATATGATTTTCCAATCAGGCTATTGTCATCAAAAAGCCATGCCAACAACTTTGGATTCGACTCTAATTGTTCCATTAAGTATCCTTGTGGATCGGTATAATCGCAATGTTGTGTGTACATTGAACAAATCTGATTTCTTTTAAAATTCACATTTGGAATACAATCAATCTCAGCCTGAGTTGCATATTTTCTCATAAATACGTATTTTAAGCAGGGTGTTATAACTAATGTTATATATTAACAAACGTTATATCATTTTCTTTTAGATAATTTGTTATGCCCTGATATAAAGGGATAGCTTCTTTTCTAAATGGGTCATTGGCCAAAAGTTCATCCATGTCATCACTAAGTTCTTCATACCATTGTGACAACTCTTCCATCCAAAACCCTTTTTTCTTTGCTGTAAGCATCAGGGTTAATTCCAAACCTTTAGCAGCATTCAACGAACGTTGATTGTCAATAGGTCTTCCCATGATTTTATTCATTCTTTCAGGCGCAAAAGGATTAGTGTCAACGATGAATTTCGCAAATTCATTGCGTCCATAATGGAGAAGAGTAATAAATGTTGGCCAATTCCTATCATTAAACATGCCAGTTTCAAGTTGATGCATATAAAGATAATACGAGGTTGCAAACACAAGATTGCGGACATTAATATCTTTGTACGTAGGATAATCAGAGGAGAACTGACAAGTAAGAATACTTGATATGGCAATTGATAATTTCTCTTCGTTTGCACAATTTATGAGAATTACCGGATTTTCGATAATGCAGGAAAGCAAGTCCTTTATTGAACTCACTGTTGCAACGTCGTTAAGATCTGCACTTGCTTTCATGTTTGAAAGGCATGTGTTTAGGACTTCGTTAATATTCATAGTAACACATATTAATTAAAAATATCTACCATCAAGATGAATCTTTCTGACCCGGCCATCTGCTAAACCAGTTACTGTATTGTAGTGGTTCCTTGGTGACCAGTAATCCATATTAAGAACATCTCTTTTCAATTCCTCATATAATGAACTATCCATCACTGTAAGGAATATCTCTGAATTTTCATTCTCTGTAATATCGCATGTCATTCCATCTGCTCTGTTAGCAGCAAATGCGATACATTCTCCAATACCCTCAAAAAAGGTTGTTGAGAGACGTACAGGAAGGTATTTGATAGCTTTTTGAAATTGCCAGTCAATAGTCGTATCGTTTATATTGATTTGCATAGTTGTTGGGGGTTACATTATTATACCAAATGAAGAAAAACCTCTTAAATCGTCACAATATTCATCATGCATTACACTTAGGTATTTCTTCCCCATTTCACAGGCCTTCATGTTTGCATCTTTGAAAGCGTCTTGGGCTCTTGTTAGTTGTATCAGATAGTATTTGATACATTTATAAATCATCAATACTTCGTTACTTTTTAGTTTATAGATTCATTTATAATATGTTACATCATATATACAGCACCTCTGACAGAAACTTGTACACGTGTCAGACGGCCATAAACAACGATTCTTAAAATAGATGGGAATAACAGTCTAAGAGACCGAAAACAAGCGTATTAAAAAATAAGTCAAGCCACTAACAGTCAGTAAATTAACAGTCTTCTCACAAACCAATTTGCTAATGGAAATTCAGCCACTTGCACAGCCCACCAAGATCATCAATGATGCCCTTAATGACACTGCAAAGTTACACAAGAGTTTCAAAACTTTCTTCGTCACTACTTCAATTCTTTTCCTAAGCATGACGAAACATAAGAATTTCACACAAATGGCACTGTTCAGCGACTGCAGTGAGAGCCGTTTCAGACAGAACTTCCGGAAAAAGTTTGACTGAGTGAGATATAACCTTGCGTACTGCAGGGAGAAACTCCGCCACAGGATTGCCATCGCCTTCGATCCGAGCTACATTCCCAAGTTAGGGATTGAGTATCTTTACCGCGATGCAAAGCAGTTTACCGGGCTCACCCATTGCCAGTCACGGAAGAGGGAATCACTGGATTTTGCGTTCAACATGTCACTCTCCTCTATCAACGTGGCGAGTTTTTTCCCGGAGCTGCGGCATGAATCTTTCTGTCTCTAAATGTAAAGACGCTGATTAATAATGCGGATATGATACAGAGATTTATTCGCATGTCTGGAAAGCGCCTACACAGGCTATTAAATACCAACGATTTCAAAGAACTCTTATATTATGGCGTCTCGGACGCTGCGTGATTCTTCAGATTTCAACGAACTTTACATAAATATAAGAGAACAAAAAATCCTGCAAACCCTACACAAAACCCTACATTCTCTTCTTATCTCACTGATTCTCCGCACGTTGCACTGTGTATGGTTTGAACCAAAAATCCTACACAAGCCCTACATGGAACCCTACATGGGAACTAAGAGTCAAAGAGTCAAAGAGTCAAAGAGTCAAAGAGACTAAGAGACTAAGAGTCAAAGAGACTAAGAGACAAAGAGAGGAAGAGTGAAAGAGAGGAAGAGTGAAAGAGAGGAAGAGTGAAAGAGAGGAAGGCTAAGTGAAATTTGAGGAAGGCAAATTTTAACTGGGAGCCTACCCCAACCCCTCCCTAAAGGGAAGGACTTTTCAAACTTTGACATGAAGTTATATATGAGGATTTTTAAATTCTGAACATTTCGCGTGTTTCGTATTCCAAAACCAATTAATGGCTTTTTGATGAATCAATTCATGAACATTAATGTTTCAAAAAGGGTGCGCTCCCAGCAAGAAATGTTTCTCCATTAATGCCCATTAATTGTCTCATATGCTTATTCATTTTGTGTTTAATTATGACAAGAACTGAGAATTAATTTATGATATTGCTTTCATCTTCCAATTTGTTTCGCTATCAATGGGAAAGCAGAGAACAGCTCGAGTGCAGAAGATGTCTCCGCAATGAGTTTATTCTTGACAAAGGTCTTTGACTTCGCATCGTTGAGAACCTCGCCAAGTCCTTGCATCAGAAGTTTTGGGCTTGCCTCCTTCACATGCTCAGCACACCATGCAGTATATTCGCTCACGCTCTTAGCTGTTCTAATTCGGACAATCTCTTCATTGATCTCTGTGTGATTCTGCAGGAAGAACCACACATCATATATATCGCGCGGTGATAAACGTTCACCCATGGCGCATAGTTTATGTGCAAACATATCAGACATCACCATTACTCGAATGTCTGTACCAGCCAACGAACGCATCTCATAATGATTGGGATACTGACGCACAGAAATCTCCACCTTCAGCATTCGCTCTCCCTTGCCATAATTCAGCACTAACACAGGGCCATATGGCTTCTTTGATTCATCGTCAATAGTGCCAAAGCGAGTCAGTATAGCGCGTACTTTATCATATGCCAAGTCGAGCTTATCCGGATCAAGCAAATTGAAGTCAAGGTCGGTCGAGAAGCGATTGAGGTTGTGGAAGAACATCAATGAGGTCCCGCCCTTGAATGCCAGCACATTGCAGAGATCCTTATCTTTGAAGATAAGACTCAATATCTGCGCCATATAGAATTTATGTTTATTCTTGTCCATGATTATTTTATATTTAGCAGTTCAGTAACACGTTTCGTCAGCACCTTTGACTGATAAAGTGGAAGGAGCTGCTTCACTTTTATCTTATTGAGAGGGTGCAGATTGTCAAAGTAACAGTTGCCGGCACTCAGATATACCATATCGAGGAAAGCACGTTCGGGCGTGGCTATCAGGATGTTGTCTTGCTGCACAATACCATCCATGCCAATCCATAGTTCCGGATTGATGATGCGAAACAGGTAAGCCTTATCGTCAATTTCCACGATTCTGTTCAGATAACTTACACATGTCACAGCGTCATCATACTGAAACACAATTCCACTTCGCTGAAGTACATACTCCAACGAAACATAGGCAGGACGAAACAAACTACAAGCCATCTCCTTCTCATCGTAGGTGGCTTTGGTATAGATGCCTCGACGAGGGTTGCGTATCTTTCCTCCCTTGACATAATAATGTAGCGACTTGGTTAGTTTCTGGCTATCCTCGCACTCTGTCAGCATCCTCAATGATTGTACATTGAAAACTGTTCTGGGACTGCTCAGAATCTCTTCAAGAACATTCTTTTGCAAACTCATAATTCCATATATTCGTATTATTGGTTTGCAAAAGTGATTATAAATAATGAACTATGCAAGAATTTCTTTTTAGTAATATGAAAATAATAAGTTGCGTCAGATTTGAATGACATTTTCGAGGTCAGATTTTCACCCGAAGAAGGAGCATAGCCGTAGCTATGTGACTGATGAGTGAGGAAATATGAACCGAAAAGATTTTCAAAGATGATGCAGGTTATTTTTTGAGGATTACTTAAATCTGAGGAAGGGAAAGAAAAACTAGGGGAAGGGAAAGAAAAACTAGGGGAAGGCTAAGAAAAACTAGGGGAAGGGAAAGAAAAATTTGAGGAAGGCAAATAAAAATTTGAGGAAGGCAAATAAAAATTTGAGGAAGGCAAA
>NZ_JADYUH010000080.1 GCF_021531665.1 Prevotellamassilia timonensis
AAAAACTAGGAGCGCACCTAAGAAAAACTAGGAGCGCACCTAAGAAAAACTGGGAGCGCACCTAAGAAAAACTGGGAGCGCACCTAAGTAAAACTAAGAGCGCACCTAAGTAAAACTAAGAGCGCACCCGGTTAAAATTTGCCTTCCTCAAAAAAACTACACAACGACGGACTGAACCATACACAAAGCAACGTTCATTTCCGCCGCCGTGTAGGGTTCAGTGTATAGTTTTGTGTAGGGTTTGTGTAGGGTTTGAAGCACAAACTATACATTTCGTAACGCGTGGAAAATCAGCGGAATGCAGGGTTGAATGTAGGATTTTGTGTAGGGTTGTATAGTTTTTTCTTTCCCCTTTTATTTACGAATAGTGCAGGGTTGAAATGGACTTACATTCATGACTGACCGCCTACACTTTTCAGAACGAGAAAGAAAGTTTTACCGCACAGCAATAATTATTAGTCCCCCTGCACGCTCCCTGCATCCAATTCACCTTTGCCGATAAAAGGAATTCATCACCACGCTCCGAAAAAAGCAAGAAGAAGGATTATTCCCGCCGCAAACGCCCAAACTCCGAGGAAATCTTTAATTTTGCGCAAAGAACTAACAATCTTCAACTCTCATATCATCAAAATCATGGCAAACAATCCCGAATTTAAGTATGCCCCCATGTTCCAAACGGGCAAAGATGAAACGGAATACTATCTCCTCACGAAGGACTACGTGAGTGTGGGCGAATTTGAAGGACATCCCATCCTCAAAGTGCAACCCGAAGCGCTCACCATGATGACCAATCAGGCATTCCGTGACGTGAACTTCCTGCTCCGCCGCGCCCACAACGAACAAGTGGCGTCCATCCTCTCCGACCCGGAAGCCTCCGACAACGACAAATATGTCGCTCTCACCTTCCTGCGAAACGCTGAGACCGCCGCAAAAGGAAAACTTCCCATCTGCCAAGACACCGGCACCGCCATCGTTCACGGCGAAAAGGGACAACAGGTCTGGACAGGCTTCTGCGACGAAGAAGCCATCGCAAAAGGTGTCTATAAAACCTACACCGAAGAAAACCTGCGCTACTCACAGAATGCACCCCTCTCCATGTATGAGGAGGTAAACACACGCTGCAACCTCCCCGCACAAATCGACATCGAAGCCACGGAAGGAATGGAATATCATTTCCTCTGCGTCACCAAAGGCGGTGGCTCTGCCAACAAGACCTATCTCTACCAAGAGACCAAGGCAATTTTGAACCCGAAAACGCTCGTGCCCTTCCTCGTGGACAAGATGAAGAGCCTCGGAACTGCAGCCTGCCCGCCCTATCACATCGCCTTCGTCATCGGAGGCACCTCCGCCGAAAAGAACCTGCTGACCGTGAAGCTGGCTTCCACACACTACTATGACAACCTGCCCACCACCGGCGACGAAACAGGACGCGCCTTCCGCGACATCGAACTCGAAAAAGAACTACTCAAAGAGGCATACAAAATTGGACTGGGCGCACAGTTCGGCGGCAAAGCCTTTGCCCACGACATCCGCGTCATCCGTCTTCCCCGCCACGGCGCAAGTTGCCCCGTCGGCCTCGGAGTGAGTTGCTCGGCTGACAGAAACATCAAGTGCAAAATCAACAAGGACGGTGTGTGGATTGAGAAAATGGACGACAACCCCGCCTCCCTCATCCCCGAAGAACTCCGTCAGGCAGGCGAAGGAAACGCCGTGAAGATTGACCTCAACCTCCCCATGAGCGAAATCTGCAAAGAACTTTCCAAACACCCCGTCGCCACACGCGTCAGCCTCAACGGTACCATCATCGTGGCACGTGACATCGCTCACGCCAAACTCAAAGAACGCCTCGACCGCGGCGAAGACCTGCCCGACTACATCAAGAATCATCCCGTGCTCTATGCCGGACCCGCCAAAACACCTGCCGGCATGCCGTGCGGCTCCATGGGTCCCACCACTGCCAACCGCATGGACCCCTACGTGGATCTCTTCCAAAGTCACGGCGGCTCCATGGTGATGATTGCCAAGGGCAACCGCACGCAACAGGTGACCGACGCCTGCAAGAAACACGGCGGTTTCTATCTCGGCTCCATCGGCGGTCCCGCAGCCATCCTCTCCCAACAGAGCATCAAGAGCATCGAATGCGTGGAATACCCCGAACTGGGCATGGAAGCCGTTTGGAAAATCGAAGTCGTGGACTTCCCCGCCTTCATCCTTGTGGACGACAAAGGCAACGACTTCTTCCAGAAAATTCTCCCCGGCGGATTCGGACACTGAGAAGAAACGTGTCTTGACTTGACACCTATTTGACACTTATTCAACGACTCTCCGACACAATGTCAAATGACCGTCGAATGACTGTCAAACAGCGTCGGAAAACTTTAGAGGGTGCTTTTCCCGCGAAAACATCAATGGAGTCTATCCATCCGATGCTTTTACCGGACAGCAATATGTTCTATTAGGACACCCCTAAAGTCACAAACTCAACCGTGCCGTTCATGCAACCACATGAACGGCACGGTTTCATCATTGCAATCCCAACTTTTAAGGGGGATGCTCTGCTTTTAGTAATCCTCAAAAAATAACCTGCATCATCTTTGAAAATCTTTTCGGTCCATATTTCCTCCCTCATCAGTCACATAGCAGCGGCTATGCTCCTTCTTCGGGTGAAAATCTGACCTCGAAAATGTCATTCAAATCTGACGCAACTTATTATTTTCATATTACTTATCGCTGTCCTGCCGGAGAAAACCTTCTGCTCCATTCTCCTCCTTCCGCTTTTTCTTTCTTTAAATGTAATATTCGACGGGATTGACCAGTCCGGCACGGAGGGCATGGCGGGTGGCTTCAAAGGCGGTGCTGACACCTAGTTTGCGGAAGATGTTTTTCTTCTGCGTGACGACGGTGTGGATGCTCGTGTGGCGATTTTCGGCAATTTCACGAGAAGAAAGTCCTTGTGCCAACAAGGAAAGCACCTCTGTCTCAGAGACGGTCAGTTTGTCTGCCGCCGTGGATGAAAAACCGGTGCGCAACTGTTCGGCAACGGAATCGCAAACATGTTGCTCTCTCTTTTCTGCTGCGTGAACCGCTTCCAGCACTTCTTGGCGTGAGCAATTTTTCGTCAGGAAACTTGCTTGCACCTCCGTGCCCAGCAAACGAAGAAAAGGTTCGCGGAAGTCTGACGAAAGAAAAATCCATGAGGACTGCGGAAAACGGCGCAGCAATATCAACACGTTTTCCGGACCGCTGAAGTCAAAAAGAGCATAGTCCACCACGACCACACTTTCCGGATGCCTGCCCAGCAGAGTCACCAGCCGACCTTTCTCTGATGCGAGAAAGATGAGGTGGTCAGAGAGATAGGAGGCTACGGCATCGCGAGTGAGCGGTTGATTGTCGCACAAAATGATGGGACGGGAGGAAGGAGGGAGGGGCATGAGAAGTGCTTCAACAAAAGACGGTGTGAGCACAGGCAAGGAGAGTTACCTGCGTCACACCGTTCGTGTGGGTTATTGTCATCAAAGCGGATAGTCTTCAAAGGCGTAGAGCACGGTGGAGAGATAGCGTTCACCGGTGTCGGGGAGCAGTGCCACAATGGTTTTTCCTGCGTTCTCTTCCTTCTTTGCCAGTTCAAGTGCGCCATGGAGAGCAGCGCCGGAGGAGATGCCGACGAGCAGTCCTTCTTTCTGTGCCAAGAGGCGGGAGGCGGCGATGGCTTGGTTGTCCTCGATGGGAAGGATGGTGTCCACCGTCTCACGGTTGAAGTTGGCGGGCACAAAACCGGCACCAATGCCTTGAATCTTGTGAGGTCCGGAGGGCTGACCTTCCAACACGGCGGAGGAGGCAGGTTCCACTGCCACGACGCGCACAGAGGGTTTGTGTTGTTTGAGCGCCTTTCCCACTCCGCTCACGGTGCCGCCGGTGCCGACGCCTGCGACGAAGACATCCACTTCGCCGTCCGTGTCGCGCCAAATCTCTTCGCCGGTGGTGGCGGTGTGGATGGCAGGGTTGGCAGGGTTCTCAAATTGTTGTGGGATGAAGGAGCCTGAGATTTCCTGTTGCAGTTCTTTGGCTTTGGCAATGGCACCTTTCATTCCTTCGCTTCCGGGGGTGAGCACGAGTTCTGCCCCTAACGCTTTCAAGAGATTGCGGCGCTCAAGGCTCATTGTTTCGGGCATGGTGAGGATGATGCGATAGCCTTTGACGGCGGCAACCCATGCCAGACCGATGCCGGTGTTGCCACTGGTCGGTTCAATGATGACGCCGCCGGGGCGCAGGATTCCATCTGCTTCAGCCTGACGAATCATGGCGAGACCAACGCGGTCCTTCACGCTGCCGCCGGGGTTGAAGAGTTCGAGTTTCACCAAGACACGTGCCTTGAGTCCGAGATGTGCTTCAATGTTTTTGATTTCGAGCAACGGCGTGTTGCCCACCAGTTCTGTCAGACTTTGATAGATTTTGCTCATGGTGCTATGTTTTTTGGTTTGTTTTTGTGTGGTTCGTTTTCTGGTTTTTGACGATGCAAAGGTAGGGGTATCGGAGGGCGCACGCAATACCGCAACCGTGGTATATTGTTTCTCGAGGGTTTCAGAATCGGCGGAGACGGTGCTGTCGCATTTGGTGTCTGACACGTTCGCGGAAACTTTCCCAACTTCGATTGGCGGGAATGCTCCAGCCTGCTTCGGCGAGAGCCATGGCACGAGGGTATGCCATATAATATAGGCGTTCGGGCGAGGAAATGCATTCGCTCCAAAGTGTGCCCGCCACTCCCATCAGGTTGTGCTTTTCAAAATCCTCTCCGAAGCCCCACGCAGGGTCAAGGCGATAGGTCTGCTCCAGCGAGGTGACGGGCATTCCCCAGTTCACCTCCGGCATGTCGCCCGGTGCGGCGGGATAATCCAGATAGCAGTGCTCGCCGGGGCAAAGCATGATTTTCCTGCCGTTCTCTTGTGCTGCTCGGATGGCAGCGGCGGTCAAACCGTGACGCCAGGCAAAGGTGACGCAGCCCTCGGGAATCTCTCGGAAGTCCGTCTCATACCAAAACATCGGAGTTTTCCCGTGGCGTGTGCGGAGTGTGTCGATGACTCGATCAAAGAGATGTTTTTGCAAGCGCCAGTTTTCGCTTCCGTCGGTGGCGGTGATGCCCAACTTGCGGCGCAGTGAGTCGCATTTCTCACAGTGTGTCCAGCAGTTCAAGGGCGGGTTACCCGCTTCGTCGCCGCCGAGGTGCACATAGCGCGAAGGAAAAACTTCGCTCAGTTCGCGGAAGACGTTGCCCAAGAACTCATAGACAAACTCCTCGCTGGGGCAGAGCAGTTCGTTTGAGACGCCACACGTGAGGCGAATCGGCACTTTGCGTGCGCCGCAGGTCAGTTGCGGATAGCAGTGAATCGCTGCGATTTCGTGCCCCGGCATTTCTATTTCGGGAATGACCTCCACGTGGTGGCGGGCTGCGAAGGCGACAAAGTCCCGCATTTCCTCTTGTGTGTAGTAGCCCGAAATCTCCAGCGGCATGTCGTCCATGCCCACGCGGTGGCTGCCCAGTTCCGTCAGCAGCGGATAGGTTTTGATTTCCATGCGCCAGGCTTGGTCGTCCACGAGATGTAGGTGGAGGGCGTTGAACTTGAAGCGCGCCATTTCAACCACGAACGGCTTCAGTTCTTTCAGCGGGATGAAGATGCGTGCAGGGTCCACCATCAGTTCCCGCAGGGCAGTGCGGGGCTCATCTTCCACGATGAGTGCGGGCAGAGTGGAGCAGCGGGCTTCCGCATCGGGAGTCTCCAGCAACTGAGATAGCGTCATGAGCCCCCAAAAGACGGCGCGGGGCGAAACACCCGTGATGAGGATGCCCGAAGGGGTGACCTCCAGACGGTAAGCCTCGTCCGTACGGCTGTTCAGTGTGGTGTCGAGTTGGAGTTTCAAACGTGCCTTTCCGCGTTTGGGACAGAAGTTGGTGCGTTCGGAAAGGATGCGGAGTGCATGGTCCGCTTCGTTCGCCAGTTCGGGGTTTGCCTCCACGCCGCCCAGTTCCTTCAGATTCAGACAACCTTCCTGTGGCAGCACGCTTGTCGGAACGGGAATCAGATTGGGGAGAGCGGCAGGTTGTGCCGCCACTTTCTTCTCAAAAAGTAAGCTCCAACCCGGTGCGGTACGATAGGCTTTCTCACTGCCACGTGGCACGGAGAGTTTGACGCCTTTTCCGCGCAGCCCCCAAAAGGCAGTGGCTTCGGCGGGCGGCGGAGTGGGAGAACTGAGGCGTATTTCTCGCAGACTGTCAAGCCCCGCAAATGACAGGTCTCCCAAGTGGGGCGTTCCCTGCACGATGAGGAGGCGCAGCCTTCGGCAAGCGGCAAAAGCCTCATCGCCCACTTCTTCCAATGTGGGCGGTAGAACGAGTTCCGTCAGACCGTCGCAGGCATAGCAGGCTCGGGGACCGATGAGACGAACACTGTCCGACAGGGTCAGTGCCTTCAGACGGTGGCAGGCGAAAAGGGCGTTGGAGGGAATCTCGCGACAGAGGCTGCGTCGCAGGTCTATCGTTTCCAGACGGGGACAGCAGTCGCGCAGGCGGCGAAAGTCGGAGTTGCCGGCGGTGGAGAGAGCCTTGCCCTCCAAGACGATGTGGGTGGCAACGGCTTGGCGTTCAGCGGAGAGTTCTTGCATCGTGCCCACCATCTGGGCGGAGGCAGATTCGCTGAGGAGAAGGAAGAGAGAGAGGAGAAGATGTTTTTGCATAGGAATCAGAAAATGTGTTCAAACCACAACTCACTACTTGTTCCATAATTTATAGCACAGCCCTTAAATCATCGCCGGTGGGTGCTTGGAAGAGGCGGAGACCGAAGTGAGGGAGCACGGCAATGAAGTGTTCAAAGATTTGGGAAGCGATGTTTTCGTAGCGCACGAAGTCCGTTTCTTTGAGATAGAACCAAAACTCCAGGGGCAGTCCTTGGGGTGTGGACTCCAGTTGGCGCACCAAGACCCAAGTGTCGGTGTCCACGACGGAGAGGGTGGCGAGATAGCGGGTGGCGTAGGCGCGAAAGAGAGCGAGATTGACCGGCTCGGGAGTTGGTTTGTCGTTTTCCCCTGTGGCTTCCCGGCAGTCTTCCGGCAGGACGAGATTCTTTTTCACAAGTGTCTCCACGTTTTCTTTTTCAAGGAAGTGGATGGTTCGACTGTCGAGAAAGAGTGCACGTTTCACACTGCGGGAGCCGCTTTCATACATTCCCGTCCAGTTGTGGAAGACGTCACTGACGAGTGTGTAGGGCGGCACGGTGGAGATGGTGTTGTCGAAGTTTCGGATTTTGACGGTGGTGAGCGACATTTGTTCGACGATGCCGTTCACGTGTAGTTTCTCAATGGTCACCCAGTCTCCAGGTTTCATCATTCGGTTGGCAGAGAGTTGAATGCCCGCGACAAGTCCGAGGATGGTGTCTTTGAAAACCAGCATCAAGACGGTGGCGGCGGCTCCGAGTCCGGCGATGATGCTGATGGGGTTGCGTCCGAAGATGAAGGAAATGATGATGATGCCGCAGATGCAATAGGTGAGCAGTTTCAAGAACTGCGTGATTCCAACCAGAGCGTGTTTTTGTGTGGCTTCCTGTTCGGTGGTGTAGTTTGCCAGATTCGTCAAGAAGGCCGTAACGATGTGTGTGGCACAGAGCGTGATGAAGATTTTGGTGGCTTGTTCGACGAAGACATACCATGCGGACTCCGGCAGCGTGTAGCAGTAGGGCAGGAGGTGGAAGAAAACCAAAGCGCCCAACAGATGCCAAGTGGCGTTGAGCACGGGCGGGTTGAGCAGATAGTCATCCCAGACCACGTTGGTTTTCTTCGTCCAGCGCGAGCAGAACGGGGTGAAGAAGGTTCGAAGCAGATAGCTGAGCAGTCCGGTCAGTGCCGCTGTCAGTCCGCAGAGCAGAAAGAACGTCAGTTGGTTGTTGACAGAGTCGGGGAATCCCAAAAGGCGGATGAAATCGGCGGTCAAGGTTTTAAGTTCGTTCATGGTGCTGAAAGGAGAAGATGTCGTGTCTTGTTTCTGTCGTGAGCTTAGCAGTGGGCGAAGTCAAAGACTGCCGGCGTGAATTCTTTGTGGCTTTCCGTTGCACCGGCAGCGGCTTCCCCTCGGTGCGCAAAATTATCCAAATTCCCACAATTACCCGCTAAAAGAACGGCTTTTATGGTGTGGCTGTTCCGGCAGACAGTTGAAAAGTCGGGCTCTTCGTCTCCTGCGGAATTAACCTTTCGGCATCTTTCATCACTTGGCAATCACGGCTCTTTCATTTAAGAATAAAATAGCGACAAAAGCTCCCTTACCCGATTCAGTTTGAATTGGGTAAGTA
>NZ_JADYUH010000081.1 GCF_021531665.1 Prevotellamassilia timonensis
GAGATATGGGAGGAGCCTCGGCTCCCCCCTTTTTTCGTCACTTTCCCTTTAAAATCGGGGATTTAGGAGCGCACCTGGGTAAAATTAGGAGCGCATCTAAGTAAAATTTGCCTTCTTCTAATTTTAATTAGGGGAAGGCAAAGAAAAACTGCACGCCGAGAAGGCAAAATTGGGAGACGGAAAGTGTTCCGATAAGTTAAAAATGTTAATGTCGAATCGCTGAAAATTGACTCAAAATTGTTGGATTTTTGGAGTGGCTTGCAGGAGTGACGAGTTGCGTCACCTCCTATTCCCATTTCTTGTTTTACGATCGTTACGTTTGTAACGTTCGTTTCGTTCGTTACAAACGTTACGTACGATTCGCTCCATTCGCTCCGTTCGCTCCATTCGCTCCGTTCGCTCCATTCGCTCCCTTCGCGTTCTAAATTCCGTTCGCTCCATTCGCGTTCTAAATTCCATTCACGAGATTCGTGTTCAAAAACAAAATGTAGGTTTTGTGAAGTTTTTCAAACACGCTCTCACGTTGAATTCGTGTTTCATGTTTTCAGGATGCTTCATGAAGAAATGCGTGGACGGACGCTTGCATGAGCGGGTAAAGTTTTTCGAGAAGAAATGGGGAGAATCATTTGGGAAGAGGATTTTTTGAAAAAAACAGGAGGCAAATGAAGAGAAGAAATTTTGTTTTATTACTTTTGCGCGGAAGTCTTTTGAAAACTTCATTTTTAGGGGTGTTCTATAGATTACGGAATAAGGAGCGTTCAAAGGAAAGTGCTTCCTTTTTGGTTGTTTTTTGCTTCTTTGCGCGCCCTTTTGTAAGTTTCGTCAGTCACATAGGCTGCTATGCTTCTTCCTCCACTGACTAAAGTTCATCTCTAATAAATCAATCATCCACTCAACCTGATTTAGAGCACACCCCTTTAATCATTCTTTCTGTTTGACAAATGTCAAGTAGTTCTCGTTTCCCGGCTTGCTATGTGCATCTTCCGGACTACACGGAAGGGCGCAGTGCTACGTTCTATTTAGCAGCGGAAGAGTACATCGCTCGTGCGCTTCCCGAAGACAACTATCTTTTCTCTTGGCAACTCAACCCGACCGTCGTCATGGGGCGCAATCAAGTGGCTCACGCTGAAATTGACTTGGATTTCTGCCGCCGCGAGGGGATTGACATCGTTCGTCGCAAAAGCGGTGGCGGTGCCATCTTTGCAGATCAACGAAACATCATGTGGAGTCTCATCACCGGCGAAGGCGCGGTGGAGCCCCTTTTTGCGGACTATGCGCAGACCGTGGCTGCCGCTCTCACCGCGTTGAGTGTACCCGCCGGTGTCTCGGGGCGCAACGACATCGTTCTGAGCGGCGGAGGGAAGGTCTGCGGAAATGCTTTCTATCATTTGACCGACCGCAACATTGTGCACGGCACGATGCTCTATGACACCAACGCCCGTCTGATGCAGGGCGCACTTCATCCCGACACGTCAAAACTGGAATCAAAGGGTGTGAAAAGTGTCAGAAGTCGCGTCTCGCTGCTGAAAGATTTTCTTCCCTTCGGTGTGGACGAACTGCGCCGCCGCCTCGTCGACCTGCTGTGCGACCGCTCCATCCAACTTGGCGACGACGATGTGAAGGAAATTGAAGAAATTGAGAAGCCCTATCACGATTCCGACTACCTTTTCGGCTCCTCCGCCCACAGCGACGCTGCCTTTGAAGGACGTATTGAGGGGTGTGGCACACTCGCTCTGCACTTCCGTCTTCGTGGAAGTGTCGTGGAAGACGTTCGCCTCACAGGCGACTTTTTCGAACTTGCCAACGCCGCCGAGACTTTCCGCTCTGCATTTGTCGGCAAGGCTTTCACGAAGGATTCTCTCGCAGAATCAGTGAAAGCAAACCAGCCCCAACGCTCCATCCGCAATCTTTCCGAAGTGGACTTGCTGAAGTTGCTGGAAGTCTGACCACGAAATCCCCTTGCTTTCCTTGAAGACACCCCTTATTCTATAGCCGATACTCCTTATTACATAGCCGACACTCCTTATTCTATAGCCGACACTCCTTATTATATATAGCACACAAACCTTCAAATCTCATACCCATCCATGTCTGAAAAAAGAACTTGTCTTTATGACCGTCACGTTGCCATGGGCGCAAAGATGGTGCCCTTCGGCGGTTTTGAAATGCCCATTCAGTACACCAACATCACCGACGAACACCAAGCAGTGCGCAACGCCTGCGGTGTGTTTGACGTGAGCCACATGGGCGAAGTGCTCGTCACCGGAAAACAGGCGGAAGCCTTCGTGCAGCACATCTTCACGAACGATGTGGCAGGTGCTCCCGTCGGGAAAATCTTCTACGGCATGATGCTGCGCCCCAGCGGCGGCACGGTCGATGACCTGCTCGTCTATAAGATGGGCGACGAATGCTTCTTCCTCGTCATCAACGCTGCCAACATTGACAAAGACTATGCTTGGATCACGGAGCAGGCAACTCAGTTCCCCGAAGTCGTCACCGAGAATCAGAGCGACATTTATGGTCAAATCGCCGTGCAGGGTCCCGAAGCAGAAGCCGTGGTCGAAGAAGTGCTCGGCTTGGCATGCAAAGAATTGGAATTCTACACATTCAAGACCATCGCATTGCCCGAAGAGACGCTCATCGTCAGCCGCACGGGCTACACTGGAGAAGATGGCTTTGAAATCTATGGCAGCCATGCCTACATCTGTGCCGCCTGGGACAAACTCCAAGAAAGCGGTCGCGCCAAAGCCTGCGGACTCGGCTGCCGCGACACGCTCCGCTTCGAGGTGGGTCTCCCACTCTACGGCGACGAACTCTCCGAGGAAATCAGCCCCATCATGGCGGGACTCGGCATGTTCGTGAAACTCGACAAAGCCGACTTCATCGGAAAAGAAGCCGTGGCAGCACAAAAAGCAAACGGCGTCAGCCGCAAACTCATCGGCATCGAACTCGAAGCGCGCGCCATTCCTCGCCACGGCTATGAAGTTGTGGACGCTGAGGGAAACACCATCGGCGAAGTCACCACGGGCTACTGTTCCATCTCCACCGGAAAAAGCGTTTGCATGGCACTCGTGGATGCCGCACACGCCGCTCTCGGCACGGCTGTCGGAATCAAAATCCACCGAAAGGTGCAACCCGGAACCGTGGTCAAGAAACGATTCTACCAAAAGCATTACAAGAAGTAAATCATATAAAACATTAACCTTCAAACAATAAACAAACATCATGGCAAAAGTAATTGACGGACTCTTCTACAGCGAGAGTCACGAATATGTGAAAGTGGAAGGCGAGTTCGCCTACGTTGGAATCACTGACTACGCTCAAGAGCAACTTGGCAACATCGTGTATGTGGACATGCCCTCCGAAGGCGACGAAGTCACTGCCGGAGAAGAGTTCGGCGCAGTCGAAAGCGTCAAAGCAGCCGGCGACCTCGTTTCTCCCGTCAGCGGTGAAATCGTGGAAGTCAACGAAGCACTCGAGGACAACTCTGAACTGGTCAATCAAGATGCCTTCGCCAACTGGATTATCAAGGTGAAACTCTCCGACCCCTCCGAACTTGACAACCTCATGGATGCCGAAGCCTATCGCAAAGCCATCCAATAAAAAAACAAAGACCTCACAGAGGCGGCAACCGTCAAACTTCGCACGGTCTGTCGCCTCTTTCCCTTTCCGAAAAACACGTCAGAACGCTCTGCCAACCAAGCAGAAGAAACGACAATCAAACGGAACCTTACCATGAAATATATTCCCCACACTCCCGACGACATCCGTGCCATGCTCGATGTCATCGGCGTTTCGAGTCTCGAAGACCTCTATGCCGAGGTGCCCGAAGAACTCAAACTCCACCGCGAACTTGACATCCCGCAGTCCAAAAGCGAAATCGAGGTGCGCCGCATCATTCGCGCCATGGCTGACAAAAACCGCAAACTCGTGCCCTTTGCCGGTGCCGGCGTCTATGACCACTACGTGCCCTCCATGATTCCCTACATCACCTCGCGCAGTGAGTTTTCCACGTCCTACACCCCCTATCAGGCAGAAATATCACAAGGAACGCTGCAATATATCTTTGAATATCAGACGATGATGGCTGACCTCACCGGCATGGACATCTCCAACGCTTCCATGTATGACGGCTCCACCGCCACCGCCGAGGCAATGCTGATGTGTGTCGCTGCCGCCAAGAAGCGCAACAAGGTGCTCATCTCCGCGACCTTCAATCCCCGTGTGCTGAACGTGGTGAGAACCTACGCGAAATTCCACGGCGTGGAACTCGTGGAGATTCCCGCCGCTGACGGAGTCACCGACCGCGAAGCCATCACTCGCGAATTGGCAGCGGGCGACGTGGCTGGCGTCATGGTGGCTCAGCCCAACCACTACGGCATCATTGAAGACTTCACCGGTCTTGCCGACGAGGTTCACGCTGCGAAAGCACTGCTCGTCATCAATTCCATCGCCTCCACCCTCGCCGTGCTTCGCAGCCCGGGCGAATGGGGAGCCGATATTGCCTGCGGCGACGCCCAAAGTCTCGGCATCCCGATGAACTTCGGCGGTCCCCACATCGGCTATCTCTGCGTCAAATCTGCCCTCGTCCGCAAAATGCCGGGACGTCTTGTCGGAGAAACGGTTGATGCCGATGGCAAACGTGCCTTCGTCCTCACCATGCAGGCTCGTGAGCAACACATCCGCCGCGAAAAAGCCACCTCCAACATCTGCACCGCACAGGGAATCATGTGTCTCTACGTCGCCATCTATCTTTCCATCATGGGACGCCAAGGACTGGTCGAAGTGAACGAACAATCCGCCGGCGCTGCCCGTGCGCTCCGCGAAGCCTTGCTCGCTACAGGAAAGTTTGAAGAAGTTTTCCCCGGCAAACCTTTCCTCAACGAATTTGCACTACGATATGTCGGCAGCGAATCGCTCGAAACGCTCCGCCGCCGCTGGGCAGAAAGCGGATGGCTGGGCGGCGTCACGCTGGACGGCATGCCCAACTGCCTCCTCTTCGCCGCCACCGAGCAGCGCACACAGGAAGAGATTGACGCCTTCGCCGCACTTGTCTGACTTCTAACTTTGAACCACTATGAATCAAACATTATATTCCCCCCTCATATTTGAACTTTCCCACCCCGGAAGAAAAGGATACTCTCTTCCCGAAAACAAATGGAAAGTTGCCCATGCCACCGAGGAACTGCCCGAAACTCTACGCAGACAAGGCGGACTGGACACGCTGCCCGAAGCAGATGAACTCACCGTGGCACGCCACTACACCAACATGTCAGGCAACAACTTCGGCATCGACACCGGATTCTATCCCCTCGGAAGTTGCACGATGAAATATAATCCCAAAATCAACGAGGAACTGGCGGCGCTCCCGGGCTTCACCGAACTGCATCCCGATGCCGACGACGCCGACGTGCAAGGGGCTTTGGAACTCTACGACACACTCCAATCTGCCCTCGCCGAAATCGGAGGCATGAGTCGCTTCACGCTCAACCCCTACGCCGGAGCGCACGGCGAACTCACCGGACTCATGGTCATTAGTTCCTATCACCGTCACCGCGGCGATGCCAAACGAACGAAAATCATCGTCCCCGACTCTGCCCACGGAACAAACCCCGCTTCTGCCGCCGTCTGCGGTTTTCAAGTGGTGCAGGTGAGCAGCACGCCGGAAGGAACGGTCGATGTGGAAGCACTCAAACCGCTCCTCGGAGATGACATCGCCGGCATGATGATGACGAACCCCAACACGCTCGGCATCTTTGAAACGCGCATTCCGGAAATTGCCAAACTGGTGCATGACTGCGGCGGTTTGATGTACTATGACGGAGCGAACCTCAATCCGATGCTCGGTGTCTGCCGCCCCGGCGACATGGGATTTGACGTCATGCACATCAATCTCCACAAGACCTTCAGCACGCCTCACGGCGGTGGCGGTCCCGGCAGCGGTCCGGTGGGTGTGCGCAGCGGATTGGAAGCCTTCCTCCCCGGTCCCGTGGTGGAAAAAGACCCCGCAACCGGTCTCTATCGCCGCACCTCAAAACCCGACTCGCTCGGCAGCGTCAGTTCCAACCTCGGCAACTTCGGCATTCTCGTCAGAGCACTGGCTTGGATTCTTGCCATGGGACGCGAGAACCTGCCCCTCGCCGCCAAGATTTCTGTGCTCAACGCGAACTATGTCAAAGAGAATCTGCGAGACTACTATGCTCTCCCCATCGAGGGCATCTGCAAACACGAATTTGTCTTTGACGGCATGCGTGCCGAATA
Source organism: Prevotellamassilia timonensis (assembly GCF_021531665.1). GTDB lineage: Bacteria > Bacteroidota > Bacteroidia > Bacteroidales > Bacteroidaceae > Alloprevotella. The sequence continues at coordinate 6,262 of NZ_JADYUH010000081.1, forward strand.
TGGCGGCAGCCACTCCGACGCTTCTCACATCACCACACTCGAGGTGGCAAAGAGATTGTTGGACTATGGCTTCCACGCGCCGACCATCTACTTCCCGCTGCTCTTCCACGAGTCCATGATGATTGAACCGACCGAGAGCGAAAGCAAGGAGACGCTTGACAAATTCATTGACGTGCTCAAGAAAATTGCCCTCGAAGCACGCGAAACTCCCCATCTGCTTCGCACCGCTCCGCAATCAACTCCCGTGCGCAGACTTGACGATGTCAAAGCGGTCAAAGATGCACGCTTCACCTACACTCCCGAAGTGAACTGAGTCATTTTCCAAAGACAACCGAGGACTGCTCTTTTTGCCCTCGGTTGTCTCCATTTTTCCCTCATCACATCATAAGCATACATTCTATATATGCAAAAACTTATCATTATCGGCGCAGGCCCCGGAGGCTATGAGTGCGCCGTGCAAGCCGCCCGGCAAGGACTGGAAGTGCACGTCATTGACAGTCCCGAACACGTCGGCGGAACCTGTCTCAACGAAGGTTGCATCCCGACGAAATGCCTGTGTCACAGCGCCGCCGTGGCGGACATTCTCTCTGCTGAAGGTGCTCTTGACCCTGAAGAACTGGCTGACCGTCACGCCGATGCGCTCCGTCGCAAAGAAGAAGTCATCGGTCGCCTCCGTGATGGCGTCACCTCGTTGCTTCGCACACCAGGCATCACGTTCCACCCCGGACGCGCCTCGTTTGTCAGCGGCGACCCGCACAGCATGAAAGTCGGCGAAGAAACGCTCACCGCTGATGCCATTCTCATCGCCACCGGCTCCGAACCTCGTTTCCTTCCCGTGCCCGGCGCTCACACGGAAGGCGTGCTCACCTCAGAAGAAATGCTTAGTTTGGACCATGTGCCCGAACGGCTCTGCGTCATCGGCGGCGGAGTGGTGGGACTTGAATTTGCTTCCGTCTTCCGCAGTTTCGGCAGTGAAGTCACGGTGGTGGAATTTGCACCCGAAATTCTTCCCGCTTTTGACGGTGACATCGCCCGCCGACTCCGCACTGCTCTCAAGAAACGCGGCATCACCGTTCACACCGGCTCTCCCGTCACAGCCATCCATGCTGACAGCACACGTAACGGAGAACTCCACGTCAGTTTTGAGCGCAAAGGAAGCATCTCCGAAATCATCGCCGACACGGTGCTCATGGCTGTCGGTCGCAGCCCGCGCTTCCAAGACCTCAACTTGGAGGGAGCAGGCATTGCCCACACGCCGCGAGGCATCACCGTCGATGAACACATGCAGACCTCCGTCCCCGGCGTCTATGCCGTCGGCGACGTCAATGGCCTCTGTCCCCTCGCCCATGCTGCCACGGCACAGAGTTTCACCGCGCTCGCTCACATTCTTGGAAAACCGGAACTGGCTCCCAACCTGGAACACATTCCCGCAGCCGTCTTCACCGTGCCGGAATGTGCCACCGTCGGTCTCACCGAAGCAAAGGCGAAAGAGATTCACGGCGAAGTTATTGTTCGCAAGTCACACTATCGCAGCAACGGTCGCGCCCTTTCTTGTGATGCCACGCCGGATGGTTTGGTGAAGATTGTATGCACGCCCGATGGTCGTCTTCTCGGCGGTCACATCATTGGCAACGCAGCCTCCGAACTCATCCATGAACTCGCAGCCCACATTCACCACGGCGGAACCCTCTCTGACCTTCGCCGGATGGTTCACGCCCACCCCACCCTCTCCGAACTTCTCGCACAGGCTGCGGGAGAGTAAGCCTCCTTTTCCGTCAGTTCTTTCTGCGAAACACACTTTCAAACCTCCCCGCCACTCACGGCAGGGAGGTTTTTTGGCAATAATTTTGCTGAAGTACATGACCAAGCCCGAATCCGATAGCAACGAAGCAGATTGGCTATTATGACACACCGTCTTTTGGGGCAATGTAACCATCCGAAATCAACCGTCTTGTTCAAATTCTTCGCGCTTTCGTACTTTGCAGGCAAAAAAAGCCATG
>NZ_JADYUH010000082.1 GCF_021531665.1 Prevotellamassilia timonensis
ATAAAACCGCGCCAAATTACTGAATGAAACCGCGCCAAATTACTGAATGAAACCGCGCCAAATTACTGAATGAAATCGCGCCAAATTACTGAATAAAATCGCGCCAAATTACTGAATAGAGATTTTTTTGTATCTTTGCGCTTGAAAAACAAAGAAATATGAAAAAGTACAGATCTCGCATTTTAGACGCTCTGTTGTCTAAGCGTCTGCAAGCCAAAGGTGCCGTTTTGATTGAAGGACCGAAGTGGTGCGGGAAGACCACCACTGCGGAGCAAATTGCCCGTGAAAAAATCATGTTGGCGAGGGCGGACGTGAAGGAAAGTTTCAAAAGACTTTTGGAGATTGATTCGGAAGAGGCTTTGTCCGGTGCGACGCCTTTGCTGATTGACGAGTGGCAGACTGTGCCCAAGCTGTGGGATGCAGTCAGATACGCCGTGGATCAAAGAGGAGAGATGGGGCAGTTCATTCTGACCGGTTCTGCTGTTCCCGACAAGGAAGCGGAAGCAGAGCGAGAGCATTCCGGCGTGGGGCGTTTTGCCTGGGTCATCATGCGTCCGATGACGTTGTTTGAATCGGGAGAGTCAAATGGAACGGTCAGTCTCGGTCATTTGTTTTCTGCGCCGGAGAAGATTTTGGAGAAGAATCAGCTAAACTTGAGAGACCTTGCTTTCTTGATATGCCGCGGAGGCTGGCCCATGTCTGTTGGTCTGGATGAAGAGATTGCTTTGCAGCAGGCATTTGATTATTATGATGCCGTGACAAAGGAAGACATCAGCAAGGTTGATGGAGTGAAGCGCACCTCTGCGAGGGTGCAGCGCTTGATGAGAGCCTATTCTCGGCATCAAGGCACACAGGCTTCCATTGCCACTTTGCGCGATGACTTGAAAAACAATGACAACGAAAGCATGGATGCCAACACCATCAATTCCTATTTGGATTCATTGCGAAAAATATTCGTGGTGGAGGATATGCCGGCTTGGAATCCCAACCTTCGTTCCAAAACCGCGATTCGCACGGCAGACACACGTTATTTTGTGGACCCTTCCATCGCCACGGCTGCTTTGGGGTTGGGACCCGCAGATTTGATGAATGATTTGAACACCACGGGACTTCTGTTTGAAACTTTGTGCATGAGAGATTTGAGGGTGTTCGCAGAGGCATTGAACGGTAATGTCTATCATTATCGTGACAAGAGCGGTTTGGAGTGTGATGCCGTTGTGCATTTGCGCAATGGTCAGTATGGTTTGATTGAGATTAAACTTGGTGGCGAGTCGTTAATAAACGATGGCGCCAAGTCCCTCAATGCGTTGGCAGCGCAGATTGACACGACTCGGATGAAGTCGCCTTCGTTTAAGATGATTCTGACCGCCACCGGAGACTATGCCTATCGTCGCCCGGAGGACGGAATCTATGTCGTTCCCATCGGTTGCTTGAGAGAGTGAGGGGAGGAGGGTATAGAAGGTATAGAAGAAGGGACTTAAATCATCCGTCAGATTTGTGTGATTCGTCTTCAAAAAATAATTCGTGAATAATTCATGACAATTCGTGTTGAAAACAAACTTATTAAAACGAAGCGGAGACGGCTGCCGATGCAACCGTCTCCGCGTTTTTAGGGAAACAGGAAGGAATCAGAGGTTGTCCTTCTCGATGTCTTTGAAATACTTGTAGGTTCCGTGTGTGATGCTTTCGCAAGCGGCTTCGTCGCAGACGATGATGCCGTGCTGGTGCATTTGGAGCACGGAGATGGTCCACATTTGCGTGACGGGTCCTTCGATGGCAGCCTGGAGTGCACGTGCTTTGTTGTGTCCGTTGCAGAGGATGAGAACTTCGCGTGCAGCCATCACGGTTCCGACACCGACGGTGAGTGCGGTGGCGGGCACGTTTTCGGGTTTTCCTCCGAAGAAGCGTGAGTTGGCAACGCGTGTGTCTGTGGTCAGCGTCTTCTGTCGAGTGCGGCTGGTCAGTGAACTTCCCGGTTCGTTGAAGGCGATGTGTCCGTCGGGACCGATGCCACCGATGAAGAGGTCGATGCCTCCGGCTTCTTCAATCATTTGTTCGTAGTGCGCACATTCTGCTTCGAGGTCTTCCGCGTTTCCGTTGAGGATGTGGATGTTCTCTTTCGGGCAGTCAATGTGGTTGAAGAGGTTGGTCGCCATGAAGGAGTGATAGCTTTCGGGGTGAGACTCGGGCAGTCCCACGTATTCGTCCATGTTGAAAGTGAGCACGTGCTTGAAGCTCACGCGTCCTTCCTGGTTGGCTTTCACCAGTGCTTTATACATTCCGATGGGGGAGGAGCCGGTGGGGAGACCCAGCACAAAAGGTTTCTCAGCGGTGGGGTTGGCTTTGTTGATGCGGTCAACCACATAGTCGGCAGCCCATTGGGAGAGCTTGTCGTAGTCAGGCTCAATGATTACTCTCATGTCTGTTTGATTTTAATGGTGATTAGATATGGTGTATAAAGATTTGCTCGCAAATTTAGTCATTGTTTGCGGGGTTGCAAAAATAAATCAAGAGAAAAACAGAGACGGCGAGAAAAATGTGACAAACGGCACATCCGTGAGAAAAATGCTTTGTCAGACTTTCCGTTTTTTGCTAACTTCGCCACCGTTATGCAAGATTTCGTTCATCTTCACGTACACACACAGTATTCCATCCTCGACGGGCAGGCGTCTATCCCTCGCCTGGTGGACAAAGCCATTGCCGACGGAATGCGCGGTTTGGCGATCACCGATCATGGCAACATGATGGGCATCAAAGAATTTTTCAACTACACCGAAAAAGTCAGAGGAAAGGCGCGCGGTGCCATCAAAGCGGCACAGGCGCAGATGGATGCTTGGCAAGCCGGAACGGAACCCTTGCCCGAAGGGAAAACTTTGGAGGAAGCACTCGAAGACTGTCGCGCAGAAATTGCGAAACAACAGCCCAAGGCTGATTTCAAACCCATCTTCGGCTGTGAGATGTATGTGGCACGCCGCGGAGACAAAGCCTTGAAGCAGGAACGCATTGACCAGAGCGGATGGCACCTCATCGTCTTGGCAAAGAACGAGCACGGCTATCACAACCTCGTCAAACTCGTTTCTCGTTCCTATGTCGATGGATTCTACATGCGTCCCCGCACCGACCACAAAGACCTTGAACTTTTCCACGAAGACCTCATCGTCTGCTCCGCCTGTCTCGGCGGCGAGATTCCGAAGAAAATCATGCAGGGCGACACGCAGGGCGCAGAGGAGGCGGTGTGCTGGTTCAAACGTGTCTTCGGGGATGACTACTACATCGAACTCCAACGCCACCAAGTCACCGACCCCGCCATCCGCGCCAACCGTGAGACCTATCCCATGCAGGTCAAGGTCAACGAGGAGTTGTTGCGCATTGCTAATAAATATGGTGTAAAATATATATGCTCCAACGACGTTCACTTCGTCGATGAAGAAAACGCCGAGGCGCACGACCGGCTCATCTGTCTCAGCACCGGCTGCGACCTGGACGACCCGAACCGAATGCTCTACACCAAGCAGGAGTGGATGAAGACGAAGGCGGAAATGAACGCCATCTTCTCCGACCTGCCCGAAGCGCTTTCCACCACGTGTGAGGTGCTCGACAAGGTCACGACCTACAGCATCGACCACGCACCCATCATGCCGAACTTCGCCATCCCCGAGGACTTCGGAACAGAGGAAGAATATCGCCAACGACTCACTGAAGAAGACCTCTTCAACGAATTCACCCGAGACGAGAACGGCAACGTCGTCATGTCGCGAGAAGAGGGGGAGGCGAAAATCAAAAAACTCGGCGGCTACGACAAACTCTACCGCATCAAACTCGAAGCGGACTATCTGGGTAAACTCGCCTACGAAGGGGCGAAGCAGCGCTATGGAGACCCGCTGAACGAGGAGACCAAGGAGCGCATCAACTTTGAGCTCCACATCATGAAGACCATGGGTTTCCCGGGCTACTTCCTCATCGTGCAGGACTACATCCGCGCCGCCCGCGAAGAACTTGACGTCAGTGTCGGACCGGGACGTGGCTCGGCAGCGGGAAGTGCCGTGGCATACTGTCTTGGCATCACGCAGATAGACCCTATTAAATATGACCTCCTGTTTGAGCGTTTCTTGAATCCGGACCGTATCTCTCTCCCTGATATTGACGTCGATTTCGACGACGACGGACGCGGACGCGTCTTGAACTGGGTCACGCAGAAATATGGCGAAGACAACGTGGCACACATCATCACCTACGGCACCATGGCGACGAAACTCGCCCTCCGAGATGTGGCACGTGTGCAGAAACTTCCTCGTGACTACACGATGAAACTCTGCAAACTCATTCCCGACAAACTCCCCGAGGGCAAGGACGGCAAAGTGCCCAAACTGAACCTGCCCAATGCCATCGCTGCCATTCCCGAACTGCGCGAAGCCGAAGCCTCACCCGACCCGCTGGTTCATGACACGATTCGCTATGCCAAGATGCTCGAGGGAAACGTGCGAAACACGGGCGTTCATGCCTGCGGCTTCATCATCTGTCGCGACCCCATCAGCGACTGGGTGCCTGTCTCCATCGCCCACGACAAGGAAACGGGAGAGATGCTCCACTGCACGCAATATGAAGGGCGTGTCATTGAAGAGACCGGTCTCATCAAGATGGACTTCCTCGGGCTCAAAACCCTCTCCATCATCAAAGAGGCGGTCGAAAACATACGCCTCTCCCTCGGCATCGAGATTGACATCGACAAAATCAGCATCAACGACCCTGCCACCTACGCGCTCTATCAAGAAGGAAAAACCATCGGAACCTTCCAGTTTGAATCAACGGGCATGCAACGCTACCTCCGCGACTTGCGACCCACGACCTTCGAGGACCTCATCGCCATGAACGCGCTCTACCGTCCCGGACCGATGCAGTATATCCCGCAGTTCATCGCCCGAAAGCACGGGGAGGAGCCGATTGTCTATGACCTGCCGTGCATGGAGAAATATCTGAAGGACACCTACGGCATCACGGTCTATCAGGAGCAGGTCATGCTCCTCTCCCGCGAAATCGCCAATTTCACCCGCGGCGAGAGCGACGCACTCCGAAAGGCGATGGGCAAGAAACTCATCGAGAAGCTGAACCACATGTACCCCAAATTCATCGAGGGCGGAAAAGCCAACGGCCACGACCCGAAGATTTTGGAGAAAATTTGGGAGGACTGGCGTGCCTTCGCTTCCTACGCCTTCAACAAGAGCCACGCCACGTGCTACTCTTGGGTGGCTTATCAGACTGCCTATCTCAAAGCGAACTATCCGTCACAGTATATGGCGGGCGTCATGAGTCGAAGCATCTCGGACATCTCCACCGTGGCGAAGCTCATGGATGAGTGCAAAACCATGGGCATCCACACCCTCGGACCGGACATCAATGAGAGCTACAAGAAGTTTAGCGTCATTCACAACGGCGACATCCGCTTCGGCATGGCTGCCATCAAAGGTGTCGGAGAAGCAGCCGTCGAAGAAATCATCCGCGAACGAGACGCTCACGGACCTTATGAGAGCATCTATGACCTCGTCGAACGTGTGAACCTCTCGGTCTGCACCCGAAAGAATCTGGAAGGACTCGCCATTGCCGGTGCCTTTGACTGCTTCTCGAAAATCAGTCGTGAACAATATGTCATGCCGGACGAAAAAGGCGAAATCTTCCTCGATGCCCTCGTGCGCTACGGTACAAACTATCAGATGGACAAGTCGTTCTGTGCCAACTCGCTCTTCGGACCTTCCGAGATGGTGGAAATTGCCAAGCCCCAGCCGTCTGCCAACGTGGCACACTGGAGTGACCTCGAACGGCTGAACCGGGAACGTGAACTGATTGGCATCTACATCTCCGGTCACCCGCTGGATGCCTATCGCATCGTCCTTGACCACCTCTGCACCACTCGCATGGTGGAACTTGAGGACAAGGAAAAATTGGCGCGCCGCGACATCACCTTTGGCGGCATCGTCACCGGCGTGCGAACCGGCTTCACCGGAGGCGGAAAACCCTACGGCATCGTGCGCATGGAGGACTACAGCGGGGTGGGGGAAATTGCCCTCTTCGGCGAAGAGTGGCTCCGACAGGCAAGCTACTTCACCGAAGGAAACACCTTCTTCATCAGTGCGCGCGTGGAACCACGACGATTCAAGGAGGGAGAATATGACCTACGCCTCGGACGCATTGAACTCCTGGCGGACGTCAAGGAGGAACGAATCAAGTCCATCACCTTCTTCCTCACCCTCGCCTCGGTTGAAGAATCCATCGTCAATGACCTGATTGGGGTCATCCTCGAAAACCCCGGAAACACCGAAGTCTATTTCTGTGTCAATGGCGTGGACTCCGAGAAACGACTCCTCCTGCGCAGCGGAAACTGCCGAATGAACATCAATCGAAACGTACTCGACTTCGTCAAAGAGAATGAGGGAATTGAGTATAAGATTAACTGACCCGGTCAAGCTACGACTTAGAGAAACTTTTTACCAAAAAGCATCATAGAGACTCATTAACAAATTATTAACTCCAACAAAATACTAACAAATCACACATGGAAAAAATCATTACTGACGCCAACATCGCTGAAATTGAAGCCGCCGGTCTTCCCATCGTCATTGACTTCTCTGCCACCTGGTGTGGTCCCTGCAAGAAGATTGCGCCCATCATCGAAGAACTTGCTGAAGAATATGAAGGTCGCGTCATCATTGGCAAATGTGACGTGGACGACAACGTCGAACTCACCTCTCGCTTCGGCATCCGCAGCGTGCCCTCCGTTTTCTTCCTCAAGAACGGTCAAATCGTGGACAAAAGTGTGGGTGCAGCTCCCAAACAGACTTTCGTTGAAAAAATCGAAGCGCTCCTCAACGCCTAAAATGCTCCGCAAACATGGCTAACGAAGATTTCTTGTTGGACGCGGAAGACGATGTGCGTGCCGTGGAGTACATCCGCTGCCATCTTTCGCAAGAGCTGCAGGAGAAGTTTACCGACGACCTCCTCTACTATTTTCTTGACGTGCTTGCCGAGTACTATTCCGAGAGCGGTTTGTGGGATGAGGCTGCTTCCGAGGACGATTACGTGGAAATTGATCTTGAAGAAGTGGCTGCCCATCTTGCCAAACGTGCGGAAAAAGAAGGCATGGGCAAGTTCAACGTCGAAGACCTCCTCTTCATCGTGCAGTATCAACTGGACTTTGAAGAAGAAGAAATGGGCGAGGAGTGAGCTCGCTTGAACGCGGATTCGAGGATTCGCGGTTTTCACGGATTCGCGGATTTCACGGATTTCGCGGATTTTGCGGGTAACCGAGTAAAGAACACGAATTGCGCATTGTCCGCAGAATAGTTTTTAGAACCATTGCTGTCCGGTAAAGTTTTGTTTGTCTCAGCCAAACTTCCACCGGACAGCAATCGTTGTATTGGGACACAGCTTCAGGCTGCACTATACGTAAATAAAAGGGGAAACAAAAAAACTCTGCAAACTATACACAAACCCTACATTCTGCTATTTATTTCTCTGATTATCTGAATATTACGTAATATATAGTTTGTGCTCCAAACTATACACAAACTATACACAAACTATACATTGAAGCGTTCAAAACCCTACACAACACGACGCGCAAACCCTACATTGCAACGGCGTGCAAACCCTACACAACACGGCGCACAAACCCTACACAACACGGCGCACAAACCCTACACAAACCTGCGCGCAGTTTAACTTAGGAGCACACCTAAGTAAAATTAGGGGAAGGCTAAGGAAAACTAGGGGAAGGCTAAGAAAAACTATGGGAAGGCTAGGAAAAACTATGGGAAGGCTAGGAAAAACTAGGGGAAGGGAAAGAAAAATTTGAGGAAGGCAAATAAAAATTTGAAGAAGGCAAATAAAAATTTGAGGAAGGGAAATTAAAATTTGAGGAAGGGAAATAAAAATTTGAGGAAGGGAAATAAAAATTTGAG
>NZ_JADYUH010000083.1 GCF_021531665.1 Prevotellamassilia timonensis
ACGATTTCAAAGAACTCCTATTTTATGGCGTCTCGGACGCTGCGTGATTAGCCAATTTTCAACGAACTATTGACTATATTATATATGTAACTTGAATTTCATATATTATGACGGAGAACGAAAGCGAACGGATGTTTTCGCTGTATTGATAACCATACAGCCCCACACGGAGTTTCTCGGGCATTATTTTGTGGTATTTGAAAAGATGCCCCATTTTTTGAACTTTTTCCTTTTTGTTTCTATATTGTAGTAGACAAGTTATTAGACACAAGTATACGAGATGGTTTGACTCGAGCGCTTGCTTGCACGCTGCATAGCCTTAAAACCTTATAACCTCTTCTTATAACCTCAAAACTATGTTCGTAAAATCCGACCTTTATATCCGTGGCGCTGAATCGCAACGCACAGCCATTGTGAAGATGGTAATGACGATTGCTGAGCGCATAGGCGCTGAGACTACAGATGAAAGCGCCTTGAATATTCCCATTGGCATGGTGATGAATGTGCTTGCGGGCGACGCCCTGCACTTAGGACTGCTCGTTGGCCTTAATACCGAGGATTCTGAATGTGTCGTCATGCGTGTAGAGTTACCCAATGCCACAGCGCTAATGACGCTCTACGACGCACTGCTTGAATGCTTTAACGAAGTAGAAATAGAGGTGGATGAGGATGTGGAGGACGTGCCTTGGCCATTTTGAAAAACGAACTATAGTTCAGAAGTGGTTAGGTACGAGAGACTGTGAAACTGATGAGCGTGAACGAATAAACAAGAAGGTTTGACTTGACAGATTGCATCCTGTAAAGAGGAACCTCCAATTTTAAATAACCACCTATATGAAAATACTATACATCTATGGTTATGGTGGTAGTGCCACAGGTTCTACCGTTACCATGTTGAAGCGTTTGATGCCCAAGGGATATTCTGTGGAGGCGTTTACCTATACGCAGGCAGATTGTGCTAAGGCGCGTGAAGAGATTTTGGCATACATTCGTGAGCACGATATTGACCTCGTTATGGGCAGTTCGTTGGGCGGTTTTATTACTCAAACTCTGAAGGGGTTGCCCCGCATACTGATAAATCCCTGCTGGTTGCCGAGCGAGGTGCTTCCTGCTATCGGTGCTCCCGCAGAACTTGTGGCGACCTATGCACCTTTTGAAAAGTGGGCGGAAGAACATGCTGCCGAAGACAAATCTTTAGTACATGCCTTTTTTGCTGATGCCGATGAACTGCTTGGCGATAAATACGTAAGCGCGTTTATGTGCCACTATCCCAAATCCCACTGCCACCGCATCCACTCCAGACATCATCTTTCGGAGGAAGGAGCGAGGGCTATTATAGAATATCTTTGCAATAATTAGTTATGAACGAACTCCACGAACTGGAGCGCTTCTGCGAGGAGCGCGGATTTCTTTTCCATGCCCACGGTAGCGGAAAGTGGGGGAGTGAGCGTTACTGGACCTTTTATAAGGTGGAGCACAATGCAGACACCCGTTTCTCGATTGAATACTTCCCCATCCGGCATCGCATAAAGATTCGCACGGGAGCGAATCGCTACGAGGGGCGGGTGGAGTCTCTGGTTCACCTCAAGGAACTGTTGGCAGTCATGCGCATAAATGTAGATGAGATTGTGACGCACAAGGGTTAGAGCGCGGATGTGAATAGTGTTTGGGAAAAGCCCGCCTATATGACAAGTGTAATGTAAATAAAATGCTAACTTTGGTGCGTTAACTTCTAAAAATGGAATGTATAGCCCACACAAAGGATGTGAAGTAATGAAAGGACAGAACATCCTGGAGTATCTGCAAAAAGATGCTTCAGCTTTATTAGAGGAGAAGGGTTAGACTCTTTGCTATCCCAATGATATAACTTATGGGCAATCCTTGCATCAAATTCTTTCCAGTTTTGCAGACCTTGGAAAGAATTTGATGATTTATGAATGCTTTGACTTATGCAAACCTTCTGAAAACGGACGATATCCACCCCCCAAACGGGGATATCCGTTCACTTTTCATACACCGTGTTTCATGGTTTCATCATAGGGGGGTAATTGGTATTTTCGTTTGATAATTGTAAGCATACTGATTATCGATGCTTTACAAAATCACCGTCTTCTTTGAATCCCCCCCTGACTGAAATAGTTTACGCAGAATTGCAGGAAAGAAGTGCATTCGTCAATTCATCTGCCAAGTTATTATCCGTGACTTTAATCACATTTTCTTCTTCGGAAGTATAGCCAAGCGCATTGATTGCTCCATACCATACTATAGACTTGTCTATAATAGTAGTGCATAGCGACAAGGTTGGGATAATCTTTACGGATAATCCTTTTCTTTGCAGGTATTCTGCTTGTTCGTTGGCAGCTTGGGTGAGGATGAGTATCTCAATTCCTTGACTTGACAAATCCATTAAATGTTCCACAAGGCTATTTCGCTCTGCGTTATACAATTTGGGAGAGGATAGCACAATGGAGTGCTTGGCTGTTCCGAGGTCTGTTTTGTATGGCTGGAAGTATGTCTTGCCATTGAATATCTGTCCTTCGTTTATGGAGAGCTCTATGTCATTAACATCGTCAAATAGTGTCGGTGATCCTTTGATAATGGTCTTATAACCTATTGATGCATAGCCTTTCAGCCGTTTTCTGTACATACTGTCGCAAACTGGTTCGTGGATGTCTATATAGTCATAGATGCGCACATCTTTCTTCCCTTCATTCTCTCGATGCAGTCGTCCCGCATACTGAGCGACGAGCCCCTTCCATGAGATTGGCAATGCAAGAAATAGCGTGTCCAAACGAGGATAGTCAAAGCCTTCTCCAACATATTTGCCTGTAGCCACTATTACTAAAGGCTCCGATGGCGAGATTGTCTGTAATTGCTGCAGGGCTTCGCGTTTATCTTTTGTTGAGCCAGAACCTGTCAAGGTAATCACGTTTTGGATGGTAGTCTTTAGTTTCTCTGCCAATAAGGTCACGTGCGAAGTTCTGTTTGTAAGGATGATTGGTGTGCGTCCGGAGTCAACTGCTTGACAAATATCTTTCACGATGAGGTCATTTCGCACAGGATCTTCAGAAAGCGATTGGTACATCGCGGTAATGGTCTGCCTGTCTTCTGTAATTGACCGATATGATGTGAACCTTGGAATAAGATACCTGTCAAAGGACTGCTTGGCTATCTGACTCTTTGCGTCTGCAGAGAAACGTATTGGACCACATTGCATGAAAATAATAGGCTGTTGTCCGTCCTTACGAATTGGTGTTGCTGTCAAGCCATACACCGTGTGAGCCTTTATGTTCTTCAATACATGCTCAAATGTAATAGACGATACATGATGACATTCGTCAACGATGACCATTCCATAGTCCTGGACAAATGGTTTGACTCCATTTTCATCCAAACAAGATTGGATGAGAGCGATATCAATAACACCATGCAGGGAATTACACGTAGAATCAAGGCAACCTATCGGGGAGAATACTTTCTTGCGACCACGTTTCTTTGGTTCTTCCGGTTTCTTAAAGTCGATGTCAAGAAACTCCGTAAGACGTTCGTGCCATTGTGTAAGCAAGGCCTTGGAGTGAACAAGAATGAGAGTGTTTACTTTCTTGCGTGCAATAATTGCAGCAGCCGTAACGGTTTTTCCAAAAGCTGTAGTTGCATGTAAAACACCATTGCTATATGTAAGCAATGCGTTGATGGCATCTGTTTGTTCTTCTCGTTCCTTCCCTGTAAATGTTACTGTTATCTTTTTCCCGTGACTTGTTTCGTCTGTAATAGTATACTTTACATTGTTGTCGTTTAAGAATGATAGGATAGCATCTTCACATCCACGAGGCATAGCAAGGTATTCGTCAGTAATGTCGAAACACGAGATGATACGTGGAACAGAATATGTTGAGAGCCTAAGTGCCTGTTTACTGTAGAACTCCGGATTCTTGAATGCTGCTATGCGCTTCAGGTGATTCAAGACCTTTGCAGAAATAGATTTTAGTGGCATGTAAATCTTATCTGCCTTGACTATCTCCATGGTGGCATAGAAATCTGCTTTCGTAACGTCTTGTGGTGTAGGAGTTACCCATGGTTTGCGCTCGCTTGATGTAGATAGAGCACCAAATTCCTCATTGACATGCAAGCTCAGTAGTTTATCTACATCATCCTCCCTTAATTTCTTAATATTATAAAGAAAGGTCCATTGGTCTTTGTATGCAAGAAAATCATCATCAACAAACACCGTATTCAAGTTCTTACGAGCCTGTCCTTGAAGAGGGAGTGCGACAAGATTGCCAAATCCCCCTTCTGGCATACGGTCTTGATTAGGAAAGAAGCGGTCGTATGAATGGAATGACATTCGTCCATCACGATTCATCGCCTCTGTAAGTATTGCATTTCCCAATCGCCTTGCCTTGAATGCGGGGAGTGGTTCTTCAAAGAATATCCAGACATGGGCACCGTTACCAGAGCGGGAACGTTCAATTGCGTATGGAATCTGCCAATCTCTACATACACCCACAAAAGCAAGAACATCATCCTTGTAGCCATGCTTACAGCTCTTGTCATCAAAGTCCGTACATAGAAACGAACAATTATTGTCAGGCATGATGGCATAAAGCCCGACCACGTCACAGCAGTTTTCATCCTTTCCTTCCAAATGACGATAGACATCCTGTGATGTCAATGGTGCGAAGTCACGGTTGGGGCATTCGGCGCACTTAAACTTCTTCTTATCACATACTCCTCGTCTCCATTCGTTGACACATACAGGCTGATAACCTGCCTTCCCTGTTGACTTGCTGAACCATCTTCGGGCAAACACATCTTTTCTACCTTTGAATAAAGACATGAATAGAGCGACTCGTTCGTCAAGCGAAAGTTTGATCACCGGGAGAGAAATAGGCGAATATATGGAGTCAATTACATTTGTAGACCTTGGCTTGTATTCAATTATATTTGTAGGCTTTGGCTTGTACTCAATTATATTTGTAGGCCTTGGCTTGTACTCAATGCCATGAGCACAAAGAAGAGATCTCAACTCCGCATTCTCCTTTCGAAGAATCTCGTTTTGTGCAACAAGTAGGTTGTATTTCTTTCGCAGCTCATCCATATAGAAGAATTGGTGTTGACGATGGCTAAGTTCACGGAATTCTCACGTAAATGCGTGTGAATTATTTGGGGGATACGTGAGAGACTTTTTGGTGTAAGTACTTGACACCCAATATTTAATGCACTAAAGGATCCCGTATTTTAAACCCTATACATCAAGAGCCTTGGTAAGTTCCTCAATGTACTTGAGTTTGGTGACATCCTCCCACGGAGCATCTTTATCGATTCTCACTTTCTTGTATTTTGAGAGCATTCTGAAGATTTGCTTGTAGGAGTATTTCTTGTTGAGTTCCTTCTTTACGATTTCATTCTTTACCCTCGTTGTGATAATGACGGAAAGGAAGTTGATGAGCTCTGTAGCATACACTCTGTAGTCTGAATGTACATTGACAGTGTCGCGGTCAATTATATTCTTGTAGAGATTGAATAACGTCTCAATCTGCCATCTTTGGGAGTATGCCAGATAAACGGTCAGCGGATCAAGGTTCTTCTTCGACTTGAATACAATCAGCCCAAAAAGCGACTTCTTCCCGATGTACTTCTCGCTGTCAAAGGTCTCCTTTTTCTGTGCCTGCTGCACGTAAGCGACTTCCTGCTCGTATGCCATCTTCGGGTCGCAAAATGCATACAGGTACTTGCCGTTGGACATTCTCACTTTCTTGTATAATATGGTGGCATCCGTATATCTCTTTAGGTGTTCAGTAGGATTGTCCATGCCATAGTTCTTGATGAAGGCTGAGTTCTGCTTCAAAGGAATGAGATATGAAAGTCCTTCCATCTTGTCAATCCTCTCAAACAAATCTTCATTATAGAAACCCTTGTCAAAAATCATCATCCCGTTAACTATCTTGTTTTCAACAATGAAATTGTTTATCGATGTTTGGTCAAGCATGTTCCCGGGATAAGGTTTTGCTGCAATTGGTTCTTTCGTCTCAGGATTGAAGGCGTAGAGCAGACTTAGGTCTTTTGAGCTTCAGCCAGACTTGTTCGTTACCATCACCAGCTACGATGACATGGTTCAGTCTAAAGGGTACAGCTATGCACACGAACATTTTGAGAACTGCAAGCCAAAAGAAAAGCTAGGGAAGTGAATCTTCTCTGGCCATATACTTCCCATTTGTCCAACGGATTTCGAATTTCTCGAATTCCATTGGACAAATGGACTTCGTTGCTTATAAGTGACAGTCATTCTGCTATTCTTGTTCTTCTTCAGAAAATAATGGACTTTTTTCCATCGCATGGATGACTTCAAGTTTGGTTTCTTCGTCAAGTTCTTCTTTGTTAACTACTGAATGGACGATTTTTGTAAGTAACTCTTTGTCGATATTACCTGCTGCTACATGCCAAATATACGCTTCCATATATGGTAGAAAATGGAATCCTGCCCATCCTCTTTTATTCTTGATGAGGAAATGAGCACCAATTACCAGTGAAATGCGCTTATTGCCATCCGCAAAATAATGACCTGTGCAGAAAGCAAACACCATGTACGTCAATTTATCTTCTAAGGTTGGGTAGTATAAATCGTTTTGTACGAAATCAAGAACTTTCTCAATCTCTGCTTGCTCTCGTATGCCAGACATTCCACCGCCACTTTGCTCAATAGTTTCCAGGTAATATCCAAGAACATCTTCAAAACTAAGATAAATGAAATCCTCCACTGCCTTTATTTTTTAAGACGTTCCAGAACATGTTTGTTTTCATCGTTATCCAGAAGTTTTTCTAAATCTACGGAATCTGAGCCGATGAAACGCTCGAATTCTTCAGGAGAAACTGCTCGCAAATATCCAGCAATACCATCATGATAGACATCACGAAGCCCAAGGTCCAACGAGGCCATCTTCTGACGAGCGTCATACAGGAAGGGTGACATGGCAGGGCTTTCTGCCTGTTCATTGATCAGTGTCTGAACCTCTTGTATGCTTATTTTTCTATGCAGTCTGAAAGAGAGGTCACGAATGGCACTTCCTACTCCATTCTCAAAAGAACTGATAACACGAAGAACCTCTGCATACATTGTTGCTTTGGCATTATCCTTGGGTTCTAGTTTTAGTAATTCCTTATATTGTTTAGCATTTTCATGGAAAACTGCCTTATAAATCA
Organism: Prevotellamassilia timonensis; assembly: GCF_021531665.1. Classification (GTDB taxonomy): domain Bacteria; phylum Bacteroidota; class Bacteroidia; order Bacteroidales; family Bacteroidaceae; genus Alloprevotella. The sequence goes on from NZ_JADYUH010000083.1 coordinate 7,201, forward strand.
TATCCGTAATAGAAGCATATTTATAAGTTGGATGCCCATCCACATAATCATTAATCGGTGCAGTTAAATTTTTTCTGTAATTTTCTTCCTGAATTGCTGCAGGAAGGAAATCCCTATCGCGCCAGTTGATATATTTTGTTCCGCCACCAGCTTTCTCATTGATAGTAGAAATAACAATATCCAAAATAAGACTACGAACACGTTTGGCTTTTTCACTTTCAGCGAGTAGCATACCGATATTCAAAAACGCACGAAAGTCGAAAAGACCCAACTGAGTGATTTTGCTCACGAAATTATTTTCGTGAGCAAATTGTAACTTAAAGTTTTTCAGTTGCTTACCCTTACATAAAAAGTAACCATTGTGCTTCAACTCATCCTCATGTGAAGATAGATAATTGTCAATGGTTCGTGAATCCACCTCATAGAAATCTGCCACCATTTGTTTGGTAAGATAATACTTTCCTTCAAAATGATATGCTTCAATATCCAAAGCATTTTGGATACGAGGTATTGCCAAATTATTATTCAGAACATTCTGGCGCTCTATAGCTGAAGTTGTTAAATCTTTTGCCATATATTTACAATACTTCGTTAATTTTCAGTTTATAGATTCAATTATAACATGTTACGTCATATATACAGCACCTCTGACAG
>NZ_JADYUH010000084.1 GCF_021531665.1 Prevotellamassilia timonensis
ATAACCATGTATAAAAGTAGTACCTCGATGATGACTTTCTCAAAACGTTTGCTTAACTTTACAGCGGAAGTCATTATGGCCTCCTTGCATATGCCCGTATATTGGTCGAGTGCTTCTGAAATCTTCTTCATAACTAAGTAATGTAGAAGACTACTAAGTTACTGAGATTCAGGTACTTGGCCAAATTTTATTAGTTATATATCATTAATGCAACTCATTGATTTTTAGGTGATTAAATGTATAATTAACTAAGTATTGAGTACTGATTTATTAGACGAAATTAGTACTGATTTCTTAGACGAATTTGAAAAAGAAACAATATTTGCTGTTTCATTCTGTCTTATTCCGTCCTTTAATCAAACATTAAAAGAGCTTAAGAAACAGATTGAGTATATAGGAAAAAGTCTTGTTTGTGTGAATGCGTCTTCCCTTTATCTGTCTTGTAATGGAAATATCATCAACGAAGACGATGTAAAGAAAGAGATCTTACATAAAAATAGAGCAACAATTGTTTGCATTGGGTGGCCTCAAGGAATTATTGATGAGAGTCCAAGAAGAATTTGCAAATTACTGTATACAATAATTAATCAATTCGGATGTGGGGAGTGCTCCGTTATTACAAAGACGGATGAAACTATAGATGTTTGTGTCTATCGAGAAGATGAATTAAGCAGAGAAGAATGGAACCAAATAAGGGAACCATTTGAAGAGTATTTGGAGGAGTTAAAAGATAAGAGACAGAGTAACAAGTTGCAAGAAATAGATATCGAAAATGACATTTTGCAATTCCGAACCATTTATCGTTGTGGAGGGTTAATGATGCGAAATGTTGATTCTGATGTTGAAATTGACGATGAATGTTTAGAATACGTGACTCTGCTTATTGATGTGTGGCTATCTTCTGATTCCTCAATGCCATTATCTAAAGACAATGCGTTTAGACTCTTAGCATATTCTGGTAAGAAACCTGATTTGCCCATATTGTTAAAGAAAAAAATGCCAGAATATAGTTCTTTTTGGAAAGAGATTGATGATGAACGTCGTTATCAATATATACCTCATGGTGAAGTGTTGGGTTACTATTCAAGAGACGAACACCCCTTGTGTATGGGACCGCATATAGTACTTTGTCCAGAGAACATCCGAAAAATAGCACAGGCTTATCATATACCATTCAAAATCTTAATGGCTAAGGTTCTTGTTCATGAAATCGCCCACGCCTTGATGGACAGATACCGGATTATCGATGGAAATGGAATTCAATATACTAATCCCAAAGAGAATTGGTCGAACACCGTTGAGGCAAAAGCGATGGAAGAGTCTATGGCAAATGCCATAACTTTGTTCGTCTTCAGAAAATATGCTAATGAAGACTACAAATATGTTCGTCATTATATTGATAATATGCAGTCTGCAATATACAAATTCGGACTTTGGCAAGAACAAATATATGCAGACTGGAATAAATGGCGCGACTCATCCAAACAAAACACTAAAGAGTTGAAAGAATGGTTCAACAAATGTTTTGATAATGGGGACATTATTATTACCAAAGAAGACTACAAACAAAAGCTATTCAATAATGTTTTCTAATAACCATTGTCTCGTACCATTTTTAGGGAGATTCATACCTAGGGCATTTCTTTATTTGGATGTTGAGATATTATAATACTATTCAAGTTTCGCAAGTGTTCACATGTAGCTGACAAGCGTTTAAGGAGCGGGCTGAAGGCCCAGCAAGCGCATAGTCCAGGGCGATGCCCTGGGCTATGTGTTCGTTGCCCCTTCGGGGCGTGCCTTGAACGCTTGCGCTTATTCTCTGATTCAACTTGCGAAACTTGAATATAAATAAATATTATTCAGTAAACACTATTTAGCAACTGTGTAAAAAATACAACGAACAAATAATGAAGCGATGGAGTTAGCGATTAACATCAAGAATACCCGCGAACAGCACTGGGTAAAGATTGAAGACATTCTGTATATACAGAGTGAAGGTAACGACTGCCATTTTGTAACAACAAAAGAAGAGTTTAAATTTCGTATTACATTGAAGAAAGCGATGGACCTCATTAATGAATATGGTGATTTCGGTGTCCATCATTGTGCGAAAGTTGATAAAAGCCACATTATCAACCTCAATCATGTGAGCAAGGTGATAGGATTTACAGTTGTCCTCTCAAATGGAGATACAAATGTATCGGTTCCCATTGCTGCGGATTCAATTCGTCCTCTTAAAGATATGCTCCTGAAGATAGGCAAGGATATGCAGCTGTCATTCGGCACAGGCTTGCTTAATCTCAATTCGAATGTATCTACAGGTGAAGATGTCTATGCTCCAGCAAGAATTGGTGCTGTTGACTTAGGTTTGCCAAGTGGACTGAAGTGGGGTGATCATAACTTCTGCAACAGAGTACCTGCATGTAAGCCAGAGGAGTATGGTGATCACGTATCATGGGGCGAGACGGCTTCCAAGGAGAGTTTTGATAAAGAAACCGACTATCTCTTCTCGTGGGGACAGGTGGAGGGTTTTGAATACGATGAAGACGGTGAAGTATATGACTGGGATGCATCCAATCAGTTACCGGATGTCTTCGATGTAGCCCACATGACATACGACTGGCGCTATGGCCGTAACTGGCACATTCCGACAAAACAAGAATGGGAAGAATTGTGTCAGTACTGTAAGTTCACGTGGTGCAATACCGTGAACGGCACTCGTGGCGTATTGGTGACGGGACCCAACGGCAACACCATCTTCCTGCCGGCTGCCGGATATTCCAAGGAGGCTAACCTTAATATAAATAAGGATCACGAACTGGCATACTGGTCTTCTACATACGGAGGACAGGATGCAGAACTCCTTGATACCGCTTTTGCCATCAGATGCAAAGATGATATCTCTGGTCAGTCAAAGGCCATTGTTTCTATCGAGAAATGTACTGGTTTCATGGGGTTGTCTGTCCGTCCAGTCTATGGTGGCAGCATGCCATCCTCACAGTCAAAGGAAATCAAGTGGGAAGGTGACTTCGAGTATCGCAAGACCAGAGATGATACATGCATGGTGTCACACTATCTGCCAGAGAGACCATACCTGGAGGAATGTAAAACCATCAAGGATTATGTTACATTCGGTAACAATGAGTGCAAGGTTGTTGGCATATATGATGATGCATACAATGACATTCTTCATATCGGTTGTAAGGAACTGGTCATCCCTGCTACCATCGAGGAACTTGACCCTAAGAGTATTCATGTTTCTGAAAATATTAATGTACATGGGGACAATCCTGCTTATTCGTCTATTGACGGTGTGCTGTTCGACAAGGGGAAAAAGGTTTTGCTCAGATATCCTGATGGACGCGACTCACCTTCATACCTCGTTCCAGACGGTGTTGAGATGATTGGCGAGTATGCTTTTTCTGATTGTTGTATCGAAAAAATTGATACTAACAAAGTGACGCATATCTGCGAACATGCCTTTGAGCCGCTTGAAGAGTTCTATGACAGCATATCTGAGTTCTACGGACCATACGTCAAGAGAATTGACAGTAAAGCTTTTGCATCCTGCAAACAGTTGAAAACTGTAGAAATGCCATGTGTTGAGAGTTTTGGCATCAACGTTTTTACGAAATGTGATTTGCGCGAGGTTACCCTGCCTGTAAGACTCAAGGAGTTGCATTCATACGTATTCATCTGTGATAAGCTTCAAACAGTCACGATGAAGGGGATGCCAGAAACAGTTTCCAATAATCCTTTCAGACGTTGTCCAAATTTGAAAACCGTAATACTATTTGGAGTATCGTACACTCTGGAGGCGTTTATACAGCGCATCACACAACATAAGAAAAAGTAATCAATTCCTATTAAAGAAAAGTATCAGGGATGAATTATAGAGTCAACAAGCAATACAAAGTTAACTAATCCTTGGGGAGGCCGTGGCTTCCCCTTTTTCTTTTTTTGTATTGCCTGTAAACTCTATTGCTATGCGTCCCCTCCCTCGCCTTCGGAGCGTAGCGGAGAAGGCGAGGGAGGGGACGCTAAAATTGCACTTCTATCTTGAAAATATATATCAGGGATGAATATATCACAGCAAATTAGGAATTCATCCCTGATTTTATTTTTTATTTGCCTATGTACAATATTCATCGTACACTTGCACCACAAATCAAACAACAAAACAAAATGGTGATAAGAAAAATAAAATTCTCTTATGTGGACCGCAAAACAAAAATAGGTCCATACATAGACTTCATAACGCAGCTTACTGTTGCAGACACGAACTATGATACCATTGTAGCTGCAATAACAAAAATGAGAAAAGATATTGAAATTGTTCAACTAATAAGGATATCAAAATGAAGAAAGAATCCGAAGATGAAGAACTCTGGGTCGAGCCTGAGGAACAGCATGAAGAGTGTCAGGATCCTGACATCATCTGCGAGTGGAACGAAGACGAATGTTATGAGTTCGGTGGGACTGAAGAGGACAGGAAGAACCATCCTAATAAATCTCTGCGGCGCGAGTTCTGTGAGGCTTTTCCATTCCTTGTAATCATTATACTCTTCTGTGTAGGAGTATTCTGGTTATGTTTCAAGTCTGTCCACTAATCGATACCTGACGATGGGTGTACTTTCGATAATGAGAATCTTGAAGACGAAGAATCAGAAGGTTCAATGATAAAAGGATATATATCTTCACATACAGAGGAAGCCGAAACGCTGTAACAAAGGAAGTAGGCATAACTATATAAAAATTAATTTATTATGGCAGACATGTTAAGAATTACCTACTATGCAGAAGGGCATAGAAACGGACGTAAAGTAACGCTCTATGATGTTTGCGGCCGCACATACGATGATTGCATCGTTGCATTATCAAGATGGTATGGTTGTAACAGCCCAAGAGAGAAAGAGTCTTTCCTTCTCAACATTGCTCGAAGGGACTATCCGGAAGTTCAATGGGAGTCGGCTCATACTGTAGAGATCCGCAACGCATAGTAGTCAATGAGTAACAGGTGTACCAGAAGAACTAAGCTGGTACACCTGCGAAAAATCACATCAAGTGAAGACGCTCCAGACTTTGTTCTGCGGTTCGCAGAGAAGCAGGATCGCGAAGAGCGTGAATACGCAAATCTTTGCTGCTAAAGTTATGGCTTTTATTGCCATTGCTACAGGTATAATCTTCTATGGCTGTTAGAAATACTATGTAGGTTAATATAAGTTCAATCATTAAAAATCAAACATAATGCTTATTCTTTGGTTCCTTGGTGGAGTTGCTGTTGCAGGACTCCTTATATTATTCATCTCTTTCTTGGCTGATTTGCTTGATTTCATATGGGGTGTCTTCGGAGGAGGCTGGTAATGGGGAAGATTATTATCAGATGCGTCATCTGTGTAGCCGCATTAAGTCTTGGTTGTCTGCTCTATGATATGATACATTACAAGTGTCCTCGATGCGGGTATTCTAACAGAGACAATACTTGCATAAAATGCGGCTACCTCTATCCTTTAGATAGTTGCGGCAATATAGACAAGTTTCTCTATGAAGAGGACCTTGAACATTATCAATCTAAATAAACAACATCGTCATGAAGAAAAAAATATTGCTGATTCTTGGCCCTGAAGAAAAGAAAACGAACAACGAGTCTGTAGTTGAGTTGTTCCAGGAGTGTTTATCAGATTACAACATTACTGCGCCTGGTATAAACTATAATGATTGTGACTCTGTTATGCCCCAGATTACCGCACAGTCACAGAGTCATACTGATTATATCATTGGTGTTGGCTTAGGCTGTTTGTTCGTTCATCAGATGGTTGGTTTTGACCGCATCTGTATCAACCCTATCATGAGTATTCTTGAGACAGAAGAATATCAGTCACATCTCTCAGAAGAAGAGATTGACCGCTATCTTGCAATGGAACGCACTATGTATGCATACGACAGAAGCCTTGACTTTAAGAACGATACACACTGCTGGGGTGTCTACCGCAATGATGAGATTCTGATGCACAGACACTTCTCTATGTTGTACTATCCTCAGATTGTTACTCGTCCTTACACAACCATCAATGAAGACTTAATCAATAATGTGGTTGCTTCGCTGTTGGAGACTATAGATAAGTCTTGCTGGATCGATGAGTGCGGCGTTCACTTCAAGAACTATGGCAGAACCATCAGTGGCGTTGACCCTGCAATCTTTAACAACGTAGATTCGTATGAGATTCCTGACGGTGTGACAACAATCTGCCCAGAAGCATTTGCAATGAGCAATTTACAGAGCGTCTATATACCTTCTTCAGTCAGAACTTTGGGTAATAGTTGTTTTCATGCCTGTAAAAATCTAAGAGAAGTGATTTTTGCAGATGATTCACATGTCGGTATCATTCCAGAGTACTGCTTTGCAGAAACAGCCATTTCATTCATGGAATTACCAAATTCTGTGTTCTCAATCCAGACTGGTGCAATGGCTGAATCTTACAATTTGAAGGAGGTCGCAATTTGCGGTGAACTTCAGTATATAGGCAGAGATGCTTTCAAGGGATGCGGGCAAGTGTATATCAAGATGAAGGCTCACAAGGTTGCTGACATGCTTGATAGATTACAGCAGCAGAGAGATGCAGACTATGATGCATTCTGCAGAAATAATCCTATAGAGTCTGATGAATTGTGTCTTTGAACTCTCACTCTTGGTCATCAAGGACAAGCCAAAGCGGTACCCATACAATGTGATGGTCTGGCAGCGTGCAATCTTCTGTACATACGATGATGCAGATTCATACATTAGAGATAACATAGAAGATTGGCACGTACTTGACATCTTTTGCATATATGTTAGAGAAAAGCCCGTAGGCAGTATGCTCTATGAAGAAGAATGTTTGGCTGTCTGGCTGTATGACGAAAGAGGTAACTTGATAGATAAAAGACTATGTTCTAACATTGGTATGTCAGAAGAGTTTCAGTGGAGGAGATATGAAGACCTAAGGTTTCATCCTGGGGAGATTGTAGAAGTACTTGAAAACGATGAAGTTTATCTTGCCTATCTGCCTGGTCCAGAAATGTCGAAGAAAGATACTGAGCACTACAATGAGTTTGTCAGTGATAAGGTCAGTGATGCGTCAGATGATGTTTATACTGTACTGACTACCGAATCCTACAACTCTCATCAGCATATCGATGCGCTTCATGTGTTCACTCCGCACCTCAAGATACATCCTTCAACATCAAAGAGATTCAGGAAGATATATGAAGCCAATCTGTTGAATGATTATAAAACGTAAAAATGAGAAACATGAACGAGCATAGAATTGAAATACAGACAGATAGTTCCAGAGTATGCACTTGTGAAACCTGCATTTAGAGAAGTTATAGCAAGAGCCGTCCAGAAAGATTCTCCATTATGGCTGGCAGATGACAA
>NZ_JADYUH010000085.1 GCF_021531665.1 Prevotellamassilia timonensis
ACGATTTCAAAGAACTCCTATTTTATGGCGTCTCGGACGCTGCGTGATTAGCCAATTTTCAACGAACTATTGATAGTTTTTTTGCTTCCCTTTAATTTACGTATAGTGTAGAGTCAAGGCGTGTCCTAAAACAAAGTTTGCTGTCCGGTATAAGCCTGTTGGATGACAACAAAAAGCTTTACCGGACAGCCATATTTCCAAGAATTTTTTGGGGGCAGATTTTCCGACACCGTCTCATCGGGTAGCAGTGGTGTTTCCCTGTTCTTTGAGATAGACCGTGACGGGATAGTGGTCGGAGAAGGGCACAGTCTGATCGACGCGGGCGGAGAAAGGCTTGAAGTGAGATGAGCAGAAGATGTGGTCGATGCGGACGTAGATGGCGTCAAGGTGGAAGGAGCGCCCAAATCCGTTCCCCGTGGCGCGATAGACGTCGGTCAGATTTTCCGTGAAGCGATGGTGAGTGTAGGAGACGGGCGTGTCGTTGATGTCGCCCATGAGAATGATTCTCTTGTCGTCATGTCGCGCCACGTAGTTTGCCACGGTGTCCGCCTGGTGAGCGCGTTCGTAGGTTGCGTTCACAATTTTCTTGATGATGGTTCGTTTCCCTTTGACCTCGTCGGCGTCTTTCGGATTCATCACGATTTGTTTGTAGTTTTTTCTGTCCTCCTGTGAGAGTCCCATGCTTTGCAGATGCACGTTGATGACGATGAGCGTGTCGCGCGGTGCGGTGAGGAGGAAGAACGCCGTCGCCCCGTTGTAGTAGTGGTCGCAAACGGTTTCCTGTTTCACGATGGGGAAGCGCGAGACGCACGCCATGGAGAGTTTCTCTTGTTCTGCCCATTCGATGTGATAGCCTCCCTTCTTCAGTTCCTGCTCCACCTCCTTTCGTTTCTCTTTGCTTTCATTTCCGCTCTCCTGCAGTGCGATGATGTCAGGTTTGACGGAGAGGAGATAGCGTGGGATGACGAGTTTCCCGTCTTCGTCGCGTTCCCAGTTGTTGAACCCAAGGACATTATAGGTCATGACCTTCAGGCAGCCCTTCGGCGGTGGCGAACTGAGGTTGATGGGGAAGAAGTCCCGCAGCGTACTGATGCAGCCGAGCAGTCCGAGGAGCGTAATCCAAATCATGCGCGGTCGGCAGATGAGGCAAAGCAGTCCCATGCCGAGCACGGCAGCCAGGGCAAAGGGGAAGGCGAAGCCGGCGAGCCCCAGGATTTTGAAGTTTTCGGGCGGGTGAATCCGAATGCCTGCGGCGCAAGCCCAAAGCACCAAGACCGCAATCCAAGAGAGGACAGCGAGGACATGAGCCAGAGGGGAAGAATTCTTGTCAGTTTTTTTCATTGATTTCGACTGATGCGGAAAAGTTCTCGTTTTTCTTCTTCGGTCAGAGAGTCGTAGCCCGAGAGTCGGATTTTGTCGAGGATTTCATCCATTCTCTCTTGTCGTGCTTTTTGTTGCAGATTGAAGTCGTGGTCCGGGTTTCCGGTGGGAGCGTGGTGGGCATTTCCGTTTTCCTTCTTTTTTGCGGAGAAGAGTTCATTCCACTTTTGTCGCACTCGCTCGGCGGCAGAGGGGCGTCGTCTCGGTTCCCATGCTTCCCATCTTCCGCCGAATGTCTGCTGCTGGGCACGTCGTCTCCAGTGGTGCAGGCAGAGCCAACCGAAGAGCATGCCGCCGAGGTGGGCGAAGTGCGCCACGTTGTCGTTGGAAGCGTAGGCGGAGAAGAGTTCGATGGCGGCATAGCCCACGACAAAATATTTTGCCTTCATCGGGATGGGCGGAATCAGGAGCATGATGCGCTCGTTGGGATAGAGCATGCCGAAGGCGAGGAGAATGCCGTAGCAGGCACCCGAGGCGCCAATCGTGGTCCACATGTCCAAGAAGTCCCCCATCGAAATCATCCGGCTGCCCGCCTGCACCCAGTCATAGGCATACATTCCTTCCAACACATATTCCCCCGTCTGCCAGAGTTCCTGACAGAGCGCGGCGCCGATGCCGCAGACCATGTAGTAGGTGAGGAAGCGGCGGGTGCCCAGCGTGCGTTCGATGAGTCCGCCGAACATCCAAAGGGAAAACATGTTGAAGAAAAGGTGGGTCAGGCTTCCGTGGAGGAACATGTAGGTGACGGGCTGGAAGATGTGGAAGTTTCCAGCCAGAATGAAGTGCAATCCGAAAAGGTCGGAAAGTTCAATGCCCATTTGGCGGAAGACGAGTTGAAGCAGATAGCACGCCACGTTGGCGAGCAAGAGGCTACGGGTGATGGGAGGAATGTTCAGCATGATTTTAGTAATTTTGCACGCGACTCCGTGGTCGAAGACGCTCTCTATGTTTTGTTCTGTGAGTGTTCTCTGATGTCGGTGGGTTGTCCGGTTCAGTTTTTGTTCCTTGTGTTTCCGTGATATATTTCCTATATATATAAGGAATACGGGTTGTTCGTCGTCAGGCTCAGAGGTACATGACCAAGCCCGAATCCGATAGCAACGCAGCAGATTGGCTATTATGACACACCGCCATACGGGTTGTTCGTCGTCAGGCTTAGAGGTTCTCGTAGTGCAGGAAGTGCGCCCCGAGAGCTTGCTCCACTTTCATGCAGACGCCTGCCGGCATTCGCGGAGCCGGCACGCCACTGCCGAGCACACAGTCTGAGACCTCCACGTGGGCGGCGTCCCACAAGCCTTGGTCAATGAAACTTTGCAGCGTTTGGCTGCCTCCTTCCACCAGCAGCGAGCGACAGCCTCCGGCGTGGAGTGTGGAGAGCATGACGTCAATGTCGTCAAACGCTTGAAAACCCTGTGGGAGTTCTCCCTCTTCCACTCTGCCCAGCACGACGGGTTGCGGGTTCTCCCCGCACCATGCCCTCACCGTCAGCGAGGGGCAGTCCAGTCGCAGGGTCGCATGACCGACGAGGATGGCGCCGTGGGAGGCACGGAGTTTGTGGACCCTCATCTGCGAGCGGGGGTTGGAAAGGTGGGTGGGCGCTTCGTCAGGTTCTGTGCGCCAGCGGTCCAGGAAGCCGTCTGCCGAGACAGCCCACTTCAGCGTGATGAACGGACGGTGAAGCGTTTGCGCCGTCATGAACTGCCGATTCAACCGGCGACATTCTTCTTCCAAGACTCCCGTCACCACTTCCACGCCGCCTTCGCGCAACATGGCGATGCCGCGACCGGAGACCTTTGAGAAAGGGTCGGTGCAACCCACCACCACACGCGGAATCCCGCTTTGCAGAATCAACTGCGCACAGGGCGGCGTACGTCCAAAATGGGCACAAGGTTCAAGACTGACATAGAGCGTGCTCTCTTTCAGTCGTTCCCGGTCGGCACTTCTGACGGAGCGGATGGCGTTCACTTCGGCGTGAGGTTCCCCGCAGCGGGCGTGGAAGCCTTCGCCGATGATGCTGCCGCCGCTCACGATGCAACAACCCACCATCGGGTTGGGCGCGGCGTGATAGCGTCCGTTTTGAGCCAGCGCAATGCAGCGCCGCATGAAAGTTTCGTCGGTCATGGGAGACTTATGTAAGTTTCAAGTGTGCTTGTGGCGCGCTTTTGTCTGCCACCTAAATTTTTCAGAAAGAACATGAATCAGCTCTATCAGACACTTCGTGATGCACTGATGCCCCTGCACGGAGCCGGTGAGGCGAAAGCCATTGCCCTCCTTGTCTTGGAAGAAGGCTTCGGTGTGAGTCGAACCGATGTTTACGCCGACAAAGTTAGGACATTTTCGGAAGATGAGCGACTGCGTTTTGAGAGAATGCTTCGTCGCCTTGTTTCCGGCGAACCTGTCCAACACGTGCTTGGCACGGCTCGTTTCTGCGGGCACGCCTTCCGCGTCAGTCCCGCCGTGCTCATCCCGCGCCCCGAGACGGAGGAACTTGTGGAACTTGCCGCCCGTGCTTTGGAACGCATGTCGTTGGAGAGTCGCAGTCCTCTTCGGGTCTTGGATGCCGGGACAGGTTCCGGCTGTGTGGCGTGCAGTTTGAAACTCCGCTTCCCCGCGGCAGACGTGATTGCGTGGGACGTCTCCGATGAGGCACTTGCCGTGGCGCGTGAAAACGCAAAAGCCCTGCACGCCGACGTTCGTTTTCTTCACCGCGACATGTTGCAGCCGTATGGCGAAGGCGACGAAACGTTTGATGTGATTCTCAGCAATCCGCCCTACATCTGTCTGCACGAGCGGAAGGACATGGAGTCTGTCGTGACGGACCATGAACCCTCGCTTGCGCTCTTCGTTCCGGACGACAATCCATTGCTGTTCCACCGCGCTCTCGCCGACTTCTGCGTGGAGGGCGGGCTGCGTCCCGGCGGCATGCTGGCGACAGAAATCAACAGTGCGCTGGGCATCGTGACCGTGGCGTGTCTCGAGGAGGCGGGACTTCACACCGTCACCCTCCGGCAGGACTGTTTTGGGAAAGACCGATTTGTGACGGCAAGGCGATGACGTGAGATATTTCAAAAAAGTTACATGAAAAATCTTCTATCCTCCCCCCCTATTTCCATAAATTTGCGGCGTTCAAGAGAGTGCAGACCTCCTTGCCGCATCACTTTTGAATCTTACATCACAAACCATAATCGTTTAACTTAAACATTCAAAAACATGAAAAAGTTCATTCTTTCTCTGTTTGCAGCATTCTTCTGCATGAGCCTTTCCGCTCAAGTTTCCCTCTCCGACCTCGTGAATGCCGACACGGAGAGCGCCATTGCAAAGTATCTTAAAGCCAAAGCCGTCTCCACGGGCGAAGCCGGAGTCGATAACTTCTGCGCCGCTGTGCGCACGGCTGCCACGGCTTCCCAGCAGAGCAACGTCTCCATCAAAGCGCTCTATGAGAAACTTTCTGCCGGCGGCGCTGGAACCGAAGAAGCCAACAGCGTGCTTGAAGGTTTGAAAACACAAGTCACCTCTTTGGTGGCTGCTGGAAAGAACGCGCCTGCCGCACTGGCAGCAGCCAAAAACATCAAGAACCCGATGAAAGCGGCGCAAGCCGTGAAGGCTGTCACTTCAGCTACCAGCCTGCTTAACACGCTGACCACCCAAACTCAGTCGCAGGTGAAGGGCATGACCCAAGTTGTCGCTTTGCTGAAAGAAGGCAAGAGCATCAAGTGAGTTTCCCCTTGATTTTTAAATACCCCTAAAAAACGAGTGTGTCCACCGAGTTGTGCGACACACTCTTTTTTGAATGTGTTTTGGCGTGCGCAGAGTGGTGGCACGAGCAGTTTGAGCGTTTTTTTGCGCTCACCTGCCAATCCCTGTGTTAGTTGCGAACCTCAAAAACTGGTATAAACCCCTCTTTTTTCAATAGTTTGCTCTATCTTTGCAAAATAAATTATTTGTAATTTACAAATTTGTAAAGTTTATGAAGTTCTACGATAGAGAAAAGGAGATGGCGGAAATCAGACGTGTGGATTCTTTGGCAGAAAGTAGTGCTCAGTTCACCGTACTGATGGGACGCCGCCGTACAGGCAAGACCACGTTGATGATGCATGCGCTCGAAGGGAAGTCCTATTTATATTTCTTTGTGGGTAAGAAAGCGGAGCAACTTCAGTGCATGGACTTTCAGCAGCAAGTGGAAGATGTTTTGGGACTCCACATCCACGGAAAGTTGAATCGTGTGGCTTCGCTCATTGAGGAGTTGATGATTTTTTCGCGCCAAACAAAGGTCACCCTCATCATTGATGAGTTTCAGCGTTTGATGGATATTGATGAGAGCATCATCAGTCAAATTCAAGAAGTGTGGGACAAACACCATGAACAGGCTCGGTTTCATCTCATTGCTTGTGGCAGTATCTACTCCATGATGCGTAAAATCTTTGAAGACAGGCGTGAACCTCTTTTTGGACGTAAAACAGCACGCATTGATTTGAAACCCTTCTCGACTGCGGTCATCAAGCAGATTCTTGCCGACCACCATCCGGACTATACTCCCGAAGACCTTTTGATGTGCTATGCCATCACAGGAGGTGTGGCGAAATATGTGGCTCAGCTGATGGACGAAGGATGTAAAACGTGGGGGGACATGTTGCATGCCGTGTGTCGTCCTTCAAGCATTTTTTTGGAAGAAGGAACAGAACTTCTGGTGGGAGAGTTTGGCAGGAAATATCAGATTTACTACAGTATTCTTCAACTCATCGCCAGAGGGAAAACCAACCAGGCAGAGATTGACAGCATCATCGGAAAGAACACAGGCAGGTATTTGGATACGCTCGAAACGGAGTATTCGCTCATCAGCAAACGACGTCCTATGTGGGCAAAGCCCAACAGTCAAGGTGTGAAGTTCTATATTGATGATTGTTTCTTGATGTTCTGGTTCCGTTTTGTGGAAGCCAATCGGTCGGTGGTGGAACTTGGAAAACTCGATTTGCTCTTGGAAATCATCAAGCAGGACTATCCTCAGTTCAGCGGAATGGTTTTGGAGAAATATTTTCGTCAGCAATATGGCGAACAGGAGCGAGTGACCGAAGTGTCGCACTGGTGGGACGGGAAGAGCGAAAACGAGATAGACCTCATTGCGATTGAAAAGTTGGATCGTCGTGCCACGGTGGCGGAGGTAAAACGCAATCCGCTCAAATACAATCCTCATGTGTTGGAAAAGAAGTTTGAGTGCATCAAGTCTTTCCTGCGTGGGTATCAAGTTGAATTTAAAGGTCTGTCCATGGAGGATATGTGACGCAAGTCCGAGTAGGTTTTTACTCAGAATCTGCAAAATGAGAACCATTTGCACGCCACTTCGTCACTTACCGCCCAACGGACGGTAGGTGACAACTCCCAAGAAAAAAACGTTGCCACGGCTGACAGAAACGTAATTGTCAGCCGTGGCAATGAGATTATTTTGAGGAGTATTCTCTTTGCTTGGAAGTCTCCTTCATGTGATTGATGTGCTCTTCTCCTTTCTCTCTTTTGAATCTATTGTTTCCTTCTGAGTTCCTCAATCAAGTCGTTCACGATGTAGGTGTCGCTCATCAGGTGCAAGCCGAGTTCTTTGTTGTGAAGGAAGGTGCAAACTTCGGATTCGTAGAAAAGCACCAGCGCTCGGTCTGTCGAAATGTCCAAACGCTCTGCCAATTGTGCGATGATGCGGGCAATCTTATTCCAAAACAAAAAATCCAACATAACTATACCCTTTCGTGTGATTGAAATCTTAAGTGCTTGTCAACTATGTCTTGATTTAAGGGATGTTCTATAAATTACGGGATAAGGAACGTTCAAAAGAAAGTGCTTACGTTTTGGTCGCTTTTCGTTTCTTAGC
>NZ_JADYUH010000086.1 GCF_021531665.1 Prevotellamassilia timonensis
ACTGATGAGGGAGGAAATATGGACCGAAAAGATTTTCAAAGATGATGCAGGTTATTTTTTGAGGATTACTAAGCCTGTAAGAAAGATTATGGGAAAGAAAATTTGTGTCGGGTTTTATCCCGACGCAGAGTGTTTCCGTCTTCAATCCGTTGGGACTGACCGAAACACTCTGCATGGGAATGTGAAAGATTTCTTGTCAAGGGAATAGATTATTTTCCTTGCAAGGTTTGGTTATACTGATAGAGCACTTCATCCATTTCCTTTGCTTTTTCGGTCATGCCGAGGTTGGAATAGACGAGTTGAAGGTCTGCAGCCCAGAGGCTGGGTTTGTCGGGAGTGAGTTCGCGGAGGCGTTCGAGATAGGGGAGAGCCTTTTCATAGTAGCTCTTCACGGTGGCGAGTTCCTTGTCGTAGATGGCTTTCTCTTTGGCGTATGCCTTCTCAACTTCTGCGCCACGACCGCGAGCGGTGATTTGGCGGTTTGTGCCGATATACTTGAACTTCTTGTCGTAAATCTGGTTCAGGATGTCATTGACATAACTCATTGCCATCGGGCGGAGCACTTCCTTGGCGTCGGGATTGATTTCGAGAGCTTTGGCAAAACTTTCGCGTGCGGCAGCATAGTCTTTCTTGACATCAAGTTCAATGTAGCCTTTGATGTACCAAGTGGAAACTTTTCCGGGCTGTTCCTGCACCATTTTTTCGATGAGTTGGTTAGCCTCTTCTGTCTTCTTCGTCTCCATGTAGTATTGCACGAGTTGAGAATAGAAGTTGGTGTTTCCGGTTCGTTCAGCCGCTTCGACGAGCGTTTGTGCCCACATCACGGAGTCTTTCTTTTCGCCATAGCAGTCACGGAGCACGATGTAGAGGTTCTGCACGTCGATGGTGTCTTTCAAAGCCTCTTTTGCATTTTCGATGGCTTTGTCCCAGTTCTTCAGCGCGTAGTTCTGGAGAGCAAGGTTGTAGCGTGCGAGGGAATAGATTTTTTCCTGCTTGGCATAGATGGAGTCGGCATCTTCTTTGGTGAAGATAGAGGTGGAGCGGGGAAGGTCGACGAACTTTTGGAAGTAATCGACACTGGCTTGCTTGTTGCCCATGCCGTCCATGAACACGCCGCAGTTGTAGTAGAGCGTCAAGACTCCGCGGAGTCCCATTTCGTTCAGGTTGCTGAGGTTTTTGTTCTCTTTCACCTTGCCTTTTGCGTTGGGTTTCACGTTGTTTTCCTGCGATTTGTTGTAGCATTCAATCACGTTGTCCACGCGCTGGCAGAACATGAGTGTGTCAAAGGGGATTCCTTGCTGTGCTTTGTTCAGTTCGTCCTGGAGGAGTTTGAACTGAAGTTGAGAGTTCTGGAAATAGAGCAGGGCGAGTTTGTTGAACTTGCCTTCGGTTTCATTTTTGGTGATGTCATCTTTGATGATTATTTCAGCCTCGGCATAGTTTGCCATTGCCTGCTCGTAGGTTTCGGAACTGCGCTGTGCTTTGAGAGCATCAGCCTTCTTGATTAAGTCATAGGCTTTCCAACTGCCGGGTTCAACAGCTGCGCCCTGTGCCCAAGCGGCTGCGGCTGTGCAGAAGAAAAGACAGATGTTCAAAAATAACTTCTTCATGGTTGTTGTTTTGATGAGGGTTTGCAGAATACATTATATATATAGTGGTGTTCTATAAATTACGAAATAAGGAGCATTTAAGAACACCCCATAAGGAGTTCGGAACTCACCGGGATTCCGGAGGAGGGTGTGTCAAAATGCACATTTTGGCTTCACCCTCGAAGGTGCGTCAGAATGACTAAGATGCAAGGCGCTGAGGATGAGGGCGCAGGGAGTGTACTGAAGTACATGACCAAGCCCGAATCCGATAGCCACGCAGCAGATTGGCTATTATGACACACCGCCTTCTTCCGGTGTCTCCACGGTCGGTGTTTCGGGAGCGTTTCCTTCCACCATTGTTTCGGCAGTCGGTTCAGCACCTTCTTCCAGTTCCTCTTCCTGTTCGGTCTGCACCTTGCAAACGCTGGAGATGACGTCGCCGCGTTTTTCGAGGTTAATCAGACGAACACCTTGGGTGGCGCGACCTTGCACGCGAACTTCTTTGAGACGGAGGCGAATGGTGATGCCGCTCTTGTTGATAATCATGAGGTCATCATCCTCCGTGACGCTCTTGATGGCAACGACCTTTCCGGTCTTTTCGGTCACGTCGAGCGTCTTGACACCCTTTCCGCCGCGGTTTGTCACACGATAGT
Source organism: Prevotellamassilia timonensis (assembly GCF_021531665.1). Taxonomy (GTDB): domain Bacteria; phylum Bacteroidota; class Bacteroidia; order Bacteroidales; family Bacteroidaceae; genus Alloprevotella. Next base: position 2,243 of record NZ_JADYUH010000086.1, read on the forward strand.
CTTCGACGGCGGTTCGTTTGCCGTAGCCGTTCTCGCTGACGACAAGCACGGTTTCGCGTTCCGGGTCGTTCACGCAAATCATGCCGACCACTTCATCCTGTCCGTCTTCGTCGATGCGGAAGCCGCGAACGCCGGTGGCGGTGCGACCCATGGCGCGGACGGTGTTCTCGTTGAAGCGGATGGCGCGACCGTTGCGGTTGGCGATGACAATCTCGTCTTCACCGTTGGTCAGCACGACGCTCACGACTCTGTCGTCTTCGCGGATGTTGATGGCGTTCACACCGTTGGCGCGTGGACGGGAGTAGTCTTCGAGACAGGTTTTCTTGATGATACCCTGTTTTGTGCAGAAGGTGACGTAGTGCGTGCGGCAGAAGTCTGCGTCGTTGAGCTTCTTGATGTGGAGGCAGGCGTTGACGGAGTCATCCGGGTCGATGTTGAGCATGTTTTGGATGGCGCGTCCTTTGGAGTTCTTGGCACCTTCGGGAATCTCATAGACCTTCAGCCAGAAGCAGCGTCCCTTGGCGGTGAAGAACAACATGGTGTTGTGCATCGTGGCGGGATAGATGCTCTCTATGAAGTCGGCATCGCGGGTGCTTCCGCCCTTGGAGCCTACGCCGCCGCGAGACTGCGCACGGAAGTCGGCGAGCGGAGTGCGTTTGATGTATCCCAAATGAGAAAGTGTGATGACTACCTCGTCATCGGCATAGAAGTCTTCAGGGTTGAATTCGTCGCTTGAGAGACAGATTTCGGAGCGGCGGGCGTCGCCAAACTTCTCTTTCACTTCGAGAAGTTCGTTCTTCATAACCTCGTGACAAAGGTTCTCGTCGCTGAGGATTTGCTGGTAGTAGGCAATCTTTCTTTCCAACTCTTCGTATTCGGCATGGAGTTTCTCCTGCTGGATGTTGGTGAGTTGTGCGAGACGCATATCGACGATGGCTTTCGCCTGCAGTTCATCCAGAGAGAAGCGGTTCATCAATCCTTCAATCGCCGCTTGCGGATTTTTGGAGGAGCGAATGATGTGAACCACTTCGTCAATGTTGTCGGAGGCAATGATGAGTCCTTCAAGGATGTGTGCTCTTTCCTGTGCTTTGCGCAGGTCGAACTTGGTGCGTCGAATGACGACGTCGTGGCGGTGTTCCACGAAGTTCTTGATACAGTCCTTCAAGGTGAGGAGTTTCGGACGACCGTGAACCAGAGCGATGCAATTGACTGCAAATGAGGTTTGAAGCGCGGTCATCTTGAAGAGTTTGTTCAAGACAACGTTTGCGTTTGCGTCTCGCTTGACGTCGATGACGATGCGCATTCCTTCGCGGTCGCTCTCGTCGTTGATGTTGCTGATGCCTTCGATGCGGCGGTCGTTGACGAGCTCAGCAATATTTTTGATGAGTTCAGCCTTATTGACGCCGTAGGGTATTTCGGTGACGACGATGGTGTCGTGCTGTGCGCCGGACTCGATTTCGGTTTTTGCACGCATGACCACGCGTCCTCTTCCGGTTTCGTAGGCACTCTTGACGCCCTGCATGCCCATGATGTAGCCTCCGGTCGGGAAGTCGGGTGCTTTGATGTAATGCATCAAATCTTCGACTGTCAGTTCGGGATTATCGATGAAAGCGACGCATCCGTCGATGACTTCTCCGAGGTTATGGGTCGGCACGTTTGTTGCCATGCCGACGGCGATGCCGCTGGCTCCATTGACGAGGAAGTTGGGGATGCGGGTCGGCATGACGGTCGGTTCGTCGAGTGTGTTGTCGAAGTTGCGGTCCATGTCCACCGTTTCTTTGTCGATGTCCTGCATCATGGCTTCACCGACTGCCGAGAGACGCGCTTCGGTGTAACGCATGGCGGCTGCGGAGTCGCCGTCCATGGAGCCGAAGTTTCCCTGTCCGTCCACGAGGGGGTAGCGCATGTTCCAATCCTGCGCCATGCGAACGAGAGCGCCATAGACTGAACTGTCGCCGTGGGGGTGATACTTACCCAAGACGTCACCGACAATACGCGCACTCTTTCTCGTGGGTTTGTCGTGAGTGATGCCGAGTCCCATCATGCCGAAGAGGATTCTTCGATGCACGGGCTTGAAGCCGTCGCGAACGTCTGGAAGCGCGCGGGCAACAATGACCGACATGGAGTAGTCAATATAAGAGGACTTCATCTCTTCCTCTATGTTGACTTTAATGATTCTGTCGTCGAGTATCATTTATTTAAGGAGTAATGTTAGGGTTTACAGACATCGGATAATGTCTTTGTGTTGAAAAATTCGGAGCAAAATTAAGCATTTAATCCATAAACCACTTCCGAAACCTTCGGAAAGGACACGAAAAAAGTCTTTTTTTACACTCAAAATGCCCGAAAAGGGCAAAATAAAGCCTTCTAAGCGATTTTACCACTTTCTTCCGAAGTCCAATTTTTCTTGTCGGTGACAACTTAAAAACCTTTCTGAGACGATTTAAAGACGTGGAAGAGCTACGACTGACGGGGGAAGTGTTTTGAGGGTATTCTATAAATTACGGAACAAGGAAAGAACACCACTCAAGTGAGGAGAAACATCAACTTCCTCCGATCTGAAATCCTGTCTGTGGCGGTCGGGTTCTACGATTTTGACCACTCAAAAAGATTAAACGTACAGCAGTCAATGTAGGGTCACTTGCACCCTACACTATACGTAAATAAAAGGGGAAAACAAAAAACTATACAAACTATACACAAAACCCTACACAAACCCTACATTCCTCTGATTTTCCGAGCGTTACGGAATGTATAGTTTGAGGCGAAAACTATACACAAACTATACACAAACTATACATTGAAGCGTTCAAAACCCTGCACGAAAGGTGGGGGTAAACCCTACACAGAACGCTACATGGAGGCGTTCAAAACCCTGCACGAAACGGAGCGCAAACCCTGCACAAAACGGCGCACAAACCCTGCACTGCAACGGCGCGCAGTTTACTTAGGGTCTGCTGAATTAATTTCCGGCCACAGACAGAGGGTAGCAGATGTGACCCCTCATAGTGACGAAGTTGATAAAAAACCTCCATAATTCGGTCAGGGCAAGACAAAGTTCCCTTAGGAACTTCATCACGTTTTTGACGAAGTAGCACATTCCCGTCCAGCATCGTGCTGTATTTGGAAGCTTGGCTCTTATGTCATTGGCTCGATAGATTCTCTTGCCTGTACCGAATGAGCATTCGATTTCGTTGCGTTCCCCGATGGCTTTGGCAACCCTGGATTTCATTTCATCTGAGGGAGGATCCTTCGGCGGTCGCCCTAAGGGTTTGCAGTATGAATGGATTTCAAAATCCTCAAGTATATCTCGGTTCGCCCTGTTCAGGTAAATCTTATCCGCAAGGATGGTGGCTGGAAGGTAGCCGAAGCGTTCTTTGAAAAGTTGAATATGTAGCAAGAGGTCCTGGCTCTCGTTGTAGGCATCCCAGCTATGGTGGTCTATAAACGTATAGCCCTCGACTATGCTTGCACCTATCTTTGCCCCGAATTCAGTCCTTGCCTTGGCCTTTCCACGGACGATGGCACGGACGTGTGGCTGAAAGATGCTCAGTATGCGGTTTGCACAGGTATGGTTTTTCAATCTGTACATCTCCTCCTGCTGATGGTACATCTTGAGGATGGCTGTCAAGGTGCGTTTCTCATACAGGAACAGACACTCGTAGTACGTCTTGTCCTTTGCAAGCAAGTCCATCAGGATGCGGATGTCTTTATGCAAGTAGTTGAGCATCACTCCGATAGTCTCACGCACCATCCTGCCTTTCTTCTTTGCTTTCTTGACAAGCTGAAGATATGCCTGACGTGCACGCTTGTAGTTCGTGCGTGGCTTGTGAAGCTCACATATCTCGCACACCTTCATAATATAGTCGGTAACCTTACGGCAGCCGTCATGTATTATATCAACGTCAACAGGATAGCGCATCTCGGCATCGGCACAGGTGGCATCAATCTTCAGCACCCCCTTGTGCTTGCGACCTTTTGAGTCTGTGACGGAGGCGGCATTCGGATCCTCTGGTTCCGGAGCCAGCGGTTCCTCGCTGTTCTTCTTCGCCTCTTCCTCCTCACGCTTGCGTTTCTCTTCAAGAAGACGCTTCTGCTTGTTGAGAAGCTTGACAGTCATCTTGTTGAGCTCTTCCTCTGAGATCCGCTTGCGTATCGTGACGAACAGGCTCGGGTCGAATACAGGCTTGTCGGTGAACTCATGCAATCCGCAAAAGTACTGCATGTAGGGACTCTCTCTGATAATCTCGATGGTCTCAGCATCACTCAGGTTTAGCTTGTGCTTGATGATCATTGCACCGAGAATCATGCGTGCCGGCTTGTTCCCCGCACCTTTCTTCTGATTGTCCAACCTTGAGTTGTATTCCTTCTCAAGCTCAGTCCATGGAAGAAGGTCGCCGAGAGCCACCCATCGGTTTGTCTTGTCCAACTCATCAAGGGATGAGCGGAGCAAACCGAGGTCAAGTTGCTTGTATTTAGGAGCGTAAAACTTCATCTTGCTATGGATTTAACTATACAAAGGTACAAATTTTTCGTTAAACAAACGAAGAAATAAGGGTATAAAAACCTGAATATCTGAGTGATATAAATTATTCAGCGAACACTACTTAGGAGCGCTCCTAGTTTTTCTTAGGTGCGCTCCTAGTTTTTCTTAGGTGCGCTCCTAGTTTTTCTTAGGTGCGC
>NZ_JADYUH010000087.1 GCF_021531665.1 Prevotellamassilia timonensis
TGTCAGAGGTGCTGTATATATGACGTAACATGTTATAATTGAATCTATAAACTGAAAATTAACGAAGTATTGAAACTATACAACTCTACAAAAAAACCTACATTCCACTATTCATTACGCTGTTTTTCTGTGCGTTACGGAATGTATGGTTTATGATTCAAACCCTACACAAACTATACACAAAACTATACATTGAGGCGTTTAAAACCCTACACAAATACTATACACGAAAGCCCATCGTCATCCATGCAGAGTGCGCCTTCGGCGCGGCGGTAGCCGCTTTAAGTCGGCATCAAGTCATATTTTCCCGCCGCCCCGTCACTCCTACAAGCCGTTTCGTCACTTACCGCGGCACGGCGGTAAACTTACCGCGGCGCGACGGCAAACTTACCGCGGCACGGCGGTAAACATGCCGCGGCACGGCGGTAAGTGACAAGACGGCGCGCGGGAGTGACGAAGCACGCACGTAGGAGTGACGAATCGGCTTGCAGGAGCGACTTGATGCCGTAAAAATTTTAGCGGTCAGCCACGTTTTTTTCTTAGGCTTTGTCACGCTTTCCTTAGGGCGCGTCACTTACCGCTCGACGAGCGGTAAACTTACCACTCGACGAACGGCAAACTTACCACTCGGCGAGCGGTAAACTTACCACTCGTCGAACGGTAAGTAACAAATCGGCGGGAAGGAGTGACGAGACGGCGGGAAGGAGTGACGTATGGGCTTTCAGACCGTCCTCATCAACGCAGAGTGCGCCTTCGCGCGGCGGCTCCCGCCGCCATCTTCGCGGGCGTACAGCCTTCCAGGCTGACCCTGAGGGAGTTCCCTGCTATCCGGGGGCGTTGCCCCCGGTTACTCACAGTACAGCCTTCCAGGCTGGATAGTCTTGCTTGCCTTATCCTCTCCCTAAGACATGAAGTGCAGCGAAGCCACACTTGCTGGCGTTGCCCCCGGTTGAAGGTGTGTCAGAATGGTCAAGATGCAAGGCGCTGAGGATGAGGGCGCAGGGAGTGTACTGAAGTACATGACCAAGCCCGAATCCGATAGCAACGCAGCAGATTGGCCATTATGGCACGCTGACTTACTCACAGTACAGCCTTCCAGACTAAAATCCTCCCTCCGTCTCTTCCTCTCTTTGACTCTTAGTCTTTTAGTCTCTTCTCCCGTTATCACCTGTGCAGCAAAAGCATCTTAGCCTGGAGGGCTATACTGTGAGTATCCCCGGGCTGCAGCCCGGGGATAACTGATGGCAAGAAATGATTAGCCTGGAAGGCTGTACGCCCGCGAAGATGGCGGCGTTTTTCCTTAGGCTCCGTCAATCTTTCCTTAGGCTCCGTCACTTTTTCCCGCCGACTCGTTACTTACCGCCCCTCGGGCGGTAAACATGCCGTCCCACGGGCGGTAAACATGCCGTCCCACGGGCGGTAAGTGACGAATCGGCAAGCAGAAATGACGAATCGGCACGCAGAAGTGACGAATCGGCACGCAGAAATGACGAATCGGCACGCAGAAATGACAAGACAGTCCGGTCTGGAGTGCCGGACTGTCTTGCTTGACTGTCAAATGGGTATCAAGTAGGCGTTTCTTTCAAAGCGGCTGCGCCGAGTTTTTCGCGGAGCGGTCAGCCTTCCTCTTCCATTCCTCTATTCTTCAATCCGTCCTCTTTTGGATTCGCTCCACTTCTTCACGACTGTGCTTCCAACGACGATGGCTCCAAAGCCAGAGGTGCGGAGCCTTCTGTATTTCCTCTTCAAGACGTTTCATGAAGAGTTTGGAGAGTTCATGTTCCGGAAGAGAGGCTATGTCGTGAGTGAGGCATTCGAAGCGACATTCATAGTATCCTCGCTTCGGTCGGGAGAGGGTGACGAAATAACACGCAGCCCCCACTTTCCTACCGATGCGTTCTGCCCCGGTGAAGACACCGGTTTCCTGGTTCAGAAAGTTCACCCACAGATGCGTTGCCAACGGCGTGGGGCTTTGGTCTGAGATGAACCCCACATGACTCCGAATGCCTTCTTTTCGCAGGGTAAGGATGCGTTTCAACGCATCGTGTTTTTCAATGTTCTCCGACCCGAAGCGAGTGCGCAGCTTGAAAAAGAGGCGATCTGCCAAACGGCTGTGCAGACGAGTGTAGAGTTGTGCGCAATGGTTTTTGCTGAAAGAACCCAGAGTGGACACCCATTCCCAATTCCCAAAATGACCGAGCATGATGAAAACAAAAGGATGGGTCTTCAATTCCTCGTCAATTTCTTCAACGCCCACAAAACGCATGTGACGCTCGAGTTGCTTGCGACTCATGGTGCCGAGTTTCAAGGTTTCCACGAAATAGTCGCACAAGAAATGATAGAACTTGCGCTCAATCTCCCGACGCTCTTCCTCCGAGCGTTCCGGGAAGGAGTTCCTCAAATTTTCTCGAACCACACGTTTGCGATAGCCCACGACGTGATAGACCATCAAAAAGAGGAAATCAGAAATGAGATAGAGAATGGGAAAGGGCATTGCGTTTCGGGGTTTTCTAAAGCAGTGTTCTGTAAATCAGTGTTCTACAAAATCAGGCTTTTCATCTTGCCAACCACGTTTCAGGATTCAGACGGGCTGTTTCTTTGCGGAGTTGGAAGTGCAACGTGCAGTTTCCTGAACCGTCGGTGGCAACCGCGCCGATGGTCTGACGCGCCTCCACGTTCTGTCCGCGTCGGACAGAGATGGAGGAAAGGTTGCAATAGACAGACATATAACTTCCGTGACGCACGATGACGTTATAGACGCCTCCGTAGGGGAAAACCGCAGTCACTTCTCCACGGAAGACACACCGTGCCTGCGCTCCGGGACGTCCGGTGATGTTGATGCCCTTGCTGTCGAGTTGAACGCCGTTCAAACCTGCGACATTGTAGGTTCCGAAATGCGTGGTGATGGAATAGCTTCCGGTGATGGGCATGGGGAGTCTGCCTCGGTTGGAGGCAAAGCTGTTGGTCAGAGCATGGTCTGAGTTTTCAACGATGCGCGGATTGTTGAAGACCTCGTCGCGTTTGGTGGAGGCTTTGCTTGACCTGCCGGACTTTGAGGATGTGGCAGCCGTGTTTCTTCCACCGCTTTTTTTGTTGGCTGTCGCCGTGTTGCGTTTTTGGCGCTCAGCCTCTTCTCTTTCCCGGCGTGCTTTTGCTTCTCGTGCCGCTTGTTCTTTTCGGCGTCGCGCCTCTTCTGCTTTTCGGCGTTTCTCGGCGGCGATGATTTCTTGTTGAATCAGTTTGTCGATGCGAGCGTTGAGCTGGTCGTAGGTCTTCTTTTGTTGTGCGATGGACTTTTGGAGTTGCGCCTGCTTTTTGTTCAGCTCATTGACCACCTGCTGTCTTTCCTTTTTCTTCCCTTCGAGTTTTTGGGTTTCAGCGACACCTTCGGCATAGCGTGCGTCCTTTTCTTTCTTTACGCCCAGCATTTCCTGCTTCCGCGCCTTGACCTCTGCCTCCTTCTCTTGTATGATGAGTCCTTGCTGCCGCTGATAACGACTGAACTCGGTGACATATCTCATGCGTCGATACATCTGTCTGAAGTTCTGCGCTGAGAGGATGAATCTCCATTTTGAGAACTTCAGTCTGTTCCGGAACATGTAGGTCACAGCGTGCCGATACTTCCTTTTGCAGTCTTCGAGGTCTTTCTCAAGCAGGTCAATCTGCCGTTGCAACCCTTCAATGTTGGAGGCGAGCTCTGTGATTTCGGCGTGGATGCCGTCCACATACTTTTGCTGACCTTCAATCTGGGTGTTGATGACCTGCAGGTTGGCGAGTTGCGAGCGGACGTCCTTTTTGGTGGATTTCAGCAGGCTTTCCTGGTTGGCTATTTCTTTTTTGAGTGTTTTCTGCTGGCTTTGCAGTTTCCGGATTTGCTTGTTGGTTTGCGCTTCGAGGGGACTCAGCGACAGCAGAAAAACGAAGAGGAAGAGGAGAAAACGCATGAGAGGTGGCGGCGGGAAGCCGCGTTTGAGGATGATTGATTATGGGGGGAGCAGGAAGAGAGAGCAGACGGGTTCTGCAAGCCTCAGCACTTGAGGTCACAAGCCATACTTGCTCAGCACTTCCTCTGCTTTTCGGCGTTCATATTTTTTTCCGACCGTGGTGCGGGTTTGCCAATCGGACGCTTCTTTGAGCGATGAGAAAACGAGTTTCAGACTCACGGGACGCTTGACTCCTTTCAACGTCATGAGCATGTCCATGGGGAAGGGGTTGCCGTCAAACGGTTGGAAGTTGCCATAGTTCCAACAGAACTCCGTCCCGTTGGGTTGCTTCGGCGTGACGAGCAACTCTTCAATGTTTCCTTTTGACGAAGTCCGAAAGGCATAGCGCAGCCGCGGGGAGTTTTTCAGCGTCAGCGAGAAACCGTTCCCGCTTTGCTCCACGGAAAAGAGCTTTTCCGACCCTGCCACGCTGCGCTTCCCCGGCACGAAAAGTTCGTTGCGGAACAGTGCCTGGAGGGCATAGAAGTCAAGGGAGGCTTCGCGGAGGAACGACACTTCATCGTAGGTTGCCCGAACATATTCTTTGTTCAACCGGTCCAGCACGAGCACGTCCTGCGGAGTGAACTCGAGCCTCAACGCTTCCATTCCCAAGACCGGAACAAAGAGCGAGAGTTGAACGACATCATCGCGTCTCATCCGCAGCGTGCCGTTGACCGTCATGCTCTTTTCGCCGGCACCCACGGTGGCTTTCACTTTCGCCGTCAGCCACTCTTTGGTGGCTTGCCGACCTTCCGATTTCTTCACCACCGCCTCGGATTCGTCCGCCTTCAGACCGCGCGTGGTTTCTGTCGTCGGCACGGAAGCAGAGTCTTTTCCTGCCGAGGACGCGCTTTTGCAGGCGGCGAGCAACAGGGTGGATGCCAACAGGGGAATCAGCAGACGCCTCATGCCTTCTGCCCTCCCCCGGCTCTCAGTTTCAGGCCTTCAAGAGCGAGGCGGTAGGAGTCAAGTCCGAACCCGCAGACCACGCCGCAGCAGGCGGCAGCAATCATAGAGACGTGGCGGAAACTTTCTCTCGCATGCACGTTGGAAATGTGAACTTCCACCACGGGGAAGGGAAGGGACCGGATGCAATCATGGAGTGCGATGGAGGTGTGCGTATAGGCTCCGGCATTCAGGGCAACGCCCTCAATGCCTTCCCGGCGCGCCTGTTGCAGGCGGTCGATGAGTGCGCCTTCGCAGTTGCTTTGGAAATAGACTATTTCATCTGTCGGAAACGCCTCGTTCAAGGTTTTCAAGCAGTCCTCCATAGAACCGGTACCATAGATGCCCGGTTCGCGCTCACCCAACAAGTTCAAGTTCGGGCCGTTCAACACCAAGAGTTTCATTGTCGCTTGTCTTCTGAAATTTATATTCGTCGTAAATTTGCACGGTCTGCGCTTCGTCTCGGCGACTACGCCGACAGTGACACGGCGCAAAGTTACGAAAAACTCGGCATACTCCTCAATTTCTTCTCCTTCAACCGAACATCCCCTCCGCCCATGCCCTCCTCTCCGTCTTCTTTGTTTGAAGCCTACACCCGTCATTTGCTCCTAGAACAGGGACTCTCCGCCAACACCCGCGATGCCTACGGTCGCGACGTCGCCAAGTTGCTGTCCTATCTCGCCGACGAGCAGGTCAAACTGCGCGAGGTCACATTGGAGCACCTGCACCGCTTCTCGTTTGAACTTTGCGAACTCGGCATCTCGCCCACCTCCGTGGCGCGCATCCTGAGCGGTGTCCGTTCGTTCTTTCGCTTTCTGGTCTTGGACGGGTTCTTGGATGCCGACCCGACGGAACTGCTGGAGTCGCCCCACCGTCCGAAGCATCTGCCCGAGGTGCTGACCGTCGAAGAGGTGGACAGGATTGAGCAAGCCTTTGACGTCAGCACGAGCGAAGGATGTCGGGACCGTGCGATGGTGGAGGTGCTCTACAGTTGCGGACTCCGAGTCAGCGAACTTTGCTCGCTTCGTTTGAGCGACCTTTTTTTGGAGGAAGGTTTTCTGAAGGTGGAGGGAAAGGGAAGCAAACAACGACTTGTCCCCATTTCGGAAAGAGCCGTGAAGGAGATTGGTCAGTGGATGTTCCATCGGCACGAGATTACGATTCGCCCGGGTGAGGAGGACTATGTTTTCCTAAGTCTTCGACGAGGCAAACATCTTTCCCGCATCACCGTGTTCCACAACCTGCGCGTCGCTGCCGAAGCGGCAGGCATCACAAAGAACATTTCACCTCACACGCTCCGCCACACCTTTGCCACCCACCTGCTGGAAGGGGGCGCGAACCTGCGCGCCATTCAAGCCATGCTGGGACACGAGCGAATCACCACCACGGAAATCTACACGCACCTGGACCGCAGTTTCCTTCGCGCTCAGGTCCTCGAGCATTTCCCGAGAAACAGAGAATCGGATTGAAACGAAGCGGAGAAACATTTCTTGCCGGGAGCGCACTCTTTTTGAAACCCTTTTGAAACCCTTTTGAAACCCTTTTTGAAACATTAATGTTCATGAATTTGATTCATTAAAAAGCCATTAATTTGTTTTTGAACAAGGATTGAACAAGGACTGTTCACGAATTGTTCAGAAATTAATGAGACATTTAATGGAACAGTTAATGGGCATTAATGGAGAAAACATTTTCTTGTTTTTGAAGGCGAATTGTTCAGAAATAAGGGGTGTTCTAAAAATCAGGTTGAGTTGATTTTTGATTTCTTAGAGATGAACTTTTGTAAGTTTCGTCAGTCACATAGCCCGCTATGCTC
>NZ_JADYUH010000088.1 GCF_021531665.1 Prevotellamassilia timonensis
GTTGAGACATTCACTTGCGTCTGATTTAGCCATAGTGAGCGGTTTCTCGTTGCAAACATAGTAATTTGTCTTTGCCCCTTTTTCTTTTTATCACTTTGTCTTTTTGACTCTTCGTCCCTTCGTCTCTTTGACTCTCTCTCTTCAGTGTGTTAGATGTTGAAGCTGTACCTCCTCTCTTGGGTGGAGGTTTGGGATGGCTTCCACTTGTCTTCGAAATGCTTTAGTACACTTCTCGGATGAGCATGCCCGGAAGGAAATCTTTGCCGGAGATTATCTCGAACTCCGTGGCTTCCAATAGTGCGTCGGCAGATTCTTCTTCCGAAACCATGAAGCGGTTGTCCTTGATTTTACCTTTGACGGGACGAATCAGCCCAACGCGTTCGTAGGTCATTCTTCCGTCTTCTGCCACCACGCGTTCCAGCACCTCAAACTTTGAATCTTCGCGAATGCCTTCCTTCACGCCGACGTCTGCTTTCAAAGGCATGTTGGAAAGCAGCGGTGCTTTGATTCGGAAGTCGGGATAGGCGCGTTGCAGGTCAGCGATGTTGGCGTCAATTGTTCGCTTTGTGACCATCATCAAGAATGTCTCGGGGTCTTTCAGTTTGCGAAATTGCTTTTCGGTCAGCGTGTTGGTGACGTCGCCGACAAGTTCCATTTCGTAGGATGCTCCCGATTCAAGAAACGCCTTGACTTTCTCAGGTTCCTTGGTGCCGTCTTCCGTGTAGTAGTTCTTATAGAAGTCCATCGTCAAGTCCTCGTTCCACTTCAGATGGAAGAGATAACTCCTCACCGTCACTTGGAATCCGTTGATGTTCTGAATAGCACCGAAGTTGCCAGCAAGTGTACTAAGAAGCCAGCTACCGCTTCCTTTTGATTGGTAGGTGATGTCATTGACAAGCAGGTAAGTGTGGTTTAGGAGCAGTTCTCCGGCGTCTTCAAGCAGTGCGAGTCCTCGCAGACTCTTTCTTGCTTCCATGCGTTCCCCGAGGTTCGCGTTGTAGGTTCCGCGTTCTTTGATGAGTTCCATGTTGAAAGAGCCGGTTCGTTTGTCGCGGTTGAACCATTTAGCGACCATCTTTTGTGCGATGTTCGTTTTTTCAATGAAAACCTTGAGATTATGGGTTTGGTCCTTTCCGGTCTCAGCGAACGAGATGCACTTCACCCCGAGATTATGGTCGTTGAAACGCTCCGGAAAGGGCATCTTTCGGAAGACGTTCTCCACGGCGTCGCCGTACTTTGCATTGAGCGGCTTAATCATCATGATGTGAAGGGAGCTGCGGTCATAGTCAGCTTCCTCTTGCGCCAGCAGAACGCCGGGCAAGAGGAAGGCAGAGAGGAGTAGGATATGTCTTAGAAGTCCCATTCGTCGTTGGTTTGATAGTGTACGCCGGAACTCTTGGTTTCGTTGGGAGCACCTTTGATGCCGGCTTTGACAAGTTGTTTTTTGATGCCTTTATAGTAGTTCATCAAAGCGAAGGCGTTTTTAGCACCTTTGGAGATTTTGTAGTCTGCGGGCACTTCAAACTCGGAGTCAGACACTTCGCGGGGAGTGATTTTTGTCACGTCGGCTTCATAATACATGCTCAGTTCTCCGACATTCATGACACTCACGTGACCGCCGTCATATTTATAGGAATATTTGAGAGGAATGCCGGGTGTTTCCAAACAGTAAAGAGCCCATTTGAAACCGGCGGGCGCAGCGATGTCAGATACCCAAGCCTTGACTTCATAGTTTTGGTCCATCCCTCCCATTTTGCGGTTAATGTCTCCTTGATAGAGCACACATTCCTTGTCAAGTATCGCCTTTTTCGTGGAAGTCGGAGCAAATGTGTAGCTGGTGATGGGTGCATTGGAATTGCTAATGTTCAAGTCTTTTTGGTTCAGAAAGACTCTCATGGCATTGATGTTTGTGCCAAAGTCCAAACCAGTTTTCGTCAGGTCGCAGAAGTGAATGTAGGACATTCCGGAGTCGTTACCGCTATTGCCTTTTGATTTGTTTCCTCCCAGAAGACCTGCTCCTCTGCCGCGTTTCGCTGGAGTGGCGGGTTTGTTGCTTTCCGAACTTCCGGCGGGGTTGCCGTCATTGGCAATGACGTGGCAACCTGTAGTCTCGTCAATGACGTGAACCTTGCTTCCTTTGAGAATAATCTTCAGTTTGTGCACGCCGTTAAAGTAAAGCGAATTGCCCATGCGCTGGAGATACTCCGAATAGTTCTCGTAGGTCTCTATCTCTAATTCTCCTTCAAAGGGTTGTCCTGCCGTCAGCACGCCTTGTTCGGGTTGAGTTTGCTGACCTTGTTCTTCTTGTTGCGCCATCGCACCGCCGGCGGTGAGACAGAGAGCGAGTGTGAATAATAACTTTTTCATAACGTGTTGTGTTTATTGTTGTGTGTGTGATTTCCGAGGAGAATGCTTTCTTGGGAAGAGGAATTTGACCTTTCCGTGGTTTTGACGAGGCAAAATTAATATTTATTTCCTTTATGCGTTCCTTTTCAAATCTTTTTGACCGTATTTGCGTGCAGAGGTGTCGTGAAGGGGTGTGCAGCGTGTCAAGGCATAAAGACTTGGCGGGCTATGTGACTGAAGGAACTTACAAAAGGGCGCGCGAAGAAGCGAAAAGCGACAAAACGTATAGAACACCCCTTCAATGAAAGCATCGTGCTCCAAAAAGAAGAAAAGAAAGGGCAAAACGTTCACGCTTGAAGAGATTTACTTAAATTTGCAGCGCTTCAAAAGTGATGAGTTCCTTGTGAGATGTCCAACTTGTCCTTAAGCAAACGAATTTATTTATGTCATTACATATTATTATTAAGTTATGAAGAAAACACTTTTTACGCTTCTTCTCTCTGCTACCTTGACGCTCAGCGCGTGGGCGGTTCCCGCCCATCCCGGCAAGCTCAAGGTGAAGCAGCCCGACGGCACAGAACTGACCGTGAGAATGGTGGGAGACGAAAACTTCCACTGCTACATGACCCTTGACGGCGTGCCTTTGATGCGCACCACCGAAGGCGCCTTTGTCTATGCCCAAATGCAGGGCGAAATGCTGACGCCCACGAAGCGCATCGCCCACGACAAATCGCTGCGCACCGCTGACGAAATCTCTTTCATCGCCAGTGAGGTTGCCACTTCCGACGAACTCTCCTCCGCATTCCGCAGTCGTCTCAACGCTGCCAACGCTTCCCGTCGCTTCAAGTCTGTCACCAACGAAGACGGCACTGTCTCCCGCATCGGAATAGCCCCTTCTGAAGGTTGGAAAGGCAGCAAGAAAGGTCTTGTGATTCTTGTGGAGTTTCAAGACGTGAAGTTCAGATCAGACCATACTCGCGAACTCTTCGACCGCATGTTCAACGAGAAAGGTTTCAACTATGAAGGTGCCAACGGCAGTGTTGCCGATTATTTCTCTGACCAGTCCTACGGTCAGTTCACTCCGACTTTTGACGTGGTGGGCCCTGTGACTGTGAGCTCCAACATGGCATACTATGGCGGCAACAGCAGTTACGGCAACGACACTCACGCCACGGACATGGTCTTTGAAGCCGCCAAGGCGGTGGATTCCCAGGTGAATTTTGCCGACTATGACTGGGACGGCGACGGAGAGGTGGAAAACTTCTACGTCATCTATGCCGGCTATGCCGAAAGTTATAGCGGCAACAGTTCGGACTGCATTTGGCCGCATGCGTTCGGAATTTGGTATGACGGACATCGTTGCAATCTTGACGGTGTGAAAGTGAACCGCTATGCCTGCTCTCAAGAAATCTATGGATGGGAAAGTAGTAATGACACGCGACTGACCGGCATCGGTACGCCCTGCCACGAGTTCTCTCACTGCCTCGGTATGGTGGACCTCTATGATATTGACTATAGCGGTGCCGACACACCGGAAAATTGGACTGTCATGTCGGGAGGAAGTTACAACGACGCCGGCTATACCCCCTCCGCCTACACAGCCTACGAGCGCAACTTCTGTGGCTGGCTTGACCTCATCGAACTGACCGAAGGAACTGAAATCACCGACATGCCCGCCATCACCTCCGAGCCCGTGGCATACGTCATCTACAACGAAGGAAATCGCAACGAGTGCTTCTTCCTTGAGAATCGCCAGAAGGAAGGGTGGGATTCTTATCAGTATGGACACGGCATGATGGTCTTCCACATGGACTACGACGAGAATGTTTGGATGGCAAACGCGCCGAACGACAAGCCGGGACACTCCCGCTTCATGTACGTTCCCGCCGACAACGAACTCGGCACCTCAAGCACCAGCCTCGCCGGTGACCCCTATCCCGGAACCAAGAATAACACGTCGCTGACGGACTACAGCACTCCCGCTGCCATCCTCTTCAACGCCAACACCGACGGTTCTTTCCTCCTCCACAAACCCATCGAAAACATCACCGAATCTTCCGACGGCAAAATTTCCTTCGTCTTTGACGGTGGCACGAAACTCCCCGCACCCGAGATTGTCTCTGCCGGTGAGAACGTGACCAAGACTTCCTTCCGTGCTGCTTGGAAGCCTGTGAGCGGTGTTGAGAGCTACACCGTTGAACTCAAACAGAGCGGCTCCTCCACAGCCTCCGTTCTTCCCTCGATCTCCACCGACTTCTCCGGCGTGGCTGAGGGCGTGACCGAAGACGGCACCGATGACATCAGCAGCGTCCTCAACGACCTTCTGCCCGTTCAAGGTTGGAGCGGTTATAACCTCTTCATCGGCAAGAAAGGTCTGAAGATTGGAAAATCGGGCGCTACAGGCTATCTTTATTCTCCCCTGCAATCTGTTCCCTCCGACGGCAGCGTGACCGTGGCTGTCAAAGCCTACCCCGAAGAAGGGGCTTCCGTGGAAATGAAGGTGTCCATTGTCAACAGCAACAACACCACCATCAGTTTCACCAAGAAAATCAGCATGGACGGTTCGTTGCAAGTGATGACCTTCACCGGCATTTCCGCTCCCTACAAAGTGAAATTTGCTCCCACTCAGCGCGGCTACATCTCCTTCGCTTCCATCTATGATGGCACCTATTCCGCCGAGGAAGTGGGCGATGGCGGCATCCATGCGGACGGCGGCGCCCAAACCGTCTCCGGCTTGACCGACACCCATCATGACTTCACGGACCTCCAAGAAAACGGCAACTATCTGTGGCGCGTCTGTGGTGTCTATGGTTCCAACACGACGAAGTGGAGCGAGTGGCAGAGCGTGCAACTCAGCGAGAACGCCGGTATCAATGCCATCGTGCTTGACAATGTCAGTGCCGCCACTCCCGTTGAAGTCTATGGCACCGACGGTCGCCTCGTGCGCCGCACCTCCTTCGGCAACTGGAAGAAGGGCTTGCAGCCCGGTTCCTACGTGGTTCGCACCGCCAATGGCGCTGCCACGCTGCTGAATGAATAAAGAAGTAGAGGGGTGTTCTATAAATTACGGGATAAGGAATGTTCAAAAGAAAGTGCTTAGGTTTTGGTCGCTTTTCGTTTCTTAGCGCGCCCTTTTGTCAGTTTCGTCAGTCACATAGTCCGCTATGCTCCTTC
Organism: Prevotellamassilia timonensis; assembly: GCF_021531665.1. GTDB lineage: Bacteria > Bacteroidota > Bacteroidia > Bacteroidales > Bacteroidaceae > Alloprevotella. The sequence goes on from NZ_JADYUH010000088.1 coordinate 5,521, forward strand.
CTCAACTGCCAAAAGTTCATCTCTAAGAAATCAAAAATCAACTCAACCTAATTTTTAGAACACCCCTAGAATCTAAAAAATAAAGGTTGAGTAGTTCTTCCGGTCAGAAGAGAAGAACTACTCAACCTTTTTCTTTTGCATTACGATAACCACGCAGCAGGTGGGGCATTATCACGCACCGTGCCAACGATTTTTCCTTAGACTCCGTCACTTTTCCCTTGGGACTCGTTACTTACCGCTCGACGAACGGTAAACCTGCCGTCCCTCGGGCGGTAGGTGACAAATCGGCGCGCAGGAACGACGCCACGCCGTCTGCGGACGAATCGCAGGTAACCATCCGAAATCAGCCGTCCTATGCGGACAAAAAAATCTCACGGGTTATCCGTGAGATTTTTTGTAAT
>NZ_JADYUH010000089.1 GCF_021531665.1 Prevotellamassilia timonensis
GAGTAGGTCGCCGCCAGCTTATAGGACAACCTCCGATGAACCAGTTTCGTCGGAGGTTGTTTCCATCTTGTGCGTTTCGCTCGCAGATTTTCGCGGAGTTTTGAAAAGCTCGCAGATTTCGCAGATTTCGCAGATTCTGGTACTCGCAGATTTTGGGGATTTCGCAGAGGAAGTTTTTTGAAAGAGAAAGATGTAGTTATATTTGGAAAAGTTTTACATTTGCAGAGTGCATTGTACACATGTCTTGTTGCGTTGTTTTGCGTCATCGTATTCTTTTTGTGCTCAATGCCCTTAGTTCTTAAATTCCTAAAACCTTTTCTAATGAAGAATCTGCTACGTCTATTTCTGTTTGTCGTTTGCAGCAGTCTCTCTTTGTGTGTTTTGGCACAGAGCACTGAAAGCATTTGTTTCACCTTTGCGCGAACCGGTTCCTCGGGAGAGACGGTGACGGTGTCTGCCGTAGATGCTGCGGGAACTGCGTTGAGTGGTGTGACAGCAAACATCGCTGTTTCCCACGCCATGAAAACTGCCGGGACGAACATCACAAGCGGTATTCTCTGTCCCGACGTGAATGCCACGACTTCGCCCACCATCACTTTCCAGTTGAGTGTTTCGGGACTTCCTTCTGACTTTTCGTTCAATGCTTTAGGACTTGACATTCATGCGTTGAACTCCGGCGGCGCCTATCAGTCCAACAGTGACAACAAACTGCGTCAGTTCAACGTGGTTTCTCAGTTCACGCTCTCCGGCGCCACCGCCAATTTCTCTCCGCTTGCCGACATTGACATTGCTGCCGGAGTGGGCGCGGCTTCCAATGTTCACAAAATGTGGGAAACACGGGGCGCGACGCAAACGGTTGCTGACGGCGCACTCACGCTGTTGCTCACCGTGACCAAAGGCACAACCAACAACGGTTGCTTCTTCGGACTTTCCGAAATCAAATTGTTCAAGGAAGAGGAGACCGTTTCGGAACGCCACATCGTGAACTTCAAATGGAAGAACACCTCAGACCTTTATATGGCAGAGGAGGCGGACGGCAGTATGGTGGCTTCAACCTACGATGTCACCAAGCGTATTTTCTGGGAACTCATTCCGACGGGCGAGGAAAATACTTACTTTATTAAGAACACTGCCACTGGACGCTACATCGGCAGTTGCAACAAAACGCCTTCCTCAGCCTCCAAGATTAGTACTTCGGTAACGCCTGTAGCCTACTACATCAAGGAGACGGCTTCCACGGCTTCGGAAATCAGCGGCTGCTGCTATCTCAGTTCCACCGATTGCACGAGCTATGCCGATGAGTCCGCCTCCCCGCGTGCGCTGAACAAAGACGGTGCTTCGTCTTCCATCATCACCTGGCAGGCAGGTCCCAACGGCGCCAACTATCGTGTCGGCTCCTATTGGAAAATCATTGACACTGAAGATCTTTATGAGGTTCGTCCTTTCGTGCCCGTGGCACAGCCCGGTCCTTCCGCCTATTATTATAATATTGTGAACCATCTCACAGGCCAGGCGTTGAACATGCTTGAAGACGGCAGTGTGGCATGGCAACCTGTCAGCGAAGAGGAAGGTCAGACCTGGTATTTTGTCGGTCAGTCCAAGCAGGAGGGTGGTTATCAGATTTATAATGCCAAGCACAGTCAAGCCTTGCAGTTGGGCGAGACTGATCATTGGGTGGTCTTCATGGGAGACACCGAGGCTCCGACCTATTTCTTCCGTCCCTTCGGCGCCGATGCCGCCGGCACTTGTGCGTTGCAAGTTGCGGGCGACTCGTTGGTGACGTTCCGTGGTGTGCGCAGTAGTTTTGCCCGCCACAACGGTCTCTACAATCTTCCTTGTGGTGGTTTGGGCACGGTCTATGTCAGTCGTGTCACTCAGAGCGGCGAAGCCGTGGTGGTTCCTTTGTCCTATCCTCTCACTGTTCTGAACACCTCCGGCAGTGGTGTGACGACTCAGAGCACACAGCCCGGTTGGTGGTACACGCTTTTCACTCAGTCCAAATCCACTCTTGCTCGCGGCAAACGGTTTTCCACAGAGTTGCAACTGAGTGCTGCTCCCGCTGCAGGCACGGAATGTTTTGCCTATTTCGATTGGAACGGCGACGGTGTGTTTGAGACCTCTCAGTCGGTGGATGTGGCACAGTCCATGAGTTTTGAGACTGACGTTCCTGCCGATGCTCGTCTTGGAAAGACCCGCATGCGCCTCCGCCTCACGGAGAACGGTTTGAGCGGAGCGGAAGACGATGTGCTTGGTCAGACGATAGACTTCGTTTTGAACGTGGTGGATGCTCCTGTTGCTTTCACCGTCACCGTCACGACCAACGACCCCTCCCGTGGCACAGCGGAATTGGTGGCTGAGAACCGTGCCGTTGCCACGCCGTTGGGCAGCGCAGTCTTCTTGTGCTGGCGCGAAGGCAATCAGGTGGTTTCAACCGCTGCCGACTATTCCTTTGAACTGAATCACGACCTTCACCTCACCGCTGTTTTTTCTCCCAACACAGATTTAGACACGGGCATCACCTCTCCTCGCGATGCTTGGAATCACGTGGTGAACCTTCAGGTCGGAAAAGGAGAAATCAGTCTTTCAGGAGATGAAGCGTGTTCCGGCTTCAGCCTCTATTCCCTTGACGGCGAACTTGTCGGTAGCACCTCCGGTCGCTCCATGAAAGTTCGTCATCTCGCCTCCGGCACCTACATCGTGCGCATTCACGGCGCCGCGTCCAAGAAATCAGTCAAAGTTTGCGTTCGCTGAGTTCCTCTGCGTGGAACAAACTCTCAAATCATAAATATTGAATCATCATGAAAAAAAGCAATCCTTCTCCTTGCTACCTTATAGGTGCCGGTCTCGTGGCAGCCGTCGGCCTTCACGCTCAAGATCGCCCCAACATCCTTTACATCATGTGCGACGACATGGGCTACGGTGACCTTGCCTGCTACGGGCAGCAGTACATCGCCACCCCTCATCTCGACAGTCTCGCCGCACAGGGCATGCGCTTCACCCAAGCCTATGCCGGCAGTCCCGTCTCCGCTCCCTCCCGCGCCACCTTTATGACCGGGCAGCACTCGGGACACACGCACGTTCGCGGCAACAAAGAATACTGGAGCGGACAGGTCACCTACGGAAGTAATACGGACTATGCCGTGGTCGGTCAGGAACCCTATGACGTGAACCATGTCATCATCCCCGAAATCTTCCAGCGCGAGGGCTACACCACCGGTATGTTTGGAAAGTGGGCGGGCGGCTACGAAGGCTCCGCATCCACGCCTGACAAACGCGGCATTGACGAATACTACGGCTATATCTGTCAGTTCCAGGCTCACCTCTACTATCCCAACTTCCTCAACGAGTACAGTCGCTCGCGCGGCGACGATGGTGTGAAGCGTGTGACGTTGGAGGAGAACATTCCGCACCCGATGTATGGTGACGGCTACACCCGCCGCACGCAATATTCTGCAGACCTCATCCACGAAAAGGCTATGGCGTGGCTTGACAAACAGAGTGCGGACAAACCGTTCCTCGGCATCTTCACCTACACCCTGCCGCACGCTGAACTCATTCAGCCCGAAGACTCCATCTACCTTGCCTACAAGGGGCATTTCTGCAAAGAAAAAACGTTTGGGGGAAACCAGGGCTCTCGCTATAATCCAACGGACTATGGTCACGCCCAGTTCGCAGCCATGATTACGCGCCTCGACGCCATGGTGGGTCAGATCATGGCGAAACTGAAAGAAAAGGGACTGGATGAGAACACGGTAGTGATTTTCACCTCGGACAACGGTCCTCACGAAGAGGGTGGGGCAGACCCCGACTTCTTCAACCGCGACGGACTGCTGCAGGGCAAGAAGCGCAGCACCTATGAGGGCGGCATCCGAATTCCTTTCATCGTGCGTTGGCCGGGCAAAGTCCCTGCGGGTACGGTGAACGACCACCAACTTGCTTTCTATGATTTGCTCCCGACGTTCTGCGACATCGCGGGCATTCCCGGCTATCCTGACAGTTTCCTCAATCCGAACGTGGCGACGGACTGCTTTGACGGCATTTCTTTCTATCCCACTATGACGGGAGCAGAAGGACAAAAGGAGCATGAGTTCCTCTACTGGGAGTTCCACGAAACGAACATGATGGCGCTTCGCATGGGTAACTGGAAAATGGTGGTGAGCGCGGGCAACTGCCGACTCTATGACCTGGCAACAGACCTGCACGAGGACCACGACGTCGCTTCGCAGTATCCCGACGTTGTGAAGAAAATGAAGGAAATCATCCTCCGCGAACACACGGAAAGTTCACTCTTCCGCGTCACCTTGCCGACGCTGTAGGCTCAAACCACAGCGACTGCATCAGGCGTAATTTTGAGAAAACTTTTTTGGAAATATATTGCTGTCCGCTAAAATTCAAGATGACAAACAAAACAGTCGGTTTGTCATTTTGAGTTTTAGCGGACAGCAATGATTCTGTTGGGGTGTTCCCTGTGGCGTCGTCTCAGAGGTTTGCGTAGTCCAGACTTTTGTATTCAAAGTTATTACTGTCCGCTAAACCTTTCTTTGATGTATCCTCGTTTCAGACTTTGCACCATACGTAAATTAAAGGGGAAACAAAAAAACTATACAAACTATACACAAACCCTACATTCAACCTTGCATTCTGCTGATTTTCCGCGCGTTGCGAAATGTATAGTTTGTGCTTCAAACTATACACAAACTATACATTAAACCCTACATTGAACCCTACACAGCGAGCGTTCGCAAAACTATACACGAAGCGGTACACAAACCCTACATTTTGTTTTTGAACACGAATCTCGCGAATGGAATTTAGAACGCGAATGGAGTGAATGGAATTTAGGACACGGATGGAGTGAATGGTGCGAATCGTACGTAACGTTTGTAACGTTTGTAACGTTTGTAACGAACGTAAAACAGGAAATCGCAATAGGAGGTGATGCGACTCGTCACTCCTGCGCGCCGCCCCAAAAATCCAACAATTTTGAGCCATTTTTCCGCGATTCGACATTAACATTTTTAACTTCCGAGAACACTTTCCGCCTCCCAATTTTGCCTACTCGGCGCATAATTTTTCTTTCCCTTCCCCTAATTAAAATTTGAGGAAGGCAAAGAAAAATTAGAGGAAGGCAAATTTTACCTGGATGCGCTTCTAAAACCCCCGATTTTAAAGGGAAAGTGACGAAAAAAGGGGGGAGCCGAGGCTCCTCCCATATCTCTGTACAAATATAA
>NZ_JADYUH010000008.1 GCF_021531665.1 Prevotellamassilia timonensis
CGCACCTAAGAAAAACTAGGAGCGCACCTAAGAAAAACTAGGAGCGCACCTAAGAAAAACTAGGAGCGCACCCGGTTAAAATTAGCCTTCTCCTAATTTCACTTAGGTGCGCTCCTAAGTAAACTGCGCGCCGTTGCAGTGTAGGGTTTGCGCTCCGTTTCGTGCAGGGTTTTGAACGCCTCCATGTAGCGTTCTGTGTAGGGTTTACCCCCACCCTTCGTGTAGGGTTTTGCACGCTTCAATGTATAGTTTGTGTATAGTTTGTGTAGGGTTTGAAGCACAAACTATACATTCCGTAACGCACGGGGAATCAATAAGATACATGGTTGAATATAGGATTTGTGTATAGTTTGCAGAGTTTTTTCTTTTCCCCTTTTATTTACGTATAGTGTAGAGTTGAATGCAGTTACAACAAACCCTACACAGCGATGAAGGTGCCGCCGCTGTGTAGGGTTTGTGCAGAAAACAGTTGGTGGCTTTTCAGACGACAACAGCATTGAAAAAGGTGCTCCCCAATAGCCCCTCGGCGGCGTTGTCCTCGGATTAGGCTTTGGTCACGCATTTTCCTCCCGATGCCACCACGTGTCAAACAAAAAACGCTCCGCCCCAACAAACGGGACGAAGCGATTTTTTTGAGAGGGGGTGTAAGAGAATGCCCCCTTATGTGTTTTCAAAAGAAAACGCCGAGTGCGAAGACTTATTTTCCGGCGAGGGGAGACGGAGTGGAATAGACGCGAGCGGCGAGTTCCTTGTCGAGCATGAAGAGACCGTAGCCGTTGTCGCCAATCATGCGAAGGTTGTCAATCATGTTCTGAGCGTTCTCTTCTTCTTCGACCTGCTCGTCGATGAACCACTTCAGCATGCTCTGAGAAGCATAGTCATTCTCGGCGGTGGTCAGTGCGAAGAGGTTGTTGATGAGAGCCGTCACTTTCTGTTCGTGAGCCAGGGTGGATTCAAACACGTCCAGCGGAGATTTCCATTCCTGCGGAACGGCTTCAATCGGCTGAAGTTTCACCTCGCCGCCACGCTGCAGCACATAGTTGAAGAAGATGCGAGCATGGTCCTGCTCTTCGCGGAATTGGATTTCAAACCAGTTTGCCATGCCGGGGCGTCCGGTTTTGGCACACCAGGCAGACATGGAGAGATAGAGATAAGCCGACCACATTTCGGCGTTGATTTGGGCGTTGATGGCGTCCTCGATTTTTTTGTTAAGCATAATTGTAAGTGTTTTATTATTGATTGTTTGTTACTGCACTACTTTATCGCCACCGCGGCGACCACACCGCAAAATTACGAAAAAATGAAATGCTTGTCACAAGCCGGACCGAAAAAACTTGTACCGACTTTCACTCGTCTTTCCAAAAGCCGGGAACGAAGGGGAGCAGGAGACAGAAGATTTCCAGACGTCCGGCGAGCATGAGCAGCGAAGACCAGACTAACTGGGCATCGCTGAGCACGTCCCACGTACCGAGTGCGCCGACGGTGTAACCAATGGCAGGACCTACGTTACCGATGGAAGTGAAGGAAAGACCAACGGCGTCCAAAGCAGGAAGTCCGCTGAGCAGGAAGAAGAAAATGGAAAGGATGACGAGAAGCACGTAGAGGCTGAGGAAGACGAGCAAGGTGCGACCCATGCGGGGCGTGATGAGACTGTGCTGAATGCGAAGGGGAATCACGGCATGCGGGTGGAGCATCTGCCGCAGTTCGCTGCGAATCATCTTCCAAACCATCAGAATGCGCACACACTTGACGCCGCCCGAAGTGGAGCCGGAGCAGGCGCAGACAAAGGAGCAAAGCAACAGCACAACCCACGTCACGGGATGCCACAACATGAAGTTCTCATCGGTGAAGCCCGTCGTGGTCTGAATCGAAGCGACGGTGAAGAAACCGCTGCGCAATGCGTTCTCAAGGGGAAGATGATGCACAAAAAACAAGGTGGCGCTGATGGCGAGGGAGGCAGAAAAATAGAAGCGAAGATAGAAACGCAACTCCTCGTCGCGGAACACGTCTTTCACACGGCGCTTGATGAAGAGCAGATAGGTCAGCGCGAAATTCACGCCGGAGAGCAGCATGAACACCGTGGTGACCCACTGAAGTAGCGGAGACTGATAGTGCGCAATGGAGGCGGAGTGAGTGGAGAAACCACCGGTGGAAACGGTGGAGAGAGCGTGATTGACAGCATCGCCGAACGACATTCCACAGAGGAAATAGGCGGAGGTACAACTAATCGTCAGAAAGAGATAGACCGAAAGGAGCCAGCGGGCAGTGGTGGAGATGCGGGGATGGAGTTTCCCCGTGCGAAGCCCGGTGCTTTCCGCGGTGAAGAGTTTCAGGTCGCTGCCGCCGATGTGCGGAAGCACGGCGATGGTGAAGAAGACGATTCCCATGCCGCCAATCCAGTGGGTGAGACTGCGCCAAAGGAGCAGGCTCTGGGGGAGCGGGTCAATCTCGGGCAGACACGTGGCGCCGGTGGTGGTGAAACCGGACACGGTCTCAAAAATGGCGGCTGCAAGGCGCGGCGTCGCACCGCTGAGCAGGAAGGGTAGCGTACCGATGAGCGAGAAGGTGACCCAGGTGAGCGCGACGATGAGATAGCCATCGCGGCGGCTGAGACGGTTCTCGGCACGGCGACCAAAGTGGCGAAGCAAAAAACCGAGCAACGCCGAGACACCCACGGGAACGCCAAAGGTGAGCAAATCTGCGTCGTAACCGGCATCGGCAATGCCTACGCCGAGACAAAGCAGGAGCATGCCGGTCTCCAAAAAGAGCAGCATGCCGACGGCTTTTGAGATGAGGGGAAAGTTGAACATGACGTGAAAGCAACAAAAAGCGGGGAGCCTATAATTATATGGTATAAGTATCCTCTCCCCCTACTTGAAGAAGCGTTCGAGTTTTTTGATTCCTCCGGCGAGACAGAATGCAACGACGGTGTCGCCGGGTTCGATGACGGTGTTACCGTTGATGAGCACGCCCTTGCCGTTGCGCACGAGACCGCCGAGGGTGACGGAGTCGGGCAGTCCGAGGTCTTTCACGGGGCGGCGAGTGACCAGCGCCTTGGCAGGTGTCTGGAACTCTGCCACGTCGGCGTTGGCGACGGTGAGGCTCTTGACGGTGGTGATGTCGGCGCGGAGCATCATGCGATAGATGTGGTCTGCGGCAAAGGTTTTTTTGTTGATAATCGTTCCGATGTCAAGACTCTCCGCCATGGAGATGTAGTCTGTGTTCTCAACCATCGCCACGGTTTTTCTGACTCCGAGGCGTTTGGCGGCGAGGCAGGCGAGGATGTTTTGTTCGGAGTGTTGTGTGAGGGCGACAAACGCCTGTGCCTTTCTGACCCCCTCCTCTTCCAGCAGGGAGAGGTCGCGACCATCTCCGTGAAGGATGAGCGTGTGGTTGTTTTTGACAACTTCGTTGAGCTGCAAGGCTCGTGTGGCGTTGGACTCGAGAATTTTGGCGTGCATGTGGTCAGGCATGTGATTGACAAGATGCACGGCAGTGCTGCTGCCGCCCATGACGAAGAGATGCCCCACCTCGGGATAGTCCTCCTTGCCCGCCGCGTCACGGATGATGTCGATGTAGTCGGGCGTCGTCATGAAATAGACCACATCGCCGGCGATGAGACTGTGGTTGCCGTGGGGAATGAGTGTCTCGTCGCCACGCTTGATCGCCACGATGTGATAGGGCGCATCTGCGCCGCACAGTTCCTTCAGGGGTTTGTTGAGGATGAGGGCGTTCTCTCTCACCTTGACGCCGAGCAGGATAAGGGCGCCGTTCTGCACCTCCCACCACTGGCGGGTCCAACTGCGTTTGATGTTGTGGAGAATCTCCATGCCGGCGAGCATCTCGGGATAGATGATGGAATCTATACCGACCGTGCGGAAGAAATCGCTGTGCTCGGGCAAGGTGTATTCATAGTTATCGACACGCGCCACGGTGCGTCGTGCGCCGATTTTGGAGGCGAGCATACAGGCGGTCATGTTGTGCGCCTCATCGGGGGTGACACCAATGAAGAGGTCTGCTTTCTTCACCTCAGCCTCTTTGAGGGCGGAGATGGAGCAGGGCGGCAGGGCGAGGGTCAGGATGTCAAAGTTGGAGGAGATGTCTTCCAACTTCTCGGGATTCTCGTCCATGAGCGTGATGTCGTGGTGCTCTTTGGAAAGCAATTTGGCAAGGTGAGTGCCCACTGCGCCGGCACCGGCAATGATGATTTTCATTCTATGGGGAACCTAAGTAATATGAAAAAAATAAGTTGCGTCAGATTTGAATTAGATTTTCGAGGTCAGATTTTCACCCGAAGAAGGAGCATAGCCGTAGCTATGTGACTGATGAGGGAGGAAATATGGACCGATAAGATTTTCAAAGATGATGCAGGTTATTTTTTGAGGATTACTAAAAACAGGTTGAGTTGATCTTTGATTTCTTAGAGATGAACTTTTGGCAGTTGAGGGGGCATGGCGAGCCATGTGACTGACGGGACTCACAAAAAGGGCGCGCTAAGAAATGAATTACTCTTAAAGACTCTGCAACCCAAAAAGGCAGCGCTTTCCTTTGAACGCTCCTTATCCCGTCATTTATAGAACACCTCACTCTCTGATAACGGAGTAATTCGCTGCGAGGAGGACTGCAGCCCCTAAGTAATCTGAAAATAATAAGTTGCGTCAGATTTGAATGACATTTTCGAGGTCAGATTTTCACCCGAAGAAGGAGCATAGCCGTAGTTATGTGACTGATGAGGGAGGAAATATGGACCGAAAAGATTTTCAAAGATGATGCAGGTTATTTTTTGAGGATTACTAAATCTTCAAAATGGCTTCGGCGATGCCTTCGGCGTTCAAGCCGCAGAGGGCGCGAAGTTCCGCCACCGTGCCGTGTTCCACGAAGTGGTCAGGCAGCCCGAGGCGCACGATTTGCGGATGGAAACCGTGGTCGGACATCCATTCCTCCACCGCACTTCCCATGCCGCCGGCACGGGAACCGTCTTCCACCGTGACGATGCGCTCAAACTTCGCTGCAATCTCGCGGAGCATCTTCTCATCCAGCGGTTTGACAAAGCGGAGATCGTAGTGCGCCACGCTGAGTCCGCCAGCCTTTCCTTCGGCGAGACGGATGGCTTTCTCCGCTTCCGTGCCAATGGGACCAAGGGAGATGACGGCAATTTGTTCGCCGTCCTTCAAGCGACGCCCGGTGCCGACGGGCACCATCTCCAACGGACACTTCCAATCAACGAGAGAACCTCTGCCGCGAGGATAGCGCAAGACCCAGGGGCAGTCCTCGGAGGCTTGGGCAGTGAACATGAGTCGGCGGAGTTCGTGCTCGTCAAACGGCGAAGCAATCACGAGGTTGGGCACGGTGCGGAGCGAAGGGATGTCAAAAGCACCGTGGTGGGTCGGACCGTCTTCACCAACCAGACCGGCACGGTCGAGACAGAGCACAACGGGCAGCGAGGGCAGTGCCACGTCATGGATGACGTTGTCGTAGGCTCGCTGGGCAAAGGCGGAGTATATGTTACAGAAAGGTTTAAGTCCTTCTTTCGCCATGCCGGCAGAGAAGGTGACGGCGTGTCCTTCGGCGATACCGACATCAAAGGCGCGGTCGGGCATCTCGTTCATCAGGATGTTCATGGAACAACCTGTGGGCATGGCGGGTGTGACCCCGACGACGAGAGGATTCATGCGGGCGAGTTCCAGGAGCGTATGTCCGAAGACGTCTTGGAACTTGGGCGGCAAGGGGCGTCCGGGGTCTTCCTTGATTCTCTCTCCGGTCTCCACGTCAAACTTGCCGGGCGCGTGCCAGATGGTGGCTTCCTTCTCGGCGGGCTCATAGCCTTTTCCCTTGACGGTGTGGATGTGGAGGAGTTTGGGACCTTTCATGTCCTTTATCTCTCTCAAGACCCTGACGAGATCTTTGACGTTGTGTCCGTCGGTAGGTCCGAAGTAGCGGATGTTCAGCCCCTCAAAGATGTTCTGCTGGTTGGTCAGGAGGGATTTCAGCGAGTTGTTGAAACGAAGGATGGAATTGCGGCGCTTCGGCGTCAACCACCCGATTTTCTCGAAGAGGTGGGAAAGGGCAAAGCGCAAGCGATTGTAGCGATTAGAAGTGTGAAGATGCAACAAATATTCCTTCATGCCGCCGACCGGTCGGTCGATGCTCATGTTGTTGTCGTTGAGGATGACAAGGAGGTTGTTGGGCGTGTCGGAAGCGTTGTTGAGACCCTCAAAGGCAAGTCCTCCACTCATGGCTCCGTCGCCGATGAGTGCCACGACGTGGCGGTCGGGGTGTCCGTTCTTCAGCGTGGCGAGCGCCATGCCGAGGGCTGCGGAAATGGAGTTGGAGGCATGACCGCAGGGAAAGGTGTCATATTCACTCTCCTCGGGCGAGGGGAAAGGACGGATGCCGTGGAGTTTGCGGTTGGTGTGGAAGGCATCGCGGCGTCCGGTCAGGATTTTGTGACCGTAGGCTTGGTGCCCGACGTCCCAGACAAGACGGTCGTAGGGGGTGTCAAAGACATAGTGCAACGCCACGGTGATTTCCACCGTTCCAAGACTGGAGGCGAAATGTCCCGGGTTGTCGGACAGTTCCTTGATGATGTCGTGCCGCAGTTCGTCACACACTTTGGGCAACGCGTCCAAGGGGAGTTGCCGCAAATCGGCGGGGGAATTGATATGTGGGAGATACTTATAGTCTGCGTCCATAATCACAAATTTCGCTCGGCGGTGAGCACAGTTGTCTCATCGCCGAGCGATAGATTTTTAGATGCCGCGAGCGGTCATTTCAATGATTTTCACCACGAGGCGTGATGCCTTTTCCAACGAAGGAATGGGGAGGAATTCGTGAGGACCGTGGAAGTTCAGTCCGCCGGCAAAGATGTTGGGACAGGGCAGTCCCATGAAGGAGAGCTGTGCGCCGTCCGTGCCGCCGCGGATGGCTCTGACTTTGGGTTCGATGTCAATCTCTCGCATGGCGTCAAGGACGATGTCGATGATGTGGGGCATGGGCTCGACTTGCTGACGCATGTTGCGATACTGCTCGGTGATGGTGGCAGTGGCAACGCCTTCGCCATATTTCGCATTGACCCATGCCACGGCTTTTTCCACAAATGTCTTTCTCTCTTCAAAGCGCGCGCTGTCGTGGTCGCGGATGATGAAGGAAAGGGAAGCGTGCTCCACGTTTCCCTCGATGTGAAGGAGATGGTAGAAGCCCTCATATTCGGCAGTGTGTTCCGGTGTCTCGTGAGTGGGGAATTCGGCAGCGAGCACGGCGGCGACCTGTGCAGCGTTTATCATTTTTCCTTTGGCATAGCCCGGATGCACGCTGACGCCCTTGATGTCGATTTTGGCAGCGGCGGCGTTGAAGTTTTCATATTCCAACTCACCGAGTTCGCCTCCGTCCATGGTGTAAGCCCACTGACAGCCGAACTTCTCCACGTCGAAGGCTTTGGCACCGAGTCCGATTTCTTCGTCGGGATTGAAGCCAACGCGCACCTTGCCGTGTTTGATTTCGGGGTGTTCAAGGAGATAAGCCATGGCTTGCACGATTTCGGCGATGCCGGCTTTGTCATCGGCGCCGAGGAGGGTGGTACCGTCGGTGACGATGAGGTCTTCTCCGATGTGGGCTTTGAGTTCGGGGAACTTCTCGGGCGTGGTGACGATGCTCTTCTCTTCGTTCAGGACGATGGGCGCGCCATCGTAGGCTTTGACGATGCGGGGCTTGACGTTTTCGCCGGAGCAGTCGGGGCTGGTGTCCATGTGGGCAATGAAGCCGATGACGGGCACGTCATCGGTGGTGTTTGCGGGGAGGGTGGCATAGACGCAACCGTTGTCGGTCATTTCAACGTCTTCAAGTCCGAGCGTCTCCAGTTCGTTTTTGAGGAAGCGGGCGAGGTTGAACTGTTTGTCGGTGGAGGGTGTTTTACCGGTGTCTTCGGCAGACTGTGTGTCGAAGGCTACGTATTGGAGGAATCTTTCAACAATATTCATGGTTCTTTGGTTATTTTCAACTCGCAAAAGTAACCATTTCCGCTGAACCGCGCTTCATGTTCTCTCTTTTTCCTTGATTTTAGGCAGTTTTCGTGCGCGGCATACGGTTCGTACACGGCTCTTCTATTCTTACATCTATTTTTTGAACACGAATCGAATGAAGGTTTTTGAACACAAGTCCTAACCTGTGCCACGAACTGCGCTGCGAAGGCACACTCTGTCTTGATGCATACGAGCAGAGCGCCGCAGCGCGGATGGGCAGTAAAATGGAACAGGTGGCGAAATCTTTGCGTTGCAGACGATGGGTTTATCCGGTCATTTCTTGATTTGCTCGATGTCAACGAGGTGGTTGGCGACGGCATAGATGGTGAGACCGGCGACGCTGTGGATTCCGAGTTTGCGGGCGATGTTCTTGCGATGCGTGAGCACCGTGTTGAGGGAGATGAAGAGTTTTCCCGCAATTTCTTTGTTCGACATGCCGCAGACAACGCAGTGAAGCACTTCCCTTTCGCGCTCGGAGAGATTGCTGTCGGGCGTGGCAGCGGACACTGCTGCAGCGGCAGGCTGTGCACCGTCCACGCGCACCCGTGCTTCCAAGATTCTGACGGCAGGCACGAAGATGCTGTCCTCCACGAGACAGTGGAGACGCAGGTCGTTCTCGCAGGTGAAAATGTCAAAGAGCACGGAGTGAAGGAGTTCGGTGCGTCCCGAGGGAGCGTAGTAGCGAATGATGATGTTTTTGAGTTCCTGCAGTTTGGTGTCGATGCTGCCATGGACGCGGGCATAGCGTTCAATGCTGTAGTCCTCGGAGACTTCCCCTTGCAGCAGACGAGCGACATAGGCAAAGACCCGCTTGTTCTCGTGTTGCATGTGCTTCCTCACCTCCTCCATGTAGTCGTCATAGTAGCGAAGGATGTGATAGGAAACGTCATCGGGGCGGGAGCAGTCCAGTGCTTCGAGGAGTTTGCGCCGGATGGCGGGAAGTTGGAAGTCGAGGAAATAGTTGTGTGCGCGGCGGAGATAGTCAGTGAGGCAGTTGACGGAGAGTTGTTCAAGTTCTTCGGGCAGTTCTCTCGCATTTTGCTTGATGAAATTGGCAACGGTGACGAAGGTGAAGGCATCGACACCCTGTTCCTCGCAAACCTGTGCGACCGTCTTGTCGCCCACCCCGAGGGGGAGACCGAAGCGTGCCATCAGTTGAAGCAGTCCGGGCTGGTCGCTGATGAGTTCCGCCATGGGATGCGTCTCTTTGTATTTTCCGTGAATCATGGGAAGACAGCGTTTTTACGCTGCAAAATTAAGTTTTTTCTTTCATCACGGCGGCTCACCAAAAGTGGGTATTTCTTCGGCGTCAGAGGTGAGAAACGGCAGAAAAGGGGTTCACGCGGTGGGAGGGAGAATGCCCCAACAGTGTGATTGCGAGGGCTTCGGCATCGCCCTACCTTTGCAAATGATTTTTAACCAAGTTTTATGCGACTCTTTCTTCTCCTTTCACTGCTCACGCTGACGACAACCTCGCTGACCTCCGCCGCGCCGGAGGCATCGAGAACAGCCACGTTTTCAACGGTGGATGCCGTGACCTGCGCCACGCCGCCCCAACGCCCCGCAAAGCAGTCGGGTAAGACCAAAAAGACTAAGAAGAAAACAGCACCGGCGGACACCGTCCACACCTTATATATATAAGCAAACGAAAACTTACGCGAACGCATCTCGCTAACAAAACCTCTCTCCAAAATGAATCACCTTTCCTTCCCCTCTCCCCTTCTGGCGGGAACGCTTCTGCTCGCCTTGGGCATGACATTTTCCACCCCTGCCGCCGCCGAGAATGACTCGATTCCGGCGAAGAAGGACAAACCGCACCTGACGCTGGGCGGCTACGGCGAAGTTGTCTTCAGCCGCAACTTTCACAGCGACAACATCTATCGCTACCAGAACCCGGCGAAATATCGCAACGACCCGTCCCACGGTCGCTTCGACGTTCCTCACGTGGCAATCTCTTTGGAGTATTATTTCGGCAAAGGCTGGCGCATGGGTTCTGAAATTGAGTTTGAGCACGGCGGCACGGGAGGCGCCTATGAGCAAGAGTATTTTGAAGGCGGCGAATGGGAACAGGAAACCGAGCGCGGCGGCGAGGTGGAGATGGAACAGTTTTGGATTGAGAAGACCTTCTTCCCCTGGCTGAACGTGCGAGCCGGTCACATCGTCGTGCCTGTGGGCTACACCAACGCCCGCCACGAGCCGCTGAACTTCTTCACGGTCTATCGTCCCGAAGGAGAAGCCAACATGCTGCCCTGCACATGGCACCAAACCGGACTCAGCATTTGGGGCGAAGTGGGTTCACTGCGCTATGAGGTGCAGGCGCTGGCGGGACTCGATGCCTTCAAGTTCTCCCAAGACAACTGGGTGCAGAACGGTGCGGCGTCTGCCTTTGAATTTTCCGTCGCCAACAAGATTGGACTCGCAGCACGTCTGGACTGGTGGGCGATGCCGGAACTGCGCTTGGGACTGAGCGGATACTATTCTCACACGATGCACAACTCCTATCCTCACGACCTCGAGGGCAACGACGAGAACGGCAACAAGAAACGCTATTCGGACGTGAAGGGCAAACTCGCCATCGGCTGCTTCGACTTTTCGTTCGAGAAAGGCGGATTCCGCGCCATGGGTTCTGCAGACTACGGCTATCTGAGCGACGCTTCGACCATCAGCAGCATCAAACAGAACCTCACTGCCAACACGGCACCGACCGACAAGTCGCGAGTGGGAAAGAATGCCTACGCACTGGGAATTGAGGCGGGCTATGACGTGCTCCGACCCTTCGCCAAAAGCCTGCCGAAAGCGGGGCAACTCTTTGTTTTTGCGAGATATGACAACTACGACTCCTACGTTCCGGCGTCAGACATGGCGGAAGCGCCCTACACGCATCGGCAGGTACTGACGGCGGGCGTGAACTACATGCCCATCAAGCAGGTGGCAATCAAGGCGCAATATGCTCACCGCTTCCTGCGCCACACATTCAACGACGAACCCTCCGTCTCCCTCGGAGTGGTCTATCAAGGCTTCTTCATCAAATGAGAATCTACGGTAGCATAAATCACCGATAAAAAACATACGTAACATGAAACACACCAAACACCTGATGCTCTCCTTCGCCGTGGCTGCTGCCACCGTCACGCTTGTCTCGTGCAGTGACGACAACGCGGTCATCAACCCCGCCGAGGCGGAAGAAAACGAGAAAGTGACAGCACTCACCGCCATCAACAAACAGTACATCGAAGGCACGGTCTATCCGACCTATGCACTGCTGGCGGACTCCACCGCCTGTCTCTTCGACGCGCTCCACGCCATCAAACTGAAACTGCGCCACGCACCGGAAACACTGACCGACGCGGAGGTGGCAGAGGCATGCGAGACGTTCCTCCGCGCACGCTCCAACTACGAAACCAGCGAGGCATTCCTCTATGGCGCAGCCAGCGACTTCGGCATCGACCCGCACATCGACTCTTGGCCACTCGACCTGCAGGGGTTGGCAGTGGCACTGACCAACACGGCACAAATCGCTGCCATGGACACCTACGAGGAAGGCGGACAGGATGACCCCGAACGCTTCACGGGCGACACCTACGCCGGAGAGAAACTCGGACAGGCGCTCTTGGGCTTCCACGGCATTGAGTTCATCCTCTTCCGAGAAGGCAAACCGCGCACCGCCGATGACCTGCGAGGCACGGACAACTATTCCGGCACTGCTCTCGCGGGACGCTATGCCGTCAGCGGTCTCCACGAAATCATCTTCGCCACCGCCGTGGCGGGTGACCTCCGCAACAAATGCTGGCAGATGGAAGTGTCCTGGAACGCCAACGCTCCCGCTGAACACATCGCCAAAGTGGAGGACATGGAATGGCCCTACACGCTGGGAGGCAGCGGTTTGTCCTACGGTGAGAACTTCCTCCGCGCCGGACAGCAGGGCAGCACCTACGCCTCTGTGCGCAAAGCCGTCGAAGCGATTCTCGTGGCAGGATGCGCCAACATCGCCGATGAGGTGGGCATGACGAAAATCGGGAAACCGCACACCGGCGAGGACGTGAACTACATTGAGTCGCCCTACAGTCACATGTCGCTCGTGGACTTCCAAGACAACATCCTGGGCATTGAGAATGCCTACATGGGAGGACGCCTCGGAACTCACCGCAACGAGACGCTCAGTCTCCACGCCTACATGCTGAAGCATCACCCGGAACTGGACACGAAGGTCGTGAATGCCATCGCCGCCGCAAAAGAGAAAATCGCTGCCTGCCCCGCACCGTTCGTGCTGAACTACACGGACGCAAGAGTCGCTGAAGCCTCTGCCGCCTGCACCGACCTCTCCGACGCGCTCATCGAAGCCTCTAACGCCATCTTGAGAGAATAGACTGAGAACTGCGAGACGCTCGGCACCGTGTTTGCATCCGTTCTTCGCCTGCAAAATCCACAGGAATCCGCTCCTTTGCTTGAAGAATCTGCTCTGCCGTGGTCAGTCTCCCACCCCCGTTCGCATCGCGTAAGCGGTGGGCTACCATGGCAAAACACGCCGACCCTTTTGACCTTTTGACCCTCTTAACCCCTTTCTCATGAAACAACTTCTTCTTCTCACCTCTCTTGCTGTCTGCTTCTCTTGCAGCGACGACAACAACCTCATCGTGCAGGAATACGTTCCGACCGACGACGCCTCTTTCGTCGGAAAAGCCGTGGGAAACTTCTCTAAAGAGGAGTGGTTCCCGGGCGGAGAACTGGGCACGTCCGACGACGTCAGCCCGTCATCCTACGAAGCACCCACACCTGCCACGGACAACCAAGGTCTCACCCAGAACTTCAAAAACGGCGAGACCTTCTTTGAACGCAACTTCAACATTTCCACCGCGCCGTTCTCCGGTCTCGGACCGGCTTGGGTGCGTCAGTCCTGCATCGCCTGTCACCCGGGCTACGGACACGGCAAACGTCAGACCATCTATCGTGCCAACGACTATGGGAACGGCTATCTGCTTGTGGTCTATCATCCCACTGCCGGCACCGATGCGCTCGGCAATTCCTACGCCGCCAACAGCTACGTGACCGAAGTGACGGGCATGCCGCAGACCAAAGCGGCTGAACCGTTCCTCCCGCCCATCGATGAGAGCGGAATCCACATCAGTTGGCCCGAAGCCGCCGAAGGAGCGCTCCCCTTCACCTTCCCCGACGGCGAGACCTACAGTCTTATCTATCCCGTCGTCACCATCGACCCCGAAGCGTTCCACACCTCGCCCGTGCCGACAAACTACGAGTGCCGCATTGAAAGCACAATCGGAATCTATGGCTCGGGGCTGCTCGATGCCATCACCGAGGACGACCTCCGCGAACAGTATCGCGCCGCTGCGCCCTACTGCGAACTGAACCCCACCATGTGGGACAAAACAGCCAATGACTTCGCCGCTTCGGCGTGGTACACGCTGGCAGACGGCACAAAGGCGGTGAAACGTTTCACCTACGCACTCACCCGTGCCTCCCTCCAAGACGGCGCCGGCGCCAACGCGATTTGGAACATCACAAACGTGACACGCTCCGACCGCCACAAACTCTACACCACCGACGCCTGGGCACGCGCCATGAGCGAGACTCCGTCCGTCATCGATGCCATCCTCGCCGACCCGACTTCACCCTACCGCGGCGACGGCACTCGAGAAGGTGCGGCACAGGCGGTGAAAACGCTCCTCTCACCCACCACGGACCAGACCAACAACCTCTTCCACAATTTCGCGGAAGAGATGAAGGACAGGGACTACTATGACTTCATGGTGTGGCACCGTGGACTCGCCGTGCCCCGTGCCCGCAATCTGCAATCTGAAGAAGTGCAGCGCGGCAAGAAACTGTTTGAGGAAATGGGCTGCGCCACCTGCCACCGTCCGTCGTGGACCACGGGAGAGGACAACTACTGGGCACCGGAAAACATCAAGGCGCAAGGCGCACTGCCGAAATATCCGCGTCAGGTCATCTATCCCTACACGGACATGCTTCAGCACCGGCTTTTCATGCTGAACGACATCCGCACCGGCTGGTGTCGCACCACACCGCTCTGGGGACGCGGACTTTCCCTGCAAAACACGGGAGCTGACGACCGACTCCACGACTGCCGCGCCCGAAACGTGATTGAAGCCATCATGTGGCACGGCTACAGCCGAGAGAGCGATGCCTTCAGCACCACGCAGAAGTTCTACAATCTCCCGAAAGCGGACCGAGACGCCGTGGTGGCTTTCATCAACGCCATCTGACAAGAAACAGCGCTGAGCACACCGAACACAAGCGGCAAATCTTCCCGCCGCACGGTCACTGCTTCCATAGGACACGGCAGGAGTGACGAAATCCCAAGGAAAAAGCGACGCCACACCGTCCGGAAAGACCTTTTTGAGCCTACAAAGAGTCAGCCCGAAGTCCGTTTTAGCGGACTTCGGGCTGGATGTTTTCGCCACTTGGAGTTTTAGTAATCCTCAAAAAATAACCTGCATCATCTTTGAAAATCTTTTCGGTCCATATTTCCTCCCTCATCAGTCACATAGCTACGGCTATGCTCCTTCTTCGGGTGAAAATCTGACCTCGAAAATCTAAATCAAATCTGACGCAACTTATTATTTTCATATTACTTAGCGGCAGCAATGGTGTTTTTAGGTGAGGTTTTCAATCAAGGGGAGACGGACGAAGGCGGGGCAGAGACGGATTCATCAGTCTGTCCGGCGTTCGTTTCCGAACGGTGTCGCTTCAGATGAAGAAATAGAGAGCAGCGAAGGCAAGAAACAAAAGCGCAAACGCAAAGATAGGAATGATGTAGTCCCAGCGTCCAAAACCGTGCCGATAGCGGAGACGGCGATTGTCACCTTGGGAAATGAAGGTTTTCTTTTCGCGGGAAGAATGATGTGCGTGGTGATGCCCCCTCTCGTTTTGGTTGGAAGAAGAAGCGTAGCGAATGTCGGAGGGTGCAGTCTGTTCGGGCATGCTCATGTGCGATGGTAGTTTTTTGAATGATTTACTAAGAGAGACCTCAAAAATGCAGGAACCGCTGTCCGAGATGCGGAGTTTTCTTCGGAATTTGTCAAAAGCGGTCGTTGAATCAAAGGCTTGCTTTGCGAAAGCAGGAAAGTGAGGTTGCAAATGCAAAAATCTCTCAAAATTTTCATCTGAGCAAACATTTGCTCCTTTTTTCCTTCAAAAATCCGATTCCGTCTATAAAATACGACTCTACAGCACCATTTTTTGGTCGTTTCGTCACCACAAGGACGTCGTTCAAGACACTTCAATCTCCATCATGGTTTTCCGCGGGCGGAATCCGTGGCGTTCATAGAAGGCACGGGCTCGGGGGTTGCACTCCCAGACGTTCAGCGTCAGGGCGTCGCAATGATTCTCGCGTGCCGACGATTTGACCGCCTCGAGCAATTTCCCGCCGATGCCGGAGTTTTGGAAGCGTTCGTCAACGCAGAGGTCATCAAGATAGAGCGTGCGATGCGGAAGAAGCACATGGTTCTCCTCCACTTCCTGCAGTGCGCACAGCGCATAGCCCACCACGCCCTCGGTTTTGACTTCTGCAACGAGCATCACTTGTCGCCGGTCGGTCAGCAGCGTGCGTAGTTCGGCTGCATCATATTTTGTGCCGACGCGGAAGAGGTCGGGACGTCCGTCGTGGTGAGTTTGACTGATTTGGCGCAGCAGGCGCAGCAAGGCGGGAATGTCGGCTTCAACGGCGCGGCGAATGATGAGAGCGTGAGATTCGTTCATGGTTCGAGAAAAATGCAAAGCAGTTGCAAAATTAGAACGCGGCGATGAAAACGGAGCACGCAATGGGGAGTTTTTATGTTGTCGGGCAGAAAAATACAAGAGATTTGCGGAAGAGTTGAAGTTTTTGTATGAAGAAAACGTGAATGGCGCGTGAAAAAGTCCTACATTTGTTGCGGTTTCTTCGCGGATGACGGTTTTTCCCGTCTTCGAACAAACATTTGTTTCGCCCGTGCGGAACACTCCGAAAACTTCAACCTGAACCTTAAATCTAATCCCATGGCTATTGAAAAAACACTCGTTCTGCTGAAACCCTGCACGCTGCAACGCGGGCTGGTTGGTGAAATCCTCGGAATCTTCGAGCGTAAAGGACTTCACCTCTGCGGTCTGAAGATGATGCAACTCACCGATGAACTCCTCAGCGAGCACTATGCTCACCTCAGCGAGAAACCTTTCTTTCAACGTGTCAAAGACTCCATGATGACGGCACCCGTCATTGCCGTGTGCCTGGCTGGAGTGGATGCCATCGCTGCTGTCAGAGCACTTGCAGGTCCTACCAACGGACGAAACGCCGCCCCTGGAACCATTCGCGGTTCCTATTGCATGAGTTTCCAAGAAAACATCGTTCACGCTTCCGATGGTCCGGAAACCGCAGCCGTAGAACTGAAGCGATTCTTCAAGCCCGAAGAAATCTTTGACTGGAAACAGTGCACCTTTGACTATCTTTACGCCAACGACGAGTTCTGACGTGTACACCACGTCTGCCGAGAGGCAGACAACACGAAAGAAGAAACCAAAATTGAAGGGTTGTGCCCCGCGATTCTACAGGCGCAACCCTCTTTTTGTGACCTGCCACGAGCCCCTGAACGGCAAAATTTGCCGAACGCCGCGATTTCCGTAACTTTGCTTCGTCAAAAGTACACCTTGCGGCACACCCATTATATATGGGGTGTCCTAAAAATTACGGGATAAGGAACGTTCAAAAGAAAGTGCTTACGTTTTGGTCGCTTTTCGTTTCTTAGCGCGCCCTTTTGTAAGTTTCGTCAGTCGCATAGCCCGCTATGCTCCTTCCTCAACTGACAAAAGTTCATCTCTAAGAAATCAAAAATCAACTCAACCTAATTTTTAGAACACCCCATAATATCAACCACCCGTCTCCGTTCTTTGTATATAATAGGTATAAAAGGGATACTAAGAAATTGACCTCTCAGCCCCAAAGGTTTCCTAAATGCCATGAAGAAACTCTTTTCCCTCCCCCCCCTCGTGGTCGGCGCGTTCAACGACATTGACCCCCACAACGCACAAGACAGTTTCTGTGCCTCAGACCCTGCAGAACGTAAACTTGGCTCCGGCGGAGGCACCGCCTGGCTGCTCGCATCAGCCCATCGGGCAGAAGCCCCCCACGTTCCTTTCGCACAATGGCTGAAGAAGGAAAAGAGAATCCTCCTTCACGCCGGAGGACACAGCCGTCGCCTGCCTGCCTACGCACCAAGCGGAAAAGTGCTCACGCCAATTCCCGTCTTTCGCTGGGCAAGAGGGCAAAGGCTGGGACAAAACCTCCTTGACCTACAAGTGCCGCTCTACAAAAAAATGCTGCACCTCGCGCCCAAAGGAATCCACACGCTCATCGCAAGCGGAGATGTGCTGCTCCGAGCCACTGACCCCATTCAAGAAATTCCGGAAGCAGATGTCGTCTGCTACGGACTCTGGGGCGACCCTGCTCAAGCGTCTCACCACGGAGTCTTCCTCATGAATCGACAGCACCCGGCAGAACTGGACTTCATGCTGCAGAAACCCTCGCCCGAACGACAAGCAGAACTGATGCAAACCCACCTTCTGCTCATGGACATCGGCGTTTGGCTTCTCTCCGACCGAGCCGTGGAGAGACTGATGGCGAAGGCTGCTGCACGATATGCCGAACTGCCCGAAGGCGACGCCCCCCAAGCACCCGCGCCGGAGGACTTTGAGACCTATGACCTATACTCCGAATTTGGTTGCGGTCTCGGACTGAATCCTTCCTCGCCGGACCCCGCACTGAGCGACTTGAGCGTCGCCGTGCTCCCGCTGCCCGGCGGTGAATTCTACCACTTCGGCACGAACCGCGACATGATTGAGTCCACCATGGCGATTCAAAACCTGGTGAAAGACCAGCGCTACATCCTCAGACGAGGAATCAAACCGCAAGGTTCCGTCTTCACGCAAAACTGTGTGCTCAAAAACAGCCCTACGGCACAAAGCCGCAACATCTGGGTGGAGAACTCCTTTGTCGGAGAGGGATGGCAGTATTCCTTCGACCACATCCTCACGGGCATTCCCCGCAACGACTGGCACGTCAGTCTGAAACCGGGCGTCTGCATCGACATGGTGCCTGTCGGCGAAGAAGACTTTGCCCTGCGCCCCTACGGCTTTGACGATGCCTTCCGAGGAGCGGCTGACGACGATGCCACTCTCTATCTTTCTCAGCCTCTCACCGAATGGCTGCAACGACGAGGAATCGACAAGGAAGAACTGAGCAACACGCAGGACTTGCAGTATGCCCGCCTCTTCCCCGTGACCTCCGACATGAAACGCCTCGAAGAACTGCTGCACTGGTTCATCAGCGAAACTCCGGATGCTGAGACCACCGCTCTTTGGCGCAGCCTGCCGCGACTCTCGGCAGCAGGACTCTCGGAACAAGCCAATCTCCATCGCCTCGTGGCACAACGCCGAGAAATGCAGGCGGAAACGATTCCGATGATTGCCAAAAACTGGCGGAGAAGCGTGTTCTATCAAATCAACCTCAAAGACATGGCGGAACGCTATGCCAAAGAAGGATGGGAACTCCCCAAACCGCTGCCCGAAGACGCCGCACTCATGATGAAAATCCGCGACGCCATGTTCCGGGCAGAAGCACTGCGCCACACCGATCCCGAAAACGCCGCACGTCACGAAGCAGAGGCTTTCAGCCTGCTGAGAGAAGGACTCACGGAAAACGTGTTGCACAAAAGATGTGCCCCGCGCTCCACCGTTTTCGCCGACCAGATTGTCTGGGGACGCAGCGCCGTCCGCATCGACCTCGCGGGAGGCTGGACCGACACACCGCCCTACTCGCTCAACTCGGGCGGTAACGTCGTGAACCTCGCCATCGAACTCAACGGGCAACAGCCTTTGCAGGTCTATGTCAAACCCTGCAAAAAACCGCTCATCATTTGCCGCTCCATCGACTTGGGAGCCATGGAGGTCATTGAAACCTACGAACAGCTGCGCGCCTACAACCAGGTGGGCTCTCCCTTCTCCATCCCCAAAGCAGCACTGACACTCGCCGGCTTCCTCCCCGGATTTGCTGAAGAACGCTATGACACCCTGCAAGAACAACTGGAGGACTTTGGCTGCGGCATGGAAATCACACTCCTCTCCGCCATCCCCGCCGGCTCAGGACTCGGAACGAGCAGTATTCTCGCCGCCACCGTGCTGGGAGCACTGAGCGACTTCTGCGGTCTGGGCTGGGACAAGAGCACGATTTGCAACCGCACACTCGTCTTGGAACAACTCCTCACGACGGGCGGAGGATGGCAGGACCAATACGGCGGTGTCTTGAGTGGCGTCAAACTCCTCCAGACCTCCACCGGCTTCGACCAAAACGCCGTGGCGCGCTGGCTGCCCGACACGCTCTTCACCGCACCCGAGTTCCGGCCCTGTCACTTGCTCTACTACACGGGCTACACTCGCACGGCGAAAAACATCCTCGCGGAAATTGTCCGCGGAATGTTCCTCAACAACACGCGACACCTGACACTGCTGGAGAACATGAAACAGCACGCGCTGAACGCGTTCGAAACGCTCCACGGCGGAGACCTTGAAAAACTCGGACACATCGTACGCACCACCTGGGAGCAAAACAAAACACTGGATGCCGGAACGACATCGCCAGCCATCGAACACCTCTGCGAAATGATTGACGACTACTGCTACGGCTACAAACTGCCCGGCGCAGGCGGAGGAGGCTTTATGTATATGGTGGCGAAAGACCCGGAAGCCGCCGCACGCATCCGACAACTGCTCAAAGAAAAACCGCTGACCAAGAACTCGCGCTTCGTCGAGATGTCCGTCTCCCACACCGGACTCCAAATCAGTCGCTCGTGAAACCAAGACGGAAATGAACGAGCCACAATGTTTAAAGACGCCATATTTATTTAGATAAAGCAACCGGAAACAAAACCATCTGCAAAAACTAACTCTCACAAACTTCAACCATGTCACTTCGTTTCTTCACTGCCAAAACCCTGCTGTGGGGGCTGGCTCTCCTTCCCTTCGTCGCCGTTGCACAGGTTCAACGGCAAATGCAAAGCGTCCCGCGCCGGGACACACGCCCCGTTGAAGTCGCCGTTTTCAGCATCAATGACTTTCACGGTGCCTTCATTGCATCGCCCGAGAAAGGCATCGCCGGTGCTGCCGCCGTCTGCGAAACACTGGACTCCCTCAAGAAAGTCTATCCCTGCCACCTCACCGTCTCCGCCGGCGACAACTTCGGCGGAAGTTACTTCTACAAAGTCACCGGCGGACAACTCATGCCTCTCTTCTTCCACGAAGCCGGCATCCGCCTCTCCGCCCTCGGCAACCACGAGTTTGACGATGGACAAGACGCACTGGCGGCAAAGTGGGCTGACTCGCCATTGCGACCAAAGGATTGGGACATGACTTACGTTTGCGCCAACGTGCGCAACACCGCCACAGGCACGCTACCGTCCTGTGTCTCAGCATCGGCACTCACAGAGGTGACCCTGCCCGGCGGAAAGAAACTTCCCGTGGCTTTTGCGGGACTCCTCACCTCCGCCACGCCACACCAAGTCAGCGCAAGGAGAGTGAAAGGACTCTGTTTTGACGGACGATATGACGTGGTTCTTGACTCCCTCCTCGCCACGCCGGAAGGAAAAGCACTTGCTGCCGCACCGCTCCGCCTCCTCCTCACCCACATCGGCACAACGACCAACGCCGAAGGACAACCCGTTTGGGACGACCCCGACGCTGAAGCACTGACCAAACTCCGACCCGGAGACTGGCACGGTTTCTTCTCTTCCCACACGCACCAAAAAGTGAGAGGACACATCAACAAGAACAGAATGCCCGTGGTGCAGGGACTCTGGCACGCGGACTACATCAGTGCACTCATCTTCTCCATTGACACCACGAACCTGGACGTGGTCGGCGTCAAACCGTGTCTCTTCCCCGTCACACAGCGCCGCATCACTTCACCCGGTGCCCGCCGTCTGCAACAAGTCACGGATTCCCTGCTTCTCCACACCACCATCGGCGGACTTCCACTCTCGGAACATCTCACCACGCTGCCCGAGGCACTCATCCACCGCCGCAACCAAAATGACCAGCAAACAGAACTCGGCACACTCGTCACCCGAGCCTACGAAAACGCCTTCCGACGCGACGCTCACTGTGGCATGCAAGACGTGGTCATCGGCTGCAGCCATTTTGGCAGCATCCGCGCTGCGCTTCCGAAAGGTGAGGTGACTGTGCTCGACGCCGGAGAAGCCCTGCCTTTTGCCAACAAACTGCGAGCCTACTCCCTCACCGGAAGACAACTCCGCGATTTGGTGGAATATGGACTCCGCTGCCCCCTCGGACGCATCCAACTCTCCAGTCTCGAAGTCAAGACGGACGGCGCGGGACACGTCAAGAAACTCGTCGCCGCACTGCCCTCCGGCAAAAAAGTGAAACTGAAAGACAAGCAAAACTATGTCCTCGTGGTGGATGAATACATGACCACAGGTGGCGACGGCTACAACCCCTCCTTCTTCCCCGAAGCACAGGAAGTTACCACCGAAAACATGCCCACCACCACGGACTCCTTCATCCAGTATTTGAAAGAGATTGGGAAGAAATAAGGCGAGTGAGAAGTTCACTCTTATATCGTAAAAACTCTAATTCACCAACCTCCGGAACTCCCCTCCTCATCTCCCATGCCACTTTCCTCCTCTGTCCCCACCACCTTGCGCAACGATTTGAACACTGCCATCCTCTTCTGCCCAGAACAGGCTGCCGAAGAGAACGGACTCACGGGCGGTAGAACGCTCCTGCCCGAATGGTTTCCACAGAGTGGTATCCAAATCTCTTGGCCGCACGAAGACACGGACTGGATGCCCATGCTGCAAGAAGTGACGGAATGCTACCTCCGTCTCGCCTTCGCCATAGCCTCCCGAGAACCACTCCTCATCACAACGCCACAACCCGAAGCGCTGAAAAAACTCCTCAGAGAGAAAATGCCGCAAAACGTCTGCGACCGCATCCGCATCGTCGCCTGCCCCACCAACGACACGTGGGTCAGAGACTACGGATTCCTCACCGTGCTCCACGAAACGCAGATGGAACTGCTGGACTTTCGCTTCCGAGGCTGGGGTGGAAAGTTTGAAGCGGAGAAGGACAATGCCGTGAACCGTCACATCCTCTCGGAGATGAACGGGAACTATGTGGACTGCCTGGACTATGAATTGGAGGGCGGCAGCATCGAAACCGACGGACGCGGCACGCTGCTCACCACCTCCCGCTGTCTCTGCAACACGAACCGCAACGGCGGACTGACGAAAGCGCAATGCGAAGCCGCGCTCTCCGAACGGCTCGGCGTGAACCGCTTCCTATGGCTGGACCACGGCTATCTGGCAGGCGATGACACAGACTCCCACATCGACACACTGGCGCGCTTGGCACCCGATGACACCATTATATATATAGGACTTCCCGATGCCTCCGATGAACATTTTGAGGAGTTGCACGCCATGCGGGAAGAACTCCGCGCCTTCCGCACCGCCGAGGGAAAACCCTACCGTCTCTTGGAACTGCCCTTCCCCGACCCGATCTATGACCCCGACGGCGAACGCCTTCCCGCAACCTACGCCAACTATCTCATCCTCAACCGTGCCGTGCTCTATCCCACCTACGCGCAACCGGAACATGACCAACAAGCCGCAGCCGTGCTCGCGCAAGCCTTCCCCCACCACGATATCGTCGGCGTGGACTGCCGCGCACTGATTCGCCAACACGGCTCGCTCCACTGCGCCACGATGCAATATCCGCGCACCATACTCACCTTTTGACATCACGCGCTCCATGAAAGAAGAAAGAATTTTGAAAATAGGCATCGTGCAACAACGCTGCACCGCCGACGTTGAACAGAACAAACTGAATCTCGCACACCGCATCCGACAAGCTGCAGAGCAGGGCGCCAAGTTGGTCGTGCTGCAAGAACTCCACAACTCGCTCTACTTCTGCCAAACGGAGAACACGGACCTCTTTGACCTGGCGGAACCGATTCCCGGACCCTCCACAGAGTTCTTCGGAAAACTGGCTGCCGAACTGGAAATCGTCCTCGTCACCTCCCTCTTCGAGCGACGCGCACCGGGACTCTACCACAACACTGCCGTGGTCTTGGAAACCGATGGCAGCATCGCGGGAAAATATCGTAAAATGCATATCCCCGACGACCCCGCCTACTACGAGAAGTTCTACTTCACACTGGGCGACCTCGGCTTTGAACCCATTAACACCTCTGTCGGACGCCTCGGCGTGCAGGTCTGCTGGGACCAATGGTATCCGGAAGGCGCACGCCTCATGGCTCTCGCAGGAGCGGAACTGCTCATCTATCCCACTGCCATCGGCTACGAATCCGGCGACACCGCGGAGGAACAGGCTCGTCAGCGCGAAGCATGGACCACGGTGCAACGTGGTCACGCCGTGGCAAACGGACTACCCGTGATTGCCGTCAATCGCACCGGTCACGAAGAAGACCCGAGCGGACAGACTCGCGGCATTGAGTTCTGGGGAAGCAGTTTCATCGCCGGACCGCAAGGAGAATTTCTCTTCCGCGCCGAGGAGCACGAAGAACAAGTGGCAGTAGTGGAGGTGAACTTGAGTCGCAGCGAGCACGTGCGTCGCTGGTGGCCCTTCCTCCGCGATCGCCGCATTGAACACTTCCACGACCTGACACGCCGCTTCCGCGACTGAAACTTTTTATCTGCGTTTATCAGCAAAAGCAAAATGACCATTTAGGGCTGACTCCCGCAACGGGTGCCAGCCCTGTTTTTTCACCTCCGTCTCGAAAAGTTTAGCGGACAAAAACAATATAGGGGTGTTCTAAAAATTAGGCTGAGTTGATTTTTGATTTCTTAGAGATGAACTTTTGTCAGTTGAGGAAGGAGCATAGCGGGCTATGTGACTGACGAAACTTACAAAAGGGCGCGCTAAGAAACGAAAAGCAACCAAAACGTAAGCACTTTCTCTTAAACGTTCCTTATCCCGTAATTTATAGAACACCCCTATAATATATATCATATTTCAAGGGCAAGAAAAAACTATGCAAACTATACACAAACTCTACATTTAACCCTGCATCTCTC
Organism: Prevotellamassilia timonensis; assembly: GCF_021531665.1. Taxonomy (GTDB): domain Bacteria; phylum Bacteroidota; class Bacteroidia; order Bacteroidales; family Bacteroidaceae; genus Alloprevotella. The sequence continues at coordinate 24,131 of NZ_JADYUH010000008.1, forward strand.
TGATTTCCCGTGCGTTACGAAATGTATAGTTTGTGACGCAAACCCTGCACAAACTATACACTGCGGGTGGACGATAAACTTATCAATCCGAAGTTCGCAGAACGCCTGAGAAGAGCGTCAAAGTAAGTCAAGGGCTTCAATACCTCTTTTCACGGTCACTTTATCCTCTTTCAACAGGAAGACGGTCGGCAACCCTGTTGGAAGGGGTTCTCCGTCTTCATCAACGCATCCGACTGAGAATGCTTGTGCGTCCTCACGCTCACCAATGAACTCAACAGCGTTGAAGCCTTGTTCTGCGGCATTATCTTGAATGATTTTCGGGATCTGTTTCATATCAATTGCAAAATTAAAGGTTTTTCTCGGAACTGATAACATTCTCAGGTTGAACTCTCTTCACGGTTTCCTATACCACGAACGGCTCATGGCTGACGGGGATTTGTTCAAAATAAGCCTTGCCACACCATTCGTCAAGATAACAGAATGAACCGCACACAGACCATTTGTCAGCTCTGTTGTATTCGTCATTCCTAAAATCAGCCATGACTAACTTAGGCTTGAACGGGGTCAGCCCTCTTGATTGTCACAGGCGTCACGGGAGCTGAGTTTCATCAAAATCTTCATTCTTCAAAAACATAGCGCTCGCGGACGGCGTTGCTTCGTTCCTACAAGCCGGTTTGTTACTCCCACGCGCCGCCTCGTCACTTTCCCTTTAAAATCCGGTTCTGGGAGCGCACCTAAGAGAAATTTGCCTTCCTCAAATTTTAATTTCCCTTCCTCAAATTTTAATTTCCCTTCCTCAAATTTTAATTTCCCTTCCGCAAATTTTTCTTGGCCTTCCCTTAGTTTTTCTTAGCCTTCCCCTAATTTTTCTTAGCCTTCCCCTAAGTAAAACTGCGTGCCGAGTAGGCAAAACTTTTCTCAGCGAGATTCCCTCGAAGAGCAAAAATGTAGGATGGAAACCGCGTTTTTGCATATTTCCGCCCAAACCTACATTTATATTTTTTGCTTCACCACAACCCTACACACACCGCCGCGCAACCCTACACAATGTAGGGTTTTGTGTAGAATTTACAGACCAAACCCTACACAACTAACCCCTATGATTATCAGAATTTAAACCCGAACTGTGTAGGGTTTGAAGGAAATGCATGTACCCTTGAAAAACGTATAGGTTTGAAAGGTGAAAACGCGCGCCTCGCACGCGAAGCCTATTTCATATTTTTTCCTGCGTTCCCTTTTGAGGGCATCTTGGCACAAGTTTTGCTGTAAGCACCCAACACACCACCTTTTTTTGATGATTACCGTCCGGCAAACGAACATATATAATCCCCCAAACGACGGGGTTTGGTTTTTCAAAACGATGGGTTTCATTTCACAAAACGGCGCGTATATTTGATGGGGTTGAACAGGGTTTGAACAGGACCTGTTCAATGCTTGTTCAACGCTTGTTCAATGATTGTTCACCATGCGTTGTGGTCGTTGGTGTCGGCGGAGAGCATGAATGCGATTCGTTTTCTTCTGAAACGAGGAGGAGATTTTGCATGGAATGAGTGGAATCGGGGTAAATGGAAGTGGAATGGAGGTAAATGGACGCGAATGGGGTAAGCGCCTCCCTGCATTTTTGATGAAGTTTTTGGGTCAAATCAAGGCGATTACCTAACTTTGCCCCCAAAGTGTGGAGTTTCAACGAAGCAACTTGTTCGTTGGAACGCAAGGAAGCACTTTTGAAACAGTAAACCATACATGAAAAACATACGCTTTTGCTCTATGAATCGAATCTTGTCAGTGGTGGGGTGCAGCCTCGCCCTCTTTGCCACGCTCCCCTCGTCGGCTCAAATCTCTTTGGTGAACCCCGTGCCCCACGAAGTGAAGGTGACGGACGCGAAATGTCTTCCGCTTCCCAAAGCGTGGAAGGTGGTGACGACAGATGCACTGAGTGACTGTGCAGCCGCCAATGCGTTGAAAACGAACAAAGTCGGCGTAAACTTTTCTTCCTCCGCTTCCTTCACCGTGACCCTTGGCGTGAAAGGCGACAAGTGCGTGGCGAAGGTGAAGAACATGATTCCCGACCGCCACGAGGGATATTATCTTCGCATCGACAAGAAGGGAGCAGTCATCGCTGCTGCCGATGAGACCGGACTCTTTTGGGGCGTGCAGACCCTGCTGGCGTCCATGGCAGAAGGCAAACTGCAAAAAGCGGAAGTGACGGACTGGCCCGATGTCCCCTATCGCGGCACGGTCGAAGGCTTCTACGGCACACCTTGGAGTCACAAAGCCCGTCTCAGTCAGATTGAATTCTACGGTCGTCACAAGATGAACGTCTATATCTACGGTCCGAAGGATGACCCCTACCACCGCAATCAGTGGAGAGAACCTTATCCCCAAGATGAGGCTGCCCGCATCCAGGAACTCAACGAGCACGCAAAGAAACACGGTGTGAAGTTCTACTGGGCAATCCATCCGGGTGTAGATATCAAATGGACGGTGGAAGACAGAGACCACCTCATGGCGAAGTTGGAGAAGATGTATGCCCTCGGCATTCGCGCTTTCGCTGTCTTCTTTGACGACATCTGGGGTGAAGGAGCAAAAGCCGACAAGCAGGCAGACTTATTGAACTATGTCGATGACCACTTCATCGCCGTCCACAAAGACGTGGCTCCGCTCATTCTCTGCCCGACAGAGTACAACCGCGCCTGGGCTGACGATTCCAAAGGTTATCTCCGTACGCTCGGTACGAAGATGAACAAAGACATTCACATCATGTGGACCGGTAACACCGTGGTGCACTGCATCGACAAGGAGTCCATGGAATGGATAAACTCCCGCATCGACCGCAAGGCATACATCTGGTGGAACTTCCCCGTCAGCGACTTCGTGCGCGACCACATTCTGATGGGACCCGCCTACGGCAACGACCTTGACATCGCCGACACCATGTCCGGTTTCGTCAGCAACCCCATGGAACACGCCGAGACCTCCAAAATCAGTCTCTACGGCATCGCCGACTACACTTGGAACATGCAAGCCTACGACTCACAGAAGGACTGGGAAGCCGGTTTGCGCGAGGTGCTTCCGAAAAACTATGAAGCGCTGCGCACCTTCGCTCTCTACAACAAGGACCTCGGACAGAACGGTCACGGTTTCCGCCGCGAAGAAGGCGATGAACTCCTGCCGCTGGCGAAGCGCATCGAAAATGGCGAGGCTGGTGCACTGAAGGAACTCCAGGAAACCTGCACGCGTCTCGACAAAGCCGTCGATGCCCTCCTGGCAGACCACTCCAACCCCGAACTGAACCGCGAACTCCGCCCCTGGCTGCTGCAAGGCAAGAACCTCGCTGCCTACGGCTATGACGTCGCCTGCATGGCAGTGTGTCTGAAGGAAGGCAGTGCCGCTGTCGGAGGCAAAAGTTTCCAAGCTCTCTATGACGCGGCAAAGAAGAAGACGCTGGAAATGTATGAGTTGGAAAACTCCGACGTGCGCCACGCTCTTCAACCCGGCATCAAGGTCGGCACGAAGGTGATGCTCCCCATGCTGAACAAACTCTTCACCGCCACGGTCACTGCCTACAACACACAGAACGGCACTTCGCTGGAATCATCTGCAGACTACAATCCCTTCAAACTGACCTCCGACGTCGCCCAACTCGCCCTGCTTCCCGTCAGTGTCAGAGGCAACGACGTCACTGTGGCTCCCGCGCTGGAAGTCATCAACTGGCAGAAAGACGGTTCGTTCACGATTGAAGGCGACCGCGACATCACCTTTGCCGGCATGGACTTCAACTTCGGCGTGCCCAAGGTGGCTGGAAAATTCCGCCTCGAACTCTTCACCAACGGTGCTTGGCGTGAAGTCAGCCTCCTGCACTACAGCGACAACGACCCCGTCATCCACACGGGCAACGAACTCGGCGGCATGACCGCTCGCAAACTGCGCATCACGAACGTCAGCGGACAAGATTTGCAAGTCTATTTCAAGCACTTCAAGTTCGTCAAACAATAAATCACACCTCGAGAGTGTCCCTCCGCCGTCAAAGCGCGAGGGACGCTCTCGCTGTTTTTTGTGACCCTTTTAGGTCGGAGCGAAGCGCCCTCCCCCCCTTTTGACTTCAAATAACTTTCATACGCATGAAACGTTTCTCACTCCTTCTCTTTGCTTTGTGCGCATTCCTGTTGGGCGCACAGGCTGCTGTCAGTTTTGATGCTTCCAAGAAGTATCGCTTCGTCAGCAAACGATTCAACGGCACGGGCAACATGGTGCTTGGCAGCAACCACGGCTCGACGGCGTTGATTTACTATGACGTCACCTCCTCCGACATCCCCGCCGATGCATGGTGGTATGTCGAAGCCGGCACGAACGGAGGCTACTCCATTCGCAACGCCGTCTCCAACGAGTACATTATATATAGTAGTGTGCGCGAAGAGAGGGTTGCCAAGGGACTCCGTCTTTCCTCCTCGCTCTCCGGCACCACCACCGAGTGGACCTTCACGGAGACCTCCGATGGCTATCTCACCATCGGCAACGTTCGCGAAGTGACTCAGTGGTTCAACATCCGCACCGACGGCACCTATCTCGTGGGCACCTACACGGGCAACACCGGCAGCGACAATGAACTCTTCACCATCCTCGACGAAGAAGGCAACAGCGTGATGGACGGCGAGAGCAAACCCGACCCCACGCCCACCACCGAGGATAAGGGCGTCACACCTTCCGGTGCCTACTGGGAGAGAATTGGATTGGCGCAGCCTGTGGTCTATACGACTGACACTTCCGACCCCGTCCTCTACACCATCATCAATCTCCGCCGCCAGCAATATGTCGTGGCATCCTCCAACGTGCTGTACCAAACCTCCGACGAGGACCAAGCCACTGCCTTCTACTTCGTGCAGAGCGGAAACGGCGTGCAGGTTTACACTTCCACGGGAGAATACGTCAAAACGGCTTTCACCCAACTGAACGAGGGAAACTACGGCCTCAGCACCGCAAGCGGCGTCACCGATTCCAACATCTGGCAAATCAACTGGGAAACCGGACTCTATGATTCCTCCTATCAGAGCGTGGACGGTTATTCGCTTACGAAACTCACCGACCTGCCGGCAGACGACACCGCCACAAAACCGGGTCAGAAACAAAGTTCCAAACTCTCTTGGAATGACTACGGCGGCAACTACATCGGACTTTGGGATGTGGATGCGGGTTCCACCTTCGCCTTCGCCTCTGCCGACCAGCGCCACTTGAACTACCTCGCAAGCTACGGCATCACCTTTGAAGGCGTCACCACCGACCCCGATGCTGACACCGAGTTCCTCCGCAACACCCGCGGACAGAGCGAGGTGGGAGAATATTGGGAACGCGTCGGAGTGGACAACCCCATCGTGGGAACGACTGACACCTCCAACCCCGTGCTCTACAGCATCCTAAATCTCAAGCAAAACAAATATGTCAAAGCCGGCACCGACGCCCTTGAATTGACAGACAATCCTGACGAGCGCACCCACTTCTACTTCGTCACAAGCGGAACGCTCACACGCATTTTCACCGAAGACGGACGTCTCGTCTTCACTGACTACTCCACCACTGACGCCCTCAACGGTCACGGCGTGAACGTCCTCTCGCAAAGCGTGGGCGGCGGAATGTGGAAGATTGACAAATATGCTGCCACCGTCTATTCCGCCTACTCGCTGATGAAGTCCGACAACCTCAACACGGGCAGCGTCTCCGGTTTGACGCAGAGTTCCTACAGATACTGGTCCTCCACCTCCGGCAATGTCGTGCCCCTCGGCGACCTCAGCGTGGCAGGCAGTTTCGTCTTCACCTCTGCCGACACCCGCCATTTGGACAACCTCACCGGACAAGGCATCAACTTCGACGGCGGAGCAGACAAACCGACCGGAGAGATTGCCATGACCACGGCTGTCGAAACCATCCGCATCAGCGGAAAGGACGTGATTCGAGACACGAACTCCGGAATCTGGTATGCTCCGCTGCCCTCTCCCGTTCGCAACGGCGCGGCGTGGGCACCGACGCTGGAAGCCGTCTTCAAGTCCGGCTATGAGAACTTCACCTTGCAGTTGAACGGACTGACTCCCGATGCTGAGACTCACGTCATCGACTTCAGCGACGTCAATTGCGACCAGACCTATTCGTTCCAACTCTATGACGAAGACGGCACGCTCCGCTCCACGGCGCAGGTGCAGTTCACCTATCTTCCCTTGGTTGAAATCAACATGCCTTCTTGCAACGGCACGACCTACACCACCGGTTCCATGCGCGTCACCGATCCCGACCTCGCCGGCTATGACCCCGAAGTGATTGCCGCCTTCCGCTATCGTGGCGCCACGGCACAGGGATTCGCCAAGAAAGCCTACGCCATCAAACTCCGCGACGAAGCAGGCAACTCAGTGGACAGACAGTACTTCGGGCTGCGCTCGGACAACAACTGGATTCTCGACGCCATGGCGGTTGACCCTGCCTGCATGAGAAACCGCGTCAGCACCGACCTTTGGAACGACTTCGCCACACCGCCCTACTACAAAGACCGTGAAAGCAAAGCCCTCACCGGCACGCGCGGCAAGTTCGTCGAAGTCTTCCTCAACGGAAAATATCACGGGCTCTACTGCATGACCGAGAAACTCGACCGCAAGCAGATGAAGTTGAAGAAGTATAAGGACGCTGCAACCAGCACCTCAGGAAAAGAAGAAATCCACGGCGTGCTCTACAAGTCCTCACAGTGGAGCTACGAAGTCTTCATGGGTCACAACATTGACTCCGACTACTATCCTCACACTCCTCCCTCTGCCTATTCCAACACCCTCGGCACCGAGGTTTGGGGAGAATATGAGTTGAAATATCCCGACTTCGAAGAAGAAGCCGTTGACTGGCAACCCCTCTACAACGCCGTGAACCTCGTGGCTTGTGCCAACGACGTCGATTTCGGCGCTTCCGTGAAAAGTTTCTTCGACTATCCCGTCGTGCGCGACTACTATCTCTTCATTGAACTCATGCTCGCCACCGACAACCACGGGAAGAACATGCACTGGGCAGTCTATGACAAGAGCGGGGCAGAAGGCAACCGCCTCACCATCGCGCCTTGGGACATGGACGGAACCTGGGGCATCAACTGGGCTGGTAAAACCAGCTACACCAACAATGCTGAACAGGACTTCGATTCCTTCCTTTGGACCTACGAACACGGACAGCTCACCCTCTACACCCGTCTGCAGGAACTCAAGACCCTCACTTGGGAAGACGACTTGAAAGAACGCTATGCCGAACTTCGCGCCAACTGGTTCAACGAAGACAAGCTGGTGGAACGCTTCCAAACCTACGCCGCTCTCTTCGCCGACAGCCGGGCTGACCTCCGCGAGCAGTCTCGCTGGCCGACTCTCCACAACCAGATTCAGTCTTCCGTCGCCTACGCCGCTCAGTGGATTCCCACCCGTGTCGCCTATCTTGACGAGAAATACGGCTACGACCCGACCCTCTCCTCTGTCAACGATGCCAAAGCAGAGAACTATCTGAAGATTACCGGTGCTTCCCGCTCCATCGGCATCTCCGCCGGCGTCGCACGCACCGTTCGCATCTATGCTCTCTCCGGCCAGCTGGCACGCACCGTTCAGGCAGGTCCGGGCTTCACCGAAGTGAACGGACTCGAACCCGGCGTCTATGTGGTCGAAGGACAGAAAGTACTCGTAAGACAATAATTATATATTAGCACTTCCCCATAAAGAGTTGAAAGGCTCGTGACGTGTCAAAAAACGGATTCGACCCCTCAACTCTTTTCCTAAATCCTTAAAACTTCTCTATGAAAAAACTCCAGTTCTTCCGTCAGACTGCACGCTGGCAACGTCGTGCACTGTTGTGTCTCCTCACCGCCGGCTCCTTGTGGAGCTTCTCACAGCCCGACGAGTCCAAAACCTATCACATTCGCTCCTTCACCACCGACAAGGTCGTTTCCAACTTCAACAACGGAGACAATGACGCTCCCGTGATGGTTGAAACCGAGGACGAAACCTCCTTCGGTCAGAAGTGGAAGTTCGTCAAGGCTGGTGCGACCGAAGGGGTCTATATCATCACCAGCGCCGGCTTTCCCACCGCCGCCATTGACGTGGCGCCCAACAAGAACTACTTTCTCCTCAACTGGACAGCCAACACCGCGAGCGACAATCAGAAAATCCTCGTGCAGGCAGTGGAAGGAGAAGACGGCGTCTATCAACTGCTTTGGAACAAGACTCCGACGATGGGCGTCACCGAACTCTCCGACAGTCGTCTGCAACTGACGAACAACCTGACCTCACAAGCCACTTGGTTCCGCCTCGTGGAGACCACCGAGCAGGTGCTGCCCAAACCGAACAAGTGGGAAGACGAGACCTGCTTCGGCGAGAACAAACTCGCGCCCCACGCCACCTTCATGCCCTACGCCACCACCGCCGCCCTTCGTGCCGACGCCGTGCGCTATGCCCAACCTTGGAATGACCCGAACGGTGCAGAGTGGCTCTCCCTCAACGGACTGTGGAAACTGAGTTGGACCAACGCTCCTTCCAACGCTCCCGAGGAAGAGTTCTGGGGCGACGACGCCGACGTGGAAGAATGGGACACCATCACCGTGCCCTCCTGCTTGGAGATGAAAGGCTACGGCAGTCCTTATTACATCAATGTCGATACGCCCTTCAACGACAACTATCCCAAGATTGTCATGCGTGCCGGCTGCGTGAACTCCGCAGCCTCCTATCGACGCACCTTCATCCTGCCCGAAGGCTGGGAGAATGACAAACGTGTCGTGCTTCACTTCGACGGCATCTATTCCGCTGCCTTCGTCTGGGTCAACGGAGAATATGTCGGCTACACACAAGAGTCCAACAACGATGCAGAGTTTGACCTCACCTCCGTGGTGCGCAGCGGAGAAAACAACATCGCCGTGCGCGTCATCCGCTTCTCCGACGGTTCCTACCTGGAAGGACAAGACATGTGGCGAATGTCCGGCATTCACCGCGATGTCTATCTCTATGCCACACCCAAGACCTACGTGCAAGACCACTTCCTCAGTTCCACGCTTTCCACTTCCGACTACACTTCCGGCTCGCTCCAAGTCAGTCTGAAAATGGAGAACCCCGCTGCTGCCGCCGTCACCAAACACGTCATCGCCACCCTCCTCTCGCCCTCCGGCGAACAGGTTGGCAGCGAGCGCGCCGAGGTGAACTTTGCTACCGGCGAGACCGAGAAAGAAACTGTCCTCACCTTCTCCGCGCTGAGCGGGCTGCAACTCTGGAGCGCAGAGACGCCTTCGCTCTACACGGTCGAAATCAGTCAGACCGACGCTGACGGCAACGAAGAGATGGCATTCGCCACGAAACACGGTTTCCGCGACGTCCGCATCAAGAGCGGAAAGGTCTATGTCAATGGAAAAGCCGTGCTCTTCAAAGGCGTGAACACACAAGACACGCACCCCGTCCACGGTCGCTCCATCGATGTCGCCACCATGCTGCGCGACGTGCAAATCATGAAGCAAGCCAACATCAACACCGTTCGCGGCAGCCACTATCCCCGTCAGGCAAAGATGTACAGCATGTTTGACTACTACGGACTCTACTGCATGGATGAGGCAGACATCGAGTGCCACTACAACTGGGAACAGGGCGGCAACACCATCACCCGCGCCCAAAGTTGGCAACCGCAGTTCGTGGATCGCATGGAAAGAATGGTGATGCGCGACCGCAACTTCCCCTCCGTCATCTTCTGGAGCCTCGGCAACGAGAGCGGCACGGGCATCAACATGCAGGCTGCCTACAATCGCGCCAAGGAACTTGACCCCGCCCGCATCGTCCACTATGAAGGCGCCACACGCGGCGGAGCAGCCTACACCGACCTCTACTCTGTCATGTATCCCACCGTCAGCGCCGTCGCCTCCGCTGCCAAAAACAACTCCAAGAGGCAGCCCTATTTCATCTGCGAATATGCCCACGCCATGGGCAACGCCGTCGGTAATCTCAAAGAATACTGGGAAAAAATCGAGGGCAGCACCTACGGCATCGGAGGCTGCATCTGGGACTTCGTGGACCAGTCCATCTACAGCGCCGAAGACATCAAAAACGGAACGCTCACGCAGAACGGAAGACCCAAGTATATGACGGGCTATGACTTCCCCGGTCCCTCACAGGGAAACTTCGTGAACAACGGGCTCATTCCCGCCCACCGCGCCTGGACTTCCAAACTGGCACAGGTGAAGCAGATTTATCAGTACGTCCGCTTCGGCTCCCTCTCTTCCAACAAATATCTCCAACTCACCAACGGCTATGCCTTCACGAACCTCAACGCGTTTGACGTGACCTACGCCGTGCTCTGTGACGGCGAGGAAGTGGAAACCGGCGAAATCGCACCCATCAACTGCCTGCCCGGCAACAGTTCCCTCGTCACACTGCCCATCGCCACCACTTTGGAGGAGGGCAAGGAGTATCTCCTGAACGTCACCTTCTCCCTGCGCGAAGCCACTTCCTGGGCAGAGGCAGGCTATCCCATCGCCGCGCAGCAGTATGTGCTCCAGTCACGCCCCGACGCCTTGCCCGCAGTGGCAACAGATGCTTCGCTCTCGCCCGTCACCGTGACCAGCTCCGTGATTGGCAGCAACACGCTCTACAACATCAGCAACGGTAAAGAGACCATTGAAGTCTATGGAATGGGAAAGATGCGCACTTGGAAATATGACGGCAAAGCCATCATGGAGAACATGTACAACTTCCTTGACTACTCCGACTTCCGCTGGGTGGAAAACGATGAGGCAACCGGCAACACCCGCAACACCGGCAACGGCATCACTGCCTACGCCATGACGCAAGTCCCCACCGTGGACGCCGACGGCTCCGCCTACTGGACCACGCTTCACACCGGAACACTCTGCAACGCACAGTATGACTACCGACTTTATCCCAACGGCACACTGGACGTGCAAGTGACCTATACGCCTCAGTCTTCCGACCTGCGCCGCATCGGTTCCGCCATGCAAATGCCCTCCGGTTTCCAAGAAGTGACCTACTATGCCCGCGGACCGTGGGACAACTTCTGCGACCGCAAGGAGGCAGCCTTCCTTGGACGCTACACTTCCACCGTCGCCGACATGCTTGAACCCACGCCGCGTCCCCAAACCTCCGGCAACCGCACCGAACTGCGAGAACTGACGCTCCGCAACGTCACCAACGACCTCATCCTCTCTCTGCAGACGGAAGGACAGGTGGACTTCGGTGTGCTGCATCATGCGGACAAAGACCTCGCCGGCGTGCGACACGCTTGGAACCTCGGCGCAACTCCTTCCAAGACCATCCTGCATTTGGACTATGCACAAAAAGGACTCGGAAACGGAAGTTGCGGCAAAGGAACGGGTACGCTCGCAGGCTACTGCCTGCCCTCCTCCGGCACCTACACTCACCTGCTCCGCTTCCGTCCCTATCTCAGCACCGAGAGCGGACTGGGACAAGTGGAAACGCTGACGAACTGCCGAGCCTGGGTGGTTGAAGGAATCCTGCACCTGCAAGGCAGCCTTGACGCCGGCACGGAAGTGAAAGTCTATGACCTCGGAGGCTCTTGCGTTGCCACCGTCCGCACCGACGGCAACAGTCATCAAACCGTGAACCTCAACTCACAACCTCGCGGAACCTATCTCGTGAAGGTCGGTCGCCGCACCTTCAAAGTGCTCCGCTAACAACCCGAAAATGACTTTTGACACGGCAGTGAAGACATTCTGCAAAGCGAATCATGAAGATTCTGCGAAGAAAGTGTTACATTTGCCACTGTCATACAGACTACGCAACGAAAGAATATCCCTAAAACTCTCAAAACTTAAATAATACCATGAACCAACAAGATTTACAGCACATCGCCCAAAGTTTCCAAATCAAAGGCGACGTCGTGGAAGTGAAGCCTCTCGGCAACGGACTCATCAACACCACCTATAAGGTCGTGACTGCGGGAGACGCTCCCGACTACGTGCTCCAGCACATCAACACCGCCATCTTCCCCGATGTGGACATGCTGATGAACAACATCGTCTCCGTCACCTCCCACATCCGCGGCAAACTTGAAGCAGCCGGCACCGCCGACATCGACCGCAAAGTGCTCGAGTTCGTGCCCTGCAAGGACGGAAAGTACTACTATCTCTTTGATGAGAAATATTGGCGCGTGATGGTCTTCATCCCCGACACCGTCTCCAAGAGCGGCGTCACGCCCGAAAGTTCCCGCATCGTCGGCGAGACCTTCGGCGACTTCCAAGCCAAACTCGCTGACATTCCCGCCAAACTCGGTGAGACCATCAAGGACTTCCACAACATCGAATTCCGCCTCCAGCAACTCAAAGAAGCCATCGAGGCTGACAAGATGGGACGACTCGCTGCCACACGCGACATCGCCGACGAAATCGAGAAACGCGCCGAAAGCATGACCCGCAGCGAAAGACTCTACCGAGAAGGAAAACTGCCCAAAAGAATCTGCCACTGCGACACCAAGGTGGACAACATCCTCTTTGACCAAGAAGATAACGTCCTCTGCGTCATCGACCTTGACACCGTCATGCCGAGTTTCGTCTTCTCCGACTTCGGAGACTTCCTCCGCTCCGCTGCCAACACAGAGAAGGAAGACAGCGATGCCTACGACAAGATTCGCTTCCGCATGGAAATCTTCAAGGCGTTCACCGAAGGCTATCTCAAAACCGCCTCTGCCTTCCTCGAACCCATTGAAATCGAGAACCTGCCCTACGCAGCCACTCTCTTCCCCTACATGCAGCTCGTGCGTTTCTATGCAGACTATCTGAACGGCGACACCTACTACAAGATTCAGTATCCGGAGCACAACCTCGTTCGTTCTCGCAACCAACTCACGCTCTTGCAGCGCGCCGAGGAGTGCATCCCCGAAATGGAAGCATTCATCAAAGAACAACTCGGCAAGTGATTCGCTGAGACCGTCACACATTCATTTCCCTTTGAACGCTCACGACCGTCGGACATCCGGCGGCCGTGAGTTTTTTTGTCCGGCTGTCCGGTAAGTAATATGAAAATAATAAGTTGCGTCAGATTTGAATGACATTTTCGAGGTCAGATTTTCACCCGAAGAAGGAGCATAGCCGTTGCTATGTGACTGATGAGGGAGGAAATATGAACCGAAAAGATTTTCAAAGATGATGCAGGTTATTTTTTGAGGATTACTAAACTCACTTGATGGTTTGACTCCGTGGATGCTTGCGCAGGAAAAGTCACTCTTTCCTTAGGCTCTGTCACTGCTGAAAGCCGTTTCGTCACTTCTGCGTGCGCATCTCGTCACTTACCGCTCGGCGAACGGTAAGTAACGAATCGGCGCGCAGGAGTGACGGAGCGGCGGGAAAGAGTAACGAGTCGGCGCACAGGAATGACTTGATGCCGTAAAACTTTTAGTGAACATCCACGTTTTTTCCTTTGGCTTCGTCACGCTTTCCTTTGACTTCATCACGCTTTCCTTTGTCTCCGTTACTTTTTCCCGCCGGCTCGTTACTTACCGCCCCTCGGGCGGTAAACCTGCCGTCCCACGGGCGGTAAACCTGCCGTCCCTCGGGCGGTAAACTTGCCGTCCCTCGGACGGTAAGTAATAAGTCGGCTTGTAGAAGTAACGAGTCGGCGCGCGGGAATGACTTGATGCCGTGAAAATTTTAGTAGTCAGCCACGTTTTTTCCTTAGACTCTGTCACCCTTTTCTTTGTCTCCGTCACTCTGTCAAGCCTATTCCCTTGCTTTTTCCTTAGGCATCGTTACTTACCGCGGCACGGCGGTAAACTTACCGCGGCACAGCGGTAGACATGCCGCGGCACGGCGGCAAACTTACCGCGGCACGGCGGTAAACTTACCGCGGCACGGCGGTAAGTGACGAGGCGGCTTGTAGGAGTAACGAATCGGCGCGCAGGAGTGACGGAGTGGCGCTCGCGAACAATTCTTGGAACAAAAAAATTATTGCTGTCCGCTGAAACTCACATCACAAAAAAGCGTGGAGTTTTAGAGGACAGCAATAACAGAGGAAAAGTGGGAAGAGGGAGTCACTCCCTCAGTGTTTTCTGTGGTGCGCTGAACGTTTTTCAGTCTTCTTTCGGAGCCTCATCAATCAAGTCCATGAACTGGTCAAGCTTCGGAGTGATGATGATTTGCGTGCGACGGTTGCGCTGCTTTCCTTTCTCCGTATTGTTGGAGGCGACGGGATTGTATTCGCCTCTGCCGGCAGCGGAAAGGCGTTTCGGATCTACGCCATACTGATTCTGCAAAGCCTGAACGACGGACGAAGCGCGGAGTGCGGAGAGGTCCCAGTTGTTGCGAATGTTTTTCTGAGAGATGGGCACGTTGTCGGTGTTGCCTTCCACGAGCACGTCATAGTCCTTGTAGTCCATGATGATTTTGGCAATCTTGGAGAGGGTTTCGCCGGCGCGCTCGCCAATCTCATAACTTCCGCTCTTGTAGAGCATGTTGTCTGCCAAGGAAATATAGACCACACCTTTGAGCACCTGCACGTCCACGTCGTTCATTTCTTCGCGAGTGAGGGAGCGGGTGAGTTTGTTGGTCAGTGCCTGGTTCAGCGAGTCGCTCTTGGACTTGGCTTCCACGAGTTGTTTGATGAATTTGTTGGAGGCGTTGATTTCATCCACGAGTTTCGAGATGTTCACCTGACCCTGCGAAACGTTTTCCTGGTAGGAGCCTTGCAGTTTCTTATAGGCTTCCTGCAATTCTTTGTTGCGCTGTTTTTCTTCTTCAAGACGAGCGGCGAGAGAGTTGCGGTCAGAAGTGTATTCCGCGATGCTCACCTTGGCTTCTTGATAGTCATTTTGCAGACTCTGTTGCTCGGTTTTCAGTTTGTCGTATTGTCCTTGCAGTTCTGCATACTTTTTCTTACTTACGCATCCGGTCAGCACGAGCGCGAGACACGGAACAAAAAGGAATTTGATGGTTTTCATAAGTCCTACAAAATTTGGTTCTCTGTGGTTTTTGATGGATTTTGCGAGCAAAGGTTTATGAAAAAAACGGGAACACCCGCACTTTATTCGTTTTTTAACCGATTGCGAGCAAATAGGCTTCATTTCTGCACAGTCGCTCTTGTTTCAGGCAGTCTTTTCTGCGTTTTGTTTTGCCTCGCGCTCTCTCACGTCTTTTTTCCAAATGAAGAAAAAAAGAACGGAGACCGCGGCGGCGCAGGCGGCGGTGGCATAACCAATTCCCGCCGGCAGATTGAGGGCTTCGGGCGACACAATAAGATAGGTCGTGCAGACGGAGGTCATGAACACGGCAGGGACGAGAGTGATGACGTAGGGTTTGTGTTTGAGCGTCAAATAGACCGTGAGCATCCAAAGCGTGAAGACGGAGAGCGTTTGGTTGGACCAGCCGAAATATTGCCAAATCACATTGAAGCCTTCGGGGTTGCCGACCTGCCAAAGCAGGAGGCCGAGCGTGGCAGCAAAGATGGGAATGGAGATGAGGAAGCGATGACGAATCTTTTGCTGTGGCACGCGGAATGCCTCGGCAATGATGAGACGTGCGCTGCGCAACGCCGTGTCACCGCTGGTGATGGGCGCGGCGACTACGCCGAGGATGGCGAGTAGTCCGCCGAACCAGCCGAGCCAGTGGTTGCAGACGAGACTCACGACGGTGGGAGCGGCAGTGGAAAAGCCTTTGTTGCCGAAACCGGGGAAGGACTCGTGACCGGGCGTCGGTTCACCATAGAAGAAATACATTGCGATGGTTGCCCAGACGAGTGCCACCATGCCTTCCGTAATCATGGCGCCGTAGAAGATTCGGCGGGCGTTGCCCTCGCTCTTCAGACAGCGTGCCATCAAAGGACTTTGTGTGGCATGGAAGCCACTGATGGCGCCGCAGGCGATGGTGATGAAAAGGCAGGGGAAGAGGTCTTGCTTCCAATCGGGCACCACGGTGAGGGCGCGGTTGGAAAGCCCGTCCCAAATTTCGGGAATGGCAGGCATCTTGATGAAGAGACAAACCATGAGCGCCACTGCCATGAAAAGCAGAGAGAAGGCGAAGAGCGGATATATCTTCCCAATAATCTTGTCAATCGGAAGCATCGTAGCGAGGATGTAGTAGGCAAAGATGATGGCAAACCACATCGTCACGTCGCCGCCGAATTTTTCCAAGAGAAGGGCGGGGCTATACACGAAGACCGCGCCGACCATGATGAGCAGCAGCACGGTGAAGACGAGCATGAGACTGCGCGTCTTCCCGCCCAGATATTTTCCAATCAACTCGGGCAAACCCATGCCGCCGTTGCGCAGCGAAAGCATGGCGCTGAGGAAGTCGTGGACCGCACCGGCGAAGATGCAGCCGAGCACAATCCAAAGATAGGCGGCAGCACCGAACTTCGCCCCCATGATGGCGCCGAAGATGGGACCCGTTCCGGCAATGTTGAGAAATTGAATCATGAACACTTTCCAGCCGGGCAGGGCGATGTAATCAACGCCGTCGGCTTTCAGCGTGACCGGTGTCGGATGGGAGGCGTCGCACCCAAAGACGCGCTCCACGAAACGGCCATAGAAAACATAGCCGAGAATCAAAAGCAAGAGACTGATGGAAAAGGTAATCACTGCGAAATAGTTTTTGTGGTGTTTGTGAGGATGAGAACGAGTTTCGTGAGCAACGACCGCCACGGGGAGACGGTCTGCGCCGAAAGACTGTGCAAAATTAGCAATTTATTTTCTGTTTGCTCAGAATCAAGACAAAAGGAAACCCCGGCGGCACGTTTTGTGTCACCGGGGTGAGAAATAGGAATTGAACTATAGAAGTTCTGTGATTTTACATCATTCCGCCCATGCCGGGGTTACCCATCGGCAGTTCGGGCTTGTCTTCCTTCTTGTCGCAGATGACGCATTCGGTGGTGAGGAACATGCCTGCCACGGAAGCAGCGTTTTCAAGTGCGACGCGGGTCACTTTGGCGGGATCAACGACACCTGCCTTGCGGAGGTCTTCGAAAGTCTCGGTCTTGGCGTTGTAGCCGAAGTTGCCTTCGCCTTCGCGCACTTTGTTGACGATGACTGCGCCTTCAAGACCGGCATTGTAGCAAATCTGACGAAGCGGCTCTTCGATGGCACGACGCACGATGGCGATGCCGGTGTTCTCGTCGGCGTTGTCGCCGGTGAATCCTTCAAGAGATTTCTGAGCGCGGATGTAGGCAACTCCACCGCCGGTCACGATGCCTTCTTCGACAGCGGCGCGGGTGGCGCAGAGAGCGTCGTCGCAGCGGTCCTTCTTCTCTTTCTGCTCAGTCTCACTGGCAGCACCGACTTCGAGCATGCAAACGCCGCCGGAGAGTTTGGCGAGGCGTTCCTGGAGTTTCTCTTTGTCGTAGGAAGAAGTGGAGTTGGCGATTTCAGCCTTGATTTGTGCGATGCGGTTCTGGATTTGTTCCTTGTCGCCCTTGCCATCGACGATGGTGGTGTTCTCTTTGCTGACAGTGACCTTCTCTGCCGTTCCGAGCATGTCGAGTGTGGCTTCGTCCAACTTCATGCCCTTCTCTTCGCTGATGACCACGCCGCCGGTGAGGACTGCGATGTCTTCAAGCATGGCTTTGCGACGGTCACCGAAGCCCGGAGCCTTCACGGCGCAAATCTTGAGTTGGGTGCGCAGACGGTTCACAACGAGCGTAGTGAGAGCCTCGCTGTCCACGTCTTCTGCGATGACGAGGAGAGGACGACCGCTCTGCACGGCGGGTTCGAGGATGGGGAGGAAATCCTTGATGTTGGAAATCTTCTTGTCGTAGATGAGGATGTAGGGGTTCTCCATGACGCACTGCATCTTCTCTGCGTCGGTCACGAAGTAGGCGGAGAGATAGCCGCGGTCAAACTGCATGCCTTCCACGGTCTTGAGTTTCGTGTCGCGACCTTTGGCATCCTCGATGGTGATGACACCATTGACGCTGACGGCACGCATTCCGTCGGCGATGAGTTTACCGATTTCGGCGTCGTTGTTGGCAGAGATGGTGGCTACCTGTTCGATTTTCTCGTAACTTTCGCCGACCTGTTCACTCTGTTCCTTGATGCTTTCCACGACTTTAGCGACAGCCTTGTCAATGCCACGCTTCACGTCAAGGGGATTGGCACCTGCAGCGACATTTTTCATTCCCTCGGAGAGAATGGCTTGGGTGAGGACGGTGGCAGTGGTGGTTCCGTCTCCGGCATCGTCACCGGTTTTGCTTGCTACGCTCTTAACGAGTTGTGCGCCTGCATTCTGGAAAGCGTCGTCGAGTTCGATTTCCTTTGCCACGCTCACACCGTCTTTGGTGATGCGGGGAGCACCGAATTTCTTGTCAATGACAACATTGCGTCCCTTGGGACCGAGAGTGACTTTGACGGCATTGGCGAGCGCGTCGGCACCTTCGCGAAGACGTTCGCGGGCGTCAGTATTGTAGATGATTTCTTTTGCCATGGTGTTTTCTATGATTTTTGAAGAGGTTTCTATTTATATATAAGGAATAAGGAAGGAGCACGCCTCATCAACCGAGGATGGCGAGCACGTCGCTCTGACGCATGATCATGTATTTCACACCGTCAAGTTCGACTTCGTTTCCGGCATATTTTCCATAGAGCACGGTGTCGCCGGGTTTGAGAATCATTTCCTCGTCTTTTGTGCCGTTACCGACAGCGAGGACTTCACCTTGAAGAGGTTTCTCTTTTGCGGTGTCAGGAATGATGATGCCACCGGCGGTTTTTGTTTCTGCGGGCGCGGGCTTGACGAGCACGCGGTCTGCCAAAGGTTTGATTTGCATAGTTCTTGGATTGTTTGGTTATTGTTTGATGATTTGTTTTCGTCCGTTTCGGATGGTTGTCACGCTTTGAGCGACGCCAAGTTGTAAGCCAAAAGCGTGCCAAAACTCTTTCAGCGCATTGAAAATATTGAAAAGATTGCGTTTTTCTTGATTTCTCGAGGATAAAACCGGAGCAAAAGCCGCGAAATGCCTACTTTTGTCAGTGACATCTGCCGCTGTGTCACCCTTTTTCTGCCCACCACGCCGAGAAAGAAGACTCGCCCGCGCAGAGCCAACCCCATGAGGGTGTGTTCAAGAAGTTTCTTTTGAACTCCCCTTCTTCCGGAATTGTTTGACCCCTTAGTAATATGAAAATAATAAGTTGCGTCAGATTTGAATGACATTTTCGAGGTCAGATTTTCACCCGAAGAAGGAGCATAGCCGTAGTTATGTGACTGATGAGGGAGGAAATATGGACCGAAAAGATTTACAAAGATGATGCAGGTTATTTTTTGAGGATTACTTAAAAACCATCGCACCATGAAAAAAGAAGAACTCATGCGCCGTGCCATTGCCCTCGCCGTCGAGAACGTTCGTCAAGGCGGAGGTCCTTTCGGCGCTGTCATCGCCCGCAACGGCGAAATCATCGCAGAGGGTGTGAATCGAGTCACTGCCCACAACGACCCGACAGCCCACGCAGAGGTGCAGGCAATCCGGGCTGCCTGCGAAAAACTTTCAACCTTTGACCTCTCCGACTGCGAAATCTATGCGTCCTGTGAGCCCTGCCCGATGTGTCTCGGTGCCATCTACTGGGCGCGACTGCATCATCTCTTCTTTGCCGCCACCCAGCATGACGCGGCGGAGGCAAACTTTGATGACGCTTTCATCTATCGCGAGATAGCCCTCCCCCACTCGTTCCGACACTTACCCACAGAACACATGACCACGGCGGAGGCAGGAGAACCCTTCCGACTTTGGAACGCAAAAACAGACAAGGTGGCTTATTGACCACCTTTTTTCATACCTGTAATTCCCGCAAGGTGCAGAGCCGCGGAAGGAGCGACTCGTGACGATTTTTGAACATGCAAAGCAACAATATTTTGCTTTCTTGGGGAACATAGGTATTTTTGTCGCTCAATAGCATGATTTATTCACCAAACGGGGCGATTTCGCCGCCAACTCTTCACTCTTTCCCATGTCAGACATACAGCTTCCCAACGACTACGCCGAATCACGCACGCTGCTCTATTGGGCTTTGACTGCCAACTATCTCACCTCCGACAAAATTGAAAAAATCGCATCGTTGTTCAACAAGCGAAAAGTAAAAATTAAGCAATATCTTGAGTCGTGGATGCAGCAAGGACTCATTGGTCACCTTGACAAGGAGGATTTTCGGAATACTACTTACTATTATATTCAGCCTGCTGTTTGGTTGAAGTTGATTGAGGAACTGAATTCGTCAGAACTGAACACCCGCATCAACAAACTTAGAACTTCTTTTCCGTCTCGGAGTGAGGTTCCCGATGACATGATTGACTTCACGCGTGCCGTGGTTCGCTTCAAAGAAGGAAAAAGCTTTGTCGCCTGCCTAGAAGATTTGGATTTTCTATGGTATGTCTTTTTAGATGATGAAGCTCCTTTTCCGGTAATGGTGCTTACACACATCATGCCGGATGAAAAATGGCATAAATTTATTGAAGGGCTCAGCATAGACCTATTTGAGTGGTTGACAAGTGAGTATTTTAGGAAACTACAGTATGACATTTGTACAGAAGAGGAAATCAACGCTTTGAAAAAGTTGATACTCAATCGTCCCGAACTTGATGAAAAAGACAAATACACTCTCAACAACTATATTTTGCTTCAGGAGTTTCTTTTGCGCCGGGGTTGCCTTCAGGAACTCATGGAGAATGAATCGGTTGACAAATCCTTCCTCTCTTTGCTCTCCAACATTGCTTTGGTGAAGCTGGGACAATATGATGAAGCAGTCAAGAAATTCAGGCGATACTTACGGGCGGAAGATGAAAATTACTTCGAGACCTCAATCTTTAATTTCTATTATGGTGTGGCTCTTCTCTATGCCACGCCAAGCGTGTCAAAGCCCTCCTTTAAGATGATTCACGAACTCATTCAATATGAGAATTTGCAACAGGGGGCTTTGGCCATTCTTGCTGAAATTGCGCAAAGCGGTGTCACACACATGAAGTCAAAGGAAATTTCCTTGCCGAAAGAATCTGACCTGGAGGCTGCTTTCATCATCCTTGTTGCCAAGCACTTCGGGCTCATGATTCCCGCCGGAGCAGACAGAATCCTTCAAAGAATACAATCGGAGGGAATCAAACTCCTTCAGTTGGAGTACCTTCATGATGAACCCTCTCTGGGTGGAGAGACTGTGTCGCAAGAGTGTGACATGAAACCCTCTTTGCACCCCTACGTGGTGAAGCCGGCATGGGAGGAGACGCTGGACGCTCTGCTCATCATGAGCAATCCCGCAAGGTCTTCCAAGACAGCCGAGAAGAAAACTTCAAGCAAACGAATCGTCTATGCGGTGGACACGAACAACTGGAACGTAGAAGTCAAAATGCAGAGCAGTCGCGACGGAGTGAAATGGACCGCCGGGCGTGTCGTTTCGCTGGAGCGCTTTGCAAAAGGACAAGCGGAAGGCATGCAAGCCATTGACTATGCCGTGAGCAAGCACGTGACATACCACAAGTCATACGGTTGGTATGGTAAAGACTACTACTCTCTCTGCGGAGAAAAGGCGATTGCAGCTTTAGTGGGGAATCCGTTGGTTTTTGATGTGAACACCGGACAGCCTTTGGAGGTGGAAAAGGGGAACATTCAACTCTCCGTGGCAGAAAAGAGAAAAAACTTCGAGATTCAAATCAATTTCGATGAGAGCCAGTTGAAGGACGGACTAGTGGTGGAGCGCGTCAATGCACAGAAAATCCGAGTCATCCAAGTGACTGAAATGCAGCGTACCATTCTTCATGGACTGACCAAATCCCTTCTTCCTCTTGAAGCAAAGCCCAAACTGACGAACTTGTTGGAGAATCTGAGCCAAAACGTGACCGTCATGAGCGGTTTGCTGCAAAACAGTCAGACATCCGAGAAGTGTCGCGCACATTCCGAAATCATTTTGCAGATGCAGCCCGTGGAGGAAGAGATTCGCTGCGTGCTGTTCACCAGACCGTTTGGCAAGGTGCCTCCTCTGTGCAAACCCGGCAAGGGAATGGAGGTCATCACCACCAACGTGGACGGAAAGAGCCTTCAAACCACTCGAAACCTGAAGCGAGAGAAAGAGAATCTGGAGGCTGTGATGGAAGTGATGCAGGACTATGAACTTCTCACCACCCAATCCCACGAATGGCTGTTCTCCGCCGCCGAATGTCTGGACTTGTTGGAGCGGCTGTTGCCTCTCTCCAAGCAGTGCATGGTGGAATGGCCGGAGGGCGAGCGTTTCAAGGTGAAACGTCAGGCGCTTGTCCCCTCCTCCTTCCATCTCTCGGTTGGCTCACTCGCGGGCTGGTTTGAGTTGAACGGGGAAGTGGAAATCAGTCCCACGCTGAAACTCAAGATGTCAGACCTGCTCGACCGCTTGCAGGGGGCAAAGGGAGAGTTCATTCAAGTTTGTGGAAAAGAATATGTTCGCCTCACCTCTGAACTACGCTCCTACCTTGAGAACCTCTCTCGCCTCACCACACGAAAACGAAAAAAGGTGCAGCTCTCCGGTTTCCACGCTCCCATGATTGACGCGCTTGCCGGACAGGGTATGCAAATAGATGCCGACAGCGGCTACTGGAACCTCATGAAACGAATCCGCTCAGCAGAAGAAGCGGAAATCAAGATTCCCAAAACCATTCAGGCGGACCTGAGACCCTATCAGAAGGAGGGCTATCGCTGGATGTCACGTCTGGCACTTTGGGGAGCGGGCGCGCTCTTGGCAGATGACATGGGACTGGGCAAAACCGTGCAAAGCATCACGCTTCTTCTGAGTCGTGCCTCCGAGGGGGCTCAGCTGGTGATTGTGCCCACCTCTCTGGTGCTCAACTGGAGGGACGAACTGACCCGTTTTGCTCCCTCGTTGAACGTGAAGTGGTTGGGACAGCAAGGTGCTGACCGCAAGGAAATGGTGGAAAATGCTAAAGCCTTTGACATCCTCATCATCACCTACGGACTTCTCATCACAGAAGAGAAACTCCTTCAATCCAAAGAATGGACCACCATCATCATGGACGAAGCGCACACCATCAAGAACCGTGAAACCAAAATGTCAAAAGTGGCGATGCAGTTGCAAGCCAACTTCCGCCTGCTCCTGACCGGCACGCCCCTGCAAAACCACATCAGCGAAATGTGGAACCTCATGCAGTTCGCCAACCCCAATTTGCTGGGGTCCTTCAATGAGTTCAATGAACGATTCATCCTCCCCATTGAGCGTGACCACGACAAACAACGGCAGCAACAACTGCGCCGCATCATTTCTCCCTTCATTCTGCGTCGCACCAAGTCTGACGTGCTCAGCGAACTGCCTCAGAAAACAGAGATTCTGCGAAAAGTGAACCTCAGTCCCGAGGAGTGGGCTTTCTATGACAACATACGCGAAAAAGCACTTGCCGCTTTGGAAGTGAACGAAAGCACTGCGATTCAGACCTTGGCTGAAATCACGCGTTTACGACAAGCTGCCTGCAACGCACGACTGATAAACCCCAAAGTGAAGATTCCCTCCTCCAAAATGGAATCCTTCCTGCAACTCGCTGAAGAGCTCGGGGAAAGCAACCACCGCGCCTTGGTCTTCAGCCAGTTCACCTCCCACCTGGCACTCGTACGCCAAGAACTTGATGCACGGGGCATTGAATATCTCTATCTGGACGGAGCCACCCCCGCCAAGGAGCGCGCCCGGCTGGTGGAGGAGTTTCAGCATGGCGACATGCCGCTCTTCCTCATCAGCCTCAAAGCCGGCGGCTTGGGATTGAACCTCACGGCTGCTGACTATGTCATCCACCTTGACCCGTGGTGGAACCCCGCCATTGAGAACCAAGCGACAGACCGCACCTACCGCATTGGACAACAGCGTCCCGTCACTGTCTATCGTCTCATCTCTTCCCACACCATCGAAGAGAAGATTCTCTCCCTGCACACCACGAAAAAGAACCTCGCCGATGCCCTCCTCGAAGGTGCTGACGTCAGCGCAGCCATGTCCAAAGAGGAGATGCTCGCTCTGTTGCGTGAGGCTGACTTTTGAGGGGAAGCCCCCCCTCCTCGTTTTGGGGATTATATAACGCGGGGCTGAAAACCTGGAAGGCGTGGTAAAAATTCGGGATGCCTTGCGCTGAGACGGACTGAAAGCCCGCTAACTGCGGCTTTGAATGAAAAACAAATGTGGAATTTCCACCGAAGGAACACAGGAGCGTTCCGGTGGAAATTCCACATTTTTGTTTTGCCCGGACTGTTCAACGAGTCTCAGAGACTCATTCACGCACAAGAATCTCCAAGCCTTGACGGCGGAGTTCAGCAACGGCTGTGCGGATGGCGGGACGATGCTCCGGAGCGATGCCCAACTTGTTGAGGTCAAGCACGGGGAGTGCGTCGGACTCGCGAAGGTCTTCCTGCGAAACAGAACGGAGAATCATGCCGACGCAGGAGGTGTTGTTCGTGATGGGGTCGATGAGAATGAACGCGCCGGTGGGTTTGTCGTCTTTATAGGCATCAAAGAAGACTTCCTTGGCGGTGAGCAGCGTGGCGCAAGCAATCTCGTTGAGTTCAAGATGGTCTGTGGCAGTGCGCTCCAGCGTGTTCACGTTAATCTTATAATCAAAATGGTCAATCTTGCAGCGCGTGAGGTTGGTCGTGTGCTTGAGATAGAAGGACTTCTTGACGTCCATTGGTTCTTCGTCCATCCAAACGAGCATGGCTTCGAAGGAGCGACCCACCTCGGGAAGGTTGTCGGGGTGTACAATCATTTCCCCACGGCTGATGTCTATCTCGTCCTCCAACTGTAGCGTCACGCTCTGAGGAGGGAAGGCATAGTCCAAGTCGCCATCATAGGTGACAATGCGTTTCACCCGGCTTTCCTTGCCGGAAGGAAGGGCGAGCACGCGGTCTCCCTTGCGAACGATACCGGAAGCCACCTTGCCGCTGAAGCCGCGGAAGTCAAGGTCGGGGCGCAGCACATACTGCACGGGAAAACGGAAGTCCTTCAGGTTGTGGTCGTTGCCAATCTCCACTGTTTCCAAATATTCCAAGAGAGACGGACCTTCATACCACGGAGTTCGCTCGCTGCGACTGACGACGTTGTCGCCTTCAAGCGCGGAGAGGGGGATGCACCTCACGTCGGGGATATCAAAAGGCTCAATGAAGGTGGTGAAGTCCTTGACGATGCGGTTGAAAACGTCCTGACTGTAGTCTTCAAGGTCCATTTTGTTCACGGCAAGCACGATGTGGCGAATGCCGAGGAGGGAGCAGAGATAGGTGTGGCGCTTGGTCTGAGTGATGACGCCGGTGCGTGCATCCACGAGGATGATGGCGAGGTTGGCGGTGGAGCCGCCGGTAATCATGTTTCGCGTGTACTGCTCGTGTCCCGGTGTGTCGGCGATGATGAACTTGCGTTTGTTGGTGGAGAAGTAGCGATAGGCAACGTCAATGGTGATGCCCTGTTCGCGCTCCGCCTTCAGTCCGTCGCAGAGGAGGGCATAGTCAATCTTTCCTGCACCGGCATTTCCGACGCGGCGGGAATCACGCTCGAGGGCAGAAAGTTGGTCTTCATAGAGTTTTTTGGAGTCGAAAAGGAGACGACCGATGAGGGTTGATTTACCGTCATCGACGGAGCCGGCGGTGAGCAGGCGCAAGAGATCCTTGCGCTCGTCCTGGTCCAGATATTCTTCAATGGACATGCGCCGTCCTTCAACGACAACTTCTTCGTTCTGTGCGTTGTTTTGAGGTTGGTTCATTCTTCTATACCGATAGGGTGTGTTCTATAAATTACGAAATAAGGAGTGTTCAAAAGAAAGTGATTGCGTTTTCAACTTGATTTTAGAACACCCCTATATATAATAAGGAGTAGTTATCATGAGGGCATCACGTTGGTCTTGCCGGACACGTAGGTCCAGGTTCCGTCAATGGAGATGCCTTTTGCTTTGGCGCCGGTGACGGTCATGTTGATGTCGCCGCCGTCGAAGGTGAGGTCACGTTTGCCTTTGATGCCTCGGCATTTGGATTCGAGGATGGGGTCGCCGGGCATGTAGGTCGTTCCGCTGACAGTCATCTTGATGCTGGTTGCGTTGCCGGAGGACTGGTTGATGAACATGTCCCACGCGGCACTGATGCCCTTGGCACCGTTGCCGGAAACCGTGGCGATGATGGTGCCGCCGGTGACGTAGAACGTGCTGTCGTTCTTGATGCCTTTGGTGTCGTCGGCAGCCACGTCAAGGTTGAAGGTACCGCCGGAGATTCTGACAAAGCCGTTGTCCACGTCCGTCAAGTCCTTGGTTTTCTCCACATCGATACAGTCGCCCTTAGCGCCGGAGAGGTTGAACGTGCCGCCGCGCGCATCAAGATATTGACCGATGTGCATGGCATCGCTCTCGGCGTGAGTCACGTTGAACGTTCCGAATCCGGCAGAGAATTGAGCATATTCGTCAGAAGCAAAGGCGTGTTTTGTGTTACCGACAAGGTTCAGCACACCGGCTCCGGAGAACTCGGCGTGACCGTTGACGAAGAAGCAGGCTTTCTGTACGCCGCCGGCAGCGTCCGCCAGAGTGGAGGTGGTGCCTTCGGGCAGGACGATTTTGATGCGTTTTCCGTTCTCGATGCTGATGGCGGATTGTGTCGTGTTGGCGAGTTGCAGGTTGTCAAGGATGACGGTGGCTTTATATTCTCCGTCCATGCCAAAGAAGCCGTTGTCGCTCGCTCCGTGGAGACGATAGGTCACCTCTGAAGCAAGCGTCGGGTCTTGGAGGACACTGACTGTGGCGTCCGTCACGGTGACTGCAAGCAAAGGAGCGACATCACCAGCCACGGTGATGCTCGCCTTGGCGCCTTCGTATGCCACATCCACCAAGCCGGGCGTATAGACCGTTGTCTTGTCCACGACAATGCTGTCGATGTCTGCCACGTGGAACGTGTTGCCCATGACCGTGAGAGCGGTGGCGTCAGCAGAGGGAACAATGTCGCCGGCGGTGGCTGCGGGGATGAGCGTGCAGACCGGTCCGCAGTGAACTCTCATGGTCTGCGCTGCGCTGCTGAGGGCGATGCCGAAAAGGAAAAGGAAAGAGTATAGTTTTTTCATTGTGCTGTCACTTTGAAGGTTTGACCATTGACTTTCACGAGATAGATGCCGGGAGTGAAGGTGGCATCCGGAGAGAGAGAACGACCATCGGCGGAATAGACTTGAACGGCTGCACCGGACTTCACGGAGAGTCTGCCGTTGCGAATGGCGGGAGCGATGCTGCCCTTGGTGAATACATTGGAGATGGCGGTTGAGGTCGTGGCAAAGAACATCTTGCTGACATCGCCGAGTGGGAAGGAAGCCGTTTGGACGCCGTTGTCAAACTTCATCACGCCGTTGTCGAAAGTGATTTTCAATTTGTCGGAGGAGAAACTGGTTTCTTCACCATTGGTCTGACGCAGCGTCAGATAGTCATAACTCTGCGCCGCGCAGGGAAGTGTGCTGAGCACAAAAAGGAGAGTAAGTAATTTTCTCATTGCGCAAGTATGGTTTTGATTTTGTGTAGGGGTGTTCTAAAAATTAGGTTGAGTTGATTTTTGATTTCTTAGAGATGAACTTTTGTCAGTTGAGGAAGTGGTGTCTCAGACAGTTCCTTACCGTCTCAGAACTTGAACTTATAGCCCAGCGAGATAGCGTGAAGGTCGCCCTCGTCATCGTCGTCCGCTCCGGTTTGGAAGACATAGCCCACCTCGAGGCGGTGCTTCTTGGTGATTTTCCATTCCGTGCCGACGCTCACGCGTTTTTTGTCGAGGCTAAAGCCTTCGCTGAGGTTGTTACTCAGTTCAAAGGAGGCGTAGGGAGTGAGCGGCGAGTGTTTGATGTTGTATTCGACCTGCAGTCTGGAGCGCAGGTAGTGTTTGTTCTTGGACTCTTTTTCTTTCACATCGGGTCCTTTGAGTTTGGAGAAGACACGTCCTTCCATGCAGTGTTTTTCGCCGGTCCAAGCGTCAATCATGTTGGCGGGAATTTCGTCACGATATTTGTCGCGGAGTGTGGTCGTGCTGCGATAGTGCGTGAACTGATAGCGTTCGCGCAGACTGAAGGTGAAGCGTCCGGCGGCGACTTTTCCCGTAAGGTCGAAGACGGCACGGTGTTTGTTGCGCCAGTAGCCGTGGTCCACGTTCAGTCCATTGGAGATGACGGTGGAGGGGTCATCCTCGTCGACTTCCCAATCCTCTTTCGTCTCTTGGAGATTACGCTGGTGGATAAAGTCATAGCCCACGCCGAGAGAAAGGAACTTGAAGGGTTTATAGGTCGCACCGAGGGAGAAGTCCCAGCGCTCCACGCTTCGCAGTTTGTCCTCGGCTCGGAAGTCAAGTCCGGCTTCCACGGAGAACTTTTTGGAGAAATCCTTCTGGGCGCCGAAAGACGTCCATAAACCGAAGTCATCGCCTGCCAGGGCGGTGAGAGGAGCGGCGGAGAGCAGTCCGAGACAGAGAAGTGATTTGCGAATGAAGGACATGGGCAGAGTCATGTGAAAATGAAAATTGTGTGTGGAACATTTGAGCCGCACCGCGGACGCTTTGAACCGCGGCTTCCTGCACCTTAGGGATTAGGAATCTTGAGCATGCGGTCGATGCTCTTGATGCGTTTGTCGGGGTCGTGATAAAAGACGCGGAGCATGGTCATATCGGTAAGAAAATCAACGGCGCCGACTTCGATGCGATTGATTTTGATGCCGAGACGTTTTTCGAGGTCTTCTTTCAGTTCGTCCATTCTGTCGGGACGGATGAGGTCGATGTTGTCATACTTCACCAACTTGCATCCCTCACTCTTGTTCGTGAGGAAGTTCTCGCAGAGCCAAACGCAGCCGATGAAGATGGCGTTGATGACGAGTTGGTCCACAAGCGTGAAGGAGTCGAAGCGACCATTGATGACAGAGAGGGCAACGAGGAAGAAGAGATAGGTCATCTCTCGGATGGGCACACTCTCTGTGCGATAGCGGATGATGCCGAAGATGGCGAAGAGTCCGAGGGCGGCGCCGATGCCCATGTCGCTCGAGCCTTGCAGCAGGAGGGAGATGAGCATGAAAATGCTGACGGAGAGAAGGATGAAGGTGAAATAGTAGTCTCTTCGGTGACCTTTGGGATAGTAGAAGAAGTGAACAATTATCCAAGTGACGAGGGAATTGACGGCGAGACTGACGATGAGGTTCACCATGGGCTCTGTCAGTTGTAAGTTATCGGCTGAGAAAATGTCTGAAAAGAGGGAAGTCATGAAAAAAAGAACTTTAAGAGAAGTGTTAAGGTTAGCATTGCGGACTCTTTTGAGCCACTTTGTTGATTTTGATGAGTCTCTTTTTGAAACGATTCACTTGTAGTGCGTCATTGGTGACGGTGGCACCGATGCAGTATTTGCTGAATCCGGAGGGTTTGATGCGGAGTTCTCGCAACAGCGGCAGGATGGGTGATGGAGCGCGTCCGTCTCTTTTGAGTTCAATGACGACGATGGGATTCATGTCCTTTTCCTTGCCCGTTTCGAGGTTGTGGAAGTGGATGTTGAAATCGATGGTGAGCCGTTCGGTCTTGTCGAAGTTGACGAGCGTGATGCGGTTGAAGCGATTCCCAACGGTGGGTTTGAGTTCGTCAAAGTGCCATCCGGTTCTTTGTTCGAGGAAATCCTCTCCAAAGTTCTCTTCCATGACGGCTTGAAGCGAGGGCACTTTCACGCGTTTCTTGTGGGTCTTCCCGTGGTTGTCTTTTTTCTTCACTTCGAGGAAGGATTCGTCAGAGGCGACGTAGGTTCTCACCCTGACTTTCGTGCGGGGGAGGTGTCCACACTGGTGTTGCTGATACATCGACTGCCCTTCCTTCTTGTCCCAGTAGGTGGTGGCGTAGGGGCTGATTCGATGTCCGTCAATTTCTTGTGAGAAATAGTTTCCACGAACCCTCTCAAGGAGTTTGACAAGCGTAGGGAAATTTGTGAGATATTTGCAGTCCGTCCTTTTCATCAGTCTGATGGCAGACATATCGTCCAACGTGATGGGCGGAAGTGCCTGGAGCAGTTGTTCAATTTGGGCGTCTTGGTCTTTCATAGCATCTTGTGTCTGTCCCAAATGAAGGAAAACAAAAAAGGATGAGGCACGGAACACTTTCCGTGGTTGTTCCTTCCCCATCCCTTCTGTCTCGTTAATCTATTAATTTGCGAGCAAAGGTAAAGATAACTATCAATTACGCAAAACTTCCCGTTACAAAATTGTGAAGGCTCGCTTCACGAGCCTAAAATTCATGCCGCTGCCTTCACCCGCGGCTCATTTCACCGGCTCCACGTGGGTATAGACGAACGTTTGCGCACCGAATCTTTTGCGGAGTTTCTCCTCAATGACGCGGGTGGTCTGATGGGCGTCGGCAATGGTGGTCTGTCCGTCCATTCGGAAGTGAACGTCGATGGCGCAGTAGTTTCCGATGCGGCGGGTACGGAGATTGTGTGGGTCGGACGTGCCGGGCTGTTCCAAGATGGTGTCACGGATGAAAGCCTCCTCTTCTTCGGGAAGAGACTTCTCCAGAAGTTCTTCAACGCTTGGCACGGTCAGTTCGCACGCCACCTTGACCACGAGGAAACTGACGACGATGGCTGCCAAGGGGTCGAGAATGCGCCATTGCTCTCCCAGGACAATCGCGCCGCCAATGCCGACTGCCGTGCCGATGCTGGAAAGGGCATCACTGCGGTGGTGCCAGGCGTTGGCGACAACGGTCTCAGAATGAAGGCGGCGCCCGCAGCGGAGCGTGTAGCGGAAGAGCACTTCCTTGGAGAAAATGGAGACGAGTGCGGCAATCAGTGCCACCCAGCCGGGACGACTGAGCGTGGCTCCGTTCATCCAGTCGTAGATTTGAACGGCGGCGCTCCAGAAGATACCGATGCCGACGGCAAAGAGCATGAGCCCGATGGTCGCCGTGGCAAGGGTCTCATATTTGCCATGCCCAAAATCGTGGTCGGCATCGCAGGGTTTCCCCGAGAGGCGGACAAAGGCAATGACAACGATGTCGGTCAAGAAATCGGAAAGTGAATGCACCGCATCGGCAACCATCGCCGAACTGCCACCGAGCCAACCGCAGAGAAACTTGAAGATGGGGAGCACGAAGTTCACAAGACTTCCCCAAAGCGTTACTTTGTAGATTTCCTTGCGGCGCTGTACCGCCTCACCGACCTGTGCTTCTGCCTGAGAAGTTGGATTTTGACGCTCTGGAGTTTTCATGACTCAATTCCCAAAAGATGGAGCAGTTGCCGAACACTTTCTTCAAGCGGCAGGGCTGCGGTGTCGAGACTGAGCGCAGGCTGCTCCGGGGCTTCAAAGGGAGCAGAGATGCCCGTGAAATTCTTGACTTCGCCGCGACGTGCTCTGGCATAGAGCCCCTTGACGTCTCTCGCTTCGCAAGCCTCAAGCGAGGTCGAAATGTAGATTTCTTTGAAATCGTCAGCACCGATGATGTCGCGAGCCATTTCTCTCAGCTCGCGCGTCGGCGAGATGAAGGAGGCGATGGTGATGATGCCCGTATCGACGAAGAGTTTACCGACCTCGGCAATGCGGCGGATGTTTTCCTTTCGGTCGTCTTCCGAGAAGCCGAGGTTGGCGTTGATGCCGGTTCTGATGTTGTCACCGTCAAGAATGCGGCAGAGGAGCCCGCGACGATGGAGTTCACGTTCCAAAGCGAGCGCCACGGTGGTTTTGCCGGAACCGCTGAGTCCGGTGAACCAAAGCATGACGCCCTTCTGTCCGAGCAAGGACTCTTTGTCCTCTCGGCTCAACATTC
Source organism: Prevotellamassilia timonensis (assembly GCF_021531665.1). Taxonomy (GTDB): domain Bacteria; phylum Bacteroidota; class Bacteroidia; order Bacteroidales; family Bacteroidaceae; genus Alloprevotella. Next base: position 55,840 of record NZ_JADYUH010000008.1, read on the forward strand.
GGTCAAAGACCGGATAGATGTTTTCATTGGTTTTCATCATGGCTGCGAAGTTACGGCTTTTTCGGCAAACAAATTCATGAAGTTTCACTAACTTCGCCGCACATTTCCCTCTCGCCACCGCCGAAGCGTTCATGACGGCGCGGCGAACGCTCTCACTCACGCATATATTTATAAGGAGTGTTCTATAAGTTACAGAATAAGGAGCGTTCAAAAGAAAGTACTTACTCAACCTAATTTACGAACACCCCATAAAGGTAAAGTTCTCTCATAGATTTCAGTTCTCACATGGAATTCATCATCTCCTCTCCTTCCGAAATTCGTTCCACCGCCCGCCACTTCATCGAGTGGATGGGTGACCGCACCGTTTTTGCCTTCCACGGTTCAATGGGCGTGGGAAAGACGACCTTCATCAAGGCTCTTTGTGAAGAGTTGGGCGTGGAAGACACGGTCAACTCACCGACTTTCAGCCTCGTCAATGAATATCGCTCTGTCTCGGGCGAATTGATTTATCATTTTGACTTCTATCGCATGGAGAAGCCCGAAGAGGCAGTGGACCTGGGCTTTGAGGACTACTTCTTCTCCGGCGCACTCTGCTTCATTGAGTGGCCTGACCTCGTTGCGGATCTACTTCCCTCGGACGCAGTCTCCGTCCGCATGGAGGAACTGCCCTCCGGCGAACGAAGAATCGTTGCGGAGTGACGCCATGTCGATAGTCTCCCCTGCCCTCTCCGCTCAAAGTTCAAAGAGAAGACCGAAGGCGAGCGAGAGGGTCTGACTCCAGGGATACTCCTTGTTCGTCGCCTTCGACACGATGTAAAGGTCACAAGAACTAATCTCGTAGTAGGCAGAAATGGACTGGTGAATCAGTCTGTTTCTTTTGGGAATGTGATAGCAAAAGCGCTGCCCGAGGAAAATGTTTGTGCGCACCTTCGTGGAAAAACCGTAGTATTTCTTTGGATATTTTTCAGGCTGCGTCTTCCAAAAATCATCGCCGGAAATGGTGTTGAAGAAAATGCCCGTGGTCAGCGGCATGATGGTCCAGCGGCGACTGATGTGGCAATGCCAAGGAACATACCTCTCCTTGATGGTAAAGGTGGTATGGGCTTCGCCGCTGTGATAGCGCGGCAGGAAACCCACGAGCAGTTCCGTTTCCCAATTATCGTGACGACCATAGTGCCACCCGATGCCGACACTCATCAGTCCGATGCTACCGGCATACTGCAAAGTGAACTGCGTCGGGATGAGATTCGCCCAACCGCGGAGGGTGCGTTCGCGATGTCTTTCATAGAAGCTCTTCTTCTGCGCCGAGTCGCAACGGACGTTGCGCATCGTGTCCTTGAAAAGAAGCACTTCCGACGTATCGACCATTCCCAACTGCCGCGCCAAGGCTCTGATGCTGTCGGGTGGTAGAGAACTCACCGCAGGCGGTGTCACAGTGGAGTCGTTCTCGGTCATGAACGATTCCAATTCCGCGGCAAAGACAGACCACGGAAGGAGAAAAAGGAGGGACAAGGCGAGACAAACGCGCCGACACCCATAACGCTCAATATTCCACCACTTCATAACTGTAAGTTCCGTCCTCATTTAAGTCAAACACTAAGTATTCTCTCATTTTCGCCGCTCCGCATTCGTAGTAGAGGACGCCATCGCCGTAGAGGTCATTGACCTGGGTGTGATGTCCATGCCCGCAAACACAAAATTGCAGTCCTGGGAATTTTTTGATTTCTTCTTGGAACAAGTCGGACACGTTGTTGTTGAACTGCTCGGAAGTGGGTTGGGAATGCATGGCAGCAACCGTGCGTTTCACCTCGGGCGGCAAGGCGGTGCGGTCGTCACGAATGAAACGAAAATCGGGAATAGAGATGGAATAGTCATACTCGAACGCATTCGTGTTCAAACAGATGAAATGCGTGTCACCGGCATTGAACGAGAAATTCGGTTCACCAAAGACATAGCGAAAGACACTCTCACCCGAGCCGAGGCAGTCATGGTTACCAATCAGCACGACGAACGGCACGTTCAAGCGAAGCAGCAGGTCACGCTGCAGTTCAAACTCGTTGGTCATGCCGAAGTCGGTCATGTCACCCGTGTGGAGTACGAAGTCAATGTCTCCCCGGGCATTGATGTCGGCGAGAGCGATTTTCATCTCATCATACCAGCGCTGCGTGTCGGTGATGATAGCGAAACGAATGTGATTCTTTCCGCGGCAGCTTTCCTCAATGCGGGCAATGTTCCAGGCATTGAGCCCATGCGGTCCCTCGATGCGCCCATCGTAGGGATGATAATCTATCATGTCGCAAGAGGAAAGAAAAAGGAGTGCAGATAAGAAAACGAAGAGATTCTTTTTAGTTTTCATGTTGCAAAAGTATGAAGTTTTTCTTTCCCGCCACCCTTCGTTCCCTCATTTTTTCACACACAGGTTTTCACACGGACAGAAGCTGGGAACTAAGGGACAAAGAGACAAAGGGACAAAGAGACAAAAAGACAAAGGGACAAAGAGACTAAGAGACTAAGAGTCAAAGAGACTAAGAGACTAAGAGACTAAGAGAGGAAGAGACAAAGGGACAAAAAGAAAAAGGGTTAAAGACAAATTACTATGTTTGCAACGAGAAACCGCTCACTATGGCTAAATCAGACGCAAGTGAATGTCTCAACGGGGGCTGTCTGCCCCCTTGGCGACGCCTTCCCCCGAGTGTTTTTCATAGAATTAGGCTGCCGCTTTATATAAAGAGTCGTTCAAGAAGGAATTGTCAAAAAAAGTGGTGTAAATGAAATGGTATTATTATTTTTGGATGATCAAATATAAAAATCAATAAACCAAATCAAATTACACCTATGCAAAAGTACAAAGTCTCTTTCAAAGGACAAAACATTTTCGTCGGCATTGACGTACACTTGAAGACCTGGCACGTTGTTTCCATCACAGAAAGTGGCTATAAGTTTTCATTCAGCCAGCGTTCGGATGCGAAAGTGCTCTTTGATACACTGAACAGAAAATTTCCAGATGCACACTTCAAAAGTGCATACGAGGCGGGGTTTTGTGGATTCTCAGTCCACTACAAACTT
>NZ_JADYUH010000090.1 GCF_021531665.1 Prevotellamassilia timonensis
GTCAGAGGTGCTGTATATATGACGTAACATGTTATAATTGAATCTATAAACTGAAAATTAACGAAGTATTGATATAGTCACAAAAGGCGAAAAATTCAATTTCAGAGGCAACTTTTTTGAAAACATTTATTCATCGAGACAAATGGCTTTGCATATTGCTTCAAACTATTTCATGCCTCATCCTTCTCTGCAAAGCCTTTGCGAATAGGCTGAATCCTGACATCAGGAACGCAACAAAACGCTTCAGTACAGATGTTTGTTTATTCGGCATCAATATGGGGGTTGCTTATAATTTGTTGTTAGGGCAAGTGCTTCAATAGGCAATTATAGCAGAATTCTCCATAAGCTGCCATTAATTTATAAGCATTAGGCAGGGCTTGATTTGGGAAGGTGTTAGCAATAATGGCTTTTATGCTTTTTCCTCCGTAGTTAATATCTATCACACTACAAGAGACCGACAATTTTGACCCTTCAAAGTTGTCCTTCTCCTCGTATATAACCTTAATGGTTCCTGGATACTCCTTGTTACCGCTGTATGCTTGGAAAACTTCTTTAAATTTACGTGAACAAAAAATAACGAACTCTCTGTCATAAGTGAAGATTTCATGGAACAGGGTTTCAACATAAGGAAAAATTTCGCTGATTTTCTCCTTATTAATGGCACTGAAACTCCTTGATGCGTATGGCACAAGTTCAAGTTGCCGCTTCCCTAAAAGCACTTTTTCCTTCTCTTCAAGCTGTCTCTTATGCACCTCTGCCTTTACTTCTTTTTTTGTGGATGATTTGTTGTCGAGAATATACTTCAAATTTGTTTCATCCAAACCGACTCCGCAATTTTTCCAATGATGCAAAAAGAAAGCTTGCTTCAAATCAAAATTGTCCATCCTCCATCGATCCCAATCGCCATAATTGGCATTGAACTCGTTATAATGTTTAATGTCATCCGTCAAATCGTAGTCATTCAAACCAACTTGCGGACAAGCATTCCCGCAAGACAGTTTTTTAAACATCTTGGACATATTACGCTTTTTCAGTTCATAAAGCAGTTCCCTGTTTGCATTCTCAACTCCATTGCCAGGATTAAGCATTACCATAACCGTTTTAGCGTCGCGCTTGCCCCAGCCATAAACAGGAAGTGCCCTTGTCGCAAAAGAAGTTTGGTCCATCATATATCGCTGGAGAGTTTTTTGCTTTTCAGGTGTATCGGCGAGATTTTGAAGATTGCGATACTTTGATTTATCCGTCTTAATCAGGTCGCCCAAATCTTTAGCACCGTCAATTTCTCCCTTATTATACAAATCTTCTAAATCCTTTTGTATTCTTTCATCAAGTGTCATGTGTTTCTTTTCCATATTCAAAAGTTTTTCTTTTAAATTACATCAAACTCAAAATCTTATCTTTACATTTCAGACTATTTACCCATAAAAACAATCATCGTACTCGCAGAGGAGATTGCCTGCGGGGTCCTTGAGTTTGAATGACTTCACTGTGCCAATATCAAGATAATCTTGAATGTGGTCTCTTATTGCATCAACAAAGTCAACATCTTCTTCCAACTCTGCAAGTTCCTTAAAATCATCGTCAGAAAGATTGTCAATGAGATAATAGGTGTCCTCAGGCCATATAAGGCTCCCTGGGTCAGTATCCCATTCCACATAATCGGCATGCAGCGTCTTCAAATAGTCTATTGTGTACATATTTAGAGTCATCTTTGTGTGTTACGATATCTCCCGGTTGTGACAACCGGGAGATATCGTTTCACTATGAGCGTCATTACTTTTTCTTTGCCTTCTTCACAGGCCGTGACCGAACATCTGGTACGCACCATCCTCGTGGCGCACAGCGAGGAGCACATCACGGATGCCACGCTCGGTGGTAGAGTAACCCACAACCACTGCATCGATGCTATGGCGGGGCTTCACCTTGCTGATGAGGCGATTTTCATTGTGCACCACAATGCCTTCGGCACCTTCGCCCTCGACCCAATCCTCGTAGATCTGCTGCACCTCGTCGACTGATGCGGCCGTGCGCATCTCTACGGGGCGACAGAACGAGCTGCTCTTGGTCATCTTCAGTTTGCGACCATCATTCTCTGTGACGTTGACGAGACTGAAGAGTTCCGTCAACTTGGCATGCACCTCATCGTAGTGGGCAGCCACAAAGGGTTGGCCGTCGAGTTCAATAATGTCAAATGGGGCGAGCGCCAGCGTGTCGCGCTTGGCGGCATCGGCCAGTGCCGACTGCACATCGCCACAGCGGGGACGGCCACCCTCGCGGGGCACATAGAGCTCGGCAGCAATGATGGCGCTCTTGACACCTTTCTTGCCCATAAAGGCTGCGAAGATATCTAGACACTTCAGTTCGCCTGTACGCTCCTTACCCTGGGAGTTAAGCATAACTGCAGCCCCATCGCGGTAGAAGACGCATTGCAGATGTCCGTCAATCTTGCGGGTTACGCAGAACTGCTCGCCACTGATTCGTGCCTTTATCTTGGCGCCCTCTACAAGCATGAACTTGCCTGCTATATTCTTCTTATAGTCAATCGCCTTCTGGCGCATATCTTGTGTTACTTCCATTGTAGCCATAGTACAAGTTATTTAGCAGGTATTTCTTTTAGTTCCAGATTGGTGAGGCGCAGGATGAGCGCATAGCTGTCGCCCTGCACACGTCCTTCGAGGAAAGCACGGTAAGGAGTGCCGCCATTAGACATCACGAGCGGTTCGTTACCCTTGGCACCAGCGGTGATGAGCATCATGGCACCCGCATCGGCGAGTTTCTTAGCCATATCGAAAAGGAAGTCGTAGGTGAGTCCGTTGACGTGCTGCATCTACCTCGTAAGGTTTAGTCTATATAATATTTCGATTCGTTTTCTTCCCCCGAAGCCTTAAGCCACTTATTTGCAAGTTTTGCCACGGAGAGCACTTCACGAGATAGTTCTGGGGTACAGTTTGTTTTCACCTTCAGGTCAAGAACCTTCATATACTCATCAAGCATCTTGATGGTCTTCTCCACCATTGCATAGTCAATCAATCGCTTGTTAAGTTTCTCATCGTCTTCGTCGTGAAAAAAGGTCTCGCTGATGAGGTAACAAGTAACCTCCTCCCAGTCAGGGAAACGCTCCGAGCCAAACTGCACCCATTCTCCGGGAAACTCACTCGCTCCGTTCTTTGCCCTGTCGTCAACCAGATAATCTCCATTAACGAGATGCTTGCAATGTGTCAGGATCACACGTTTCTTGAATTTGTCGCCGAAGTGCTTGGTTATCCAATTAATCTTGTCACCCCATGCCGACGGGTTCTTCCATGGGGCAGTAGAAAGGATATACACATCGTAGTGCTTGCTCAACTCGTGTACTGCCTCAAAGGCACCAGGCATTGGATCCATCAGCGAGAAGATACCAGGCACTTCGTCGAGTCTGCCCTCATACTCTTGCTTTGTTTGATCACTCAGCTTGTTGATACCGCTTTGGAAATCAACCAGCACGCCATCCATGTCAAAAAACAATGTTTTCATATTCTTGATATTATATCTGTTGTTACTGTTTTTAGAATTTTACAAACACTGCAGGGAGTCTGTTGTCCAACTACTCTTTGGCTGCCAAAATCTGCAATGCGTCGTTTACGTTGGTAACATAGAGTCGCAGGCTTCCTTCTTCGGCATCATACTCCGATGACACCCCGAAGTTATATAATATAGTCACAAAAGGTGAAAAATTCAATTTCAGAGGCAACTTTTTTATAAACCTTAATTCCGCAAAACTATTACAAATATAACTTTTAAGTACCTGAGCAACTTGCTCGGGGTTTCGTCATGTCGGATTTTCACCTCTCTTAGTGTTGAAAATCAAAATATGTATCAAACCCGACAGACATGGCAAGGTTGCAATAAAATCTGAGAAACTCTCCTTTTGGAGGAATTTTTTCAATAATGGAGCAATTCGACTCCAATCTCTCATCTGTAATCGACTCAACCCTCGGTATGAGATGCAGGCTGTATGGTTATCAATACAGCGAAATCATCCGTTCGCTTATGAGCGTTTATTTCTGTGGCGGCTCATGCATAGAGGATGTCACCACTCATCTGATGTGCCACCTCTCGCTTCACCCGACACTTCGCACATGCAGTGCCGACACGATTCTCAGAGCCATTAATTGTTTTGGAACACGAAACACGCGAAATGTTCAGAAATTAATGAGACATTTAACGAGACAATTAATGGGGTACGTAATCTATAGGGAAATAAAAATCCTGCAAACCCTACACAAAACCCTACATTTTCCTCGTATTGCGCTGATTATCCGCACGTTGCACTGTGTAGGGTTTGAAGCAAAAATCCTACACAAACCCTACACTGAACCCTACATGGGAACTAAGAGTCAAAGAGACTAAGAGTCAAAGAGGCGGAGCCTACCCCAACCCCTCCCTAAAGGGAAGGGCTTTGTTGCGGCGCTGATGCACCGCACATGGGGGTCTTTTTTTGGGGAGTCAAAGAGACGAAGAGAGGAAGAGTGGGAGAGGCGAAGGCTAAGAAAAACTATGGGAAGGCTAAGGAAAATTAGGGGAAGGCTAAGAAAAATTAGGGGAAGGCTAAGAAAAACTAGGGGAAGGGAAATTAAAATTTGAGGAAGGGAAATTAAAATTTGAGGAAGGGAAATTTTAACCGGGTGCGCTCCCAGTTTTACTTAGGTGCGCTCCTAGTTTTTCCTAGGTGCGCTCCTAGTTTTTCTTAGGTGCGCTCCCAGTTTTACTTAGGTGCGCTCCTAGTTTTTCTTAGGTGCGCTCCCAGTTTTACTTAGGTGCGCTCCTAGTTTTACTTAGGTGCGCTCCTAGTTTTTCCTGGGTGCGCTCCCAGCAGAAACGTTTCTCCATTAATGCCCATTAATTGTCTCGTTAATCGAAGAGTCAAAGAGACTAAGAGACAAAGGGACGAAGAGACAAAGAGACGAAGAGACAAAGAGACAAAGAGAGGAAGAGATAAAAAGAAAAAGGGGCAAAGACAAATTACTATGTTTGCAACGAGAAACCGCTCACTATGGCTAAATCAGA
>NZ_JADYUH010000091.1 GCF_021531665.1 Prevotellamassilia timonensis
TCCGTTTTGGTCTTATAAGAGCAAGCTCTTAACGCCCAACCGACAGCATCCCCCGTGCCTTCTTTCAGAAGGCAGCCATTCTCTTCAAGGCGATAAACAGAAATAAACCGTTCAATGGTAGCGCGATGAATTCACCACCTACTCCGCCTTACTGCGGCTCAGTCGCTGCGGCTTTGCACTTGATGAATTCACAGATAAGATGCGGTTCCTGCCGGAAAAAGATTTATATTATTAGTTGATTATCAGCATTATACGCTCTAACGGTAGAAAGGTGATTGTGTGGATTCTGTTTAGATACGACAAGGTAATAATTTAACGTATTTAACTTTCGCTTACACTGCGTGGTTTTAGTTGCTATGAAGTTACAAAACCATCTTTGCAAACGGTTTGCAATATATAAGTTGTACCTTTGCACAAAAAATAAGAATATGGGTAATATCGGCATAGAAAATCTTCTTAACGGGAAAGGTGTCAAGCCCACCTCCAACCGCATTCTTGTGATGAGAGAGTTGAATAAAGCCTCGCATCCCGTCAGCCTTGCTGATTTGGAAGTCTTGTTAGGTTTTTCGATGGACAAGGCAAGTATATTCAGAGTTCTTGAACTTTTTTCCGAGAAAAATATCGTTCATGTGATAGAGGACGGAAGCCGTTCGCTGAAATATGAGTTGTGCCATAGCGGCACTCATCATACCATATCTGATCAGCACGTTCATTTCTATTGCAAGCGATGCAAAGAAACGTATTGCTTCGAGGACGTGAGTGTGCCTTTGGTAAACATTCCTGATGGATTTTCACCTCATGCCATAAATTATATGATAAAAGGCATCTGCCCAAAATGCAGTAAGTAGTAATCTAAAAAAAGTCACAGACCAGTATAAAGATAACTCAGATAAGGTATGCCACATTGATTATTGAGTATGCCGGCAAATGATTCCTAATCGACCCTATGCTTGGCCCCAAAGGGTCATTCCCTCCATATCCTTTTGCGGATAGCTGGAAAAGGAACCCGATAGTTGAGCTTCCGATAAGTATTGATGAAATAGTGCATGACATCGATGCCGTAATTGCGACACATTATCATTATGATCACCTTGATTCAACGGCGTTCAAGGCAATCCCCAAAAGGATGAAAATATTTGTCAAAGATGAAAGGAACCATAGGCTGTTCGTTAGAAAAGGATTTTCAAATGTGGAAATTTTTGACAGTTGAGAACATGAAAGGCAAATAGCATCTCTTTTCAGTCAGTGAAACTATCTCAATGGCAGGACATCTCTTATTGAATAGTCCTGCCATTTGTATTTGTAAACGGTTTGCACGAACGAGAGAATAACTTTGCACACGAAAACAAAAGTAGAATAAGATATGAACACAAAATTACCAATTTCTTTAGCAGCATCCCTGTTGATTGCCGGCAGTGCGTATGCCGACGGCAACATAACAGGCACAGTCTATGACAAGAAGACTTCCGAGCCTCTTGACTTTGCCACAGTCGTTCTTGTGAACCCGGAAACAGGTGTGCCTCTCACAATCGGGGCTATGACAGATGGGAACGGAATGTTTGTTATCCCCAACGCACCTTCGGGAAAATACATTATTCGTGTCAGCATGGTTGGCAGCATTCCGCAGGAACGTGAAATCACAGTGACAGACTCCGTGATAAATCTTGGGAAAATTGAACTTGTGGAAGATGCGAAGTTGCTTCAGGAAATAGTAGTGACCGGACAGAAAAGTCAGATGTCTGTTAATTCAGAGCGCCGAATTTTTAATGTCAGTTCAAACATTGCCGCCACCGGCGCATCTGCCGATGAACTTCTTGCAGCGGTCCCGTCGGTCAATGTGAACAGCGACGGTGAAATCTCGCTGCGGGGCAATTCCGATGTCCTTGTGTGGATAAACGGTAAGGAAATGGGTATGAACGCCGACAACCGCGCCCAGATTCTTCGCCAGCTCCCTGCCGAGACCATCGAGAGCATCGAAGTGATGACAAATCCATCGTCTAAGCACAGCACGGAAGGAACCGCCGGCATCATCAATATCCGTCTGAAAGAGGACCATCGTCACGGATATTTCGGAAATGCCGAGGCCAATGTGGATACACGCGGAAACGCTAACGTGAATTTCAATATCAATTACAACGAAGGCAAATTCGAGACATTCGCCGGACTCGGACTTAAAACCCAACATGTTCCCGGAGGCGTGACTTCCCGCCGCAGTTATGATGATGGTGCTTACCTCAATTCCGATGGCGACAGCAAGAAACATGAGAACAGCATGTTCCTCCGTCTGGGTACGAATTTCCGGCCCGATGAAAAGAACTCTATCTATCTGAGCGCAATAGGAACTCTCGGACATAAATGGGGACATACCACGACCACCCACCTCAGCAATCTGCCAGGTCAGTGGATGCGCAATGTCAACAATATGCACGAATCCGGCGATACAAGAGGTACGAATATCATGCTCGGTTATAAGCACTCTTTCAATCATGACCATTTCATCGACATGAACGTGAGCTATAATATATGGCAGGGCCCAAATGATAATAAGTTCCATGAAAACGAGACATGGGCCGACGGCACTGAGCAGTCCATCTGGCAAAGCCAGCATCAGGATGTGAAAATAAGTAACTGGGAGGCTGCGCTCGATTATTCAGTACAAGCATTGCCGTGGCTGCGTTTCGAGACCGGCTACAAAGGAAACTACAACCACGAGAACAGTCCTGCCTCGTATGCTGGAGGTCTTGAAGAGAACAACCTGACGCCCCTCAACAATCTCTACAACCGGTTCAAATACGATACGGATATTTCAGCCCTATATGTGAATTTCTCCGGTAACTATGAGAAACTCACATTCTCGGCAGGACTTCGGGGAGAGATATGGCAGATCCGTACCCGCTCACTCGGCTATGGGCAGACTGATGCCGATGTGCCTCTCTTCAAGAAGAACGATTTCGCTTTGTTCCCCTCGGCTTCAATCGGTTGGTCGTTCCTTGAGAACAACGAACTTAAATTGAACTATTCACGCCGCATACGCCGTCCTTTCGGCCCGCAGCTCAACACTTTCGAGAACATCTCCGACCCTTCCGAGGTACATCTCGGCAACCCTCTCATCCTTCCTGAATACAGCAATGCCGTAGAGTTGTCATATATAAAGAATTGGAGCAACCACATGCTGTCAGTCTCAGGCTATCACCGTGCCAACAATGACATGATAAGCCATGTCAGCTTTCTCGCACCGATGGCATCTGACCCCGATGTGAACACTATGTATTACGGTCACGCCAATGTCGGTAATATGATGAACACCGGAGTAGAGATCATCTCCCGCAACACGCTCTTCAATCGTCTGACACTCACAACTACGGTCAATCTCTATAACAGCCACCTCAAAGCATGGGATACCGACTATCCGCTGCACGACAGCTTCTATGCCGTACATGGCAACAAGCAGAACCGCTTTGTGTGGGATGTGCGCTGTATGGCTTCGGTCCGTCTCCCGTGGGATATTACTTTCCAAACCACAGGCAGGTATAACTCTCGCCAGGTAACGGCACAGGGAACATTGGAATCGGACTGGGATGTAGAGGCTGGATTACGCAAAAACATCGGCTCATGGGGTATTTCGCTTCTCTGCAAGGATATATTCAACTCGAAAAAAAACCATAATATCCTATACGGTAACGGATACACCCAGTCAATCAGCAAATGGGCGGGAGGACGCACACTCCGTCTGGCGGTTACATATACCTTTGGCAAGACCCACAATCATGAACACGGTCACCACAATCACATAGATACAGGCGGCTACGGAGAAGAACATCACCACCATTAAAAACAAACACCATAAATGTCAAAAACGGAGACTGCCCGATTATGGCAGTCTCTGTTTTTGTAAATAGTTTGCGATATCGATGCAATAATTTTGCACTAAAAATAAACAAGAAGAAGAGGCAAAGAGACTAAGGGAGAAAGGGACAAAGAGACAAAGAGACAAAGAGACTAAGAGTCAAAGAGTCAATGAGACTAAGAGAGGGAGAGGCTAAGAGGCAAAGAGAGGAAGAGACAAAGTGATAAAAAGAAAAAGGGGCAAAGACAAATTACTATGTTTGCAACGAGAAACCGCTCACTATGGC
>NZ_JADYUH010000092.1 GCF_021531665.1 Prevotellamassilia timonensis
CTTGCTCTTATAAGACCAAAACGGAAGCATCACAGCAGCGGCGCAGCCGCCATACTCTTCAAGGGGTTTTCTTTGTCTTTGCCCTTTTTTCTTTTTATCTCTTCGACTCTTTGTCTCTTTGACTCTTCGATTAATGGGACAATTAACGAGACAATTAATGGGCATTAATGGAGAAACATTTCTTGCTGGTAGTGTACCCTTTTTGAAACACGAATGCCCATGAATTGATTCATTAAAAGCCATTAATTTGCACCATATCTTTGACTAACGTAGTTGTAGATGGTGTCGCGGTAGTAGTTTATGCTTTCCTCGCTATAACTCTCGGGCAGTTCCTGCCACAAAACATCACGGATAGTGATGATGAGTGTAGCACGAGTTGTTGGTTTGTCAAACGGATGATCCATACCTGCCAAATGTCCTTTAATCTTGGCAAGGAGGTCAATTGCGACATCCTTCAGTTTATTTATTTCAGGTTTCGAGAGATTGTCTTTCAGCAACAAGTCGTAGAGCGAGAGTTCTTCGTCACTCTTGAAGCCTTCTCGTACATAACGCTTCTCTTCTTCGCTGAGAGATTGCGACAGATGCATCAACTCTTCGAAGGTTTTCTCTATCGTTGCGCGATTCTGCTCTTGGTTATACGCTTGAATGATCTCTTGATACTTTTCGTAAAAGTTAATTCTGGATGGATTCTTTGCTAATAGTCGTGCCAGACGTTCCTGAAGTAAGTCTTGAATGTCTCTTAGTACGAGATTCTTGTCTTCACGCTTGGCAAACTCTCTTCGCAATAAATCGAAGTCGATGCCGCTGATGTCAAACCTGCGTCCTTCAGCAACCATCATGGCATTGGGATCTATTTCAAGATGTTCATTCACAATATCATTGATAGCCACACTCAGGTCTGTGATGTCCGCGTGCTTGCGTTTCTTTTGTAATTCCTTGTAGATGGCTTCCAGAGCATCTTTCTTTTTGCGCATGTCTTCGGTGATATCTTCACGATCGAGATATTTCCAAAGTTGGAGCAAGGTGCTCGCAAATGTGCAGAACGACTTACGGGTTTCAATCTTATCACAGAGCTGGTTGGCTGCTTTCTTCAGAAGTGACAGTTTCTCAAATGACATGGCATCAATGAGTTCCTGCAATTCAAACCCTTTTTCATGCAGAAACGTTTCCGCTGTCGCAATGATTTCCCAAACATGCTTTATCAGTTCTTCCTTGTTGACGGTAGGGTCGTTGCCACCTTCACCACCATCAGGATTGGCTGTATAGTCAGCCAGAGCTTGACGAAGAGCCTTCACTATGCCGATGTAATCAATGACAAGACCATTTGATTTTCCTTCTGCCACACGGTTTGCACGGGCAATGGTCTGCATCAGCGTGTGCGCCTTCATCGGTTTGTCAATATAAAGGCATGACAGTGTTTTTACGTCAAAACCTGTCAGCCACATGGCACAGACGAAGACCACCCGCAGTTTGCCGTCGGCATCCTTGAACTCCTTGTCAAGTTCGCGCTTCTCCATCTTCTCACGATGTGGAGTGATGTCAAGTCGCCATTTCTTGAATGTCTGTATCTCGTTCTGCTCCTGCGATACCACCACAGCCATTTCGGTTTCTTCCATCCATTGAAGTTTGCGCTTCATCTCCTGAACTTCCTGCAGCCAAGGGTCTTGGTCGATACGTTTACGCAAGGCATTGATTTCCTTCTGCCAATACTCCTGCACATAGTTATACATCCTCACGCAAGTCACCTTGTTGAAGCTTACCATCATCGCCTTACCGCTTGTCCAAAGGTCGCTGTAATGGCGCACAAAGTCCTGTGCCACCACTCGCAGTCGTTTCTCAGCCGTCAGCAGATGCACCTCCTTTGCAAACTCCCGTTCGAGTTTTGCTTGTTGTGATGGGTCGAGGTCTTCTTCGTCCAATCGGGCAGCAATCTCGGCATTGATTTCCGGATTCTTCAGTTCTTGTAACTTCTCACCACGGTTCTCGTAGTAAAGGGGAACAGTTGCCTTATCCTCAACGGCACGTTTAAAGTCATAGACAGACACATACTGTCCGAAGGTACGGGCTGTGATATTATCATCTCGCAACAAAGGCGTACCGGTGAAACCAATACGATTTGCCGTTGGAAGCATGTGCATAAGGTTGTCTGCAAAGACTCCGTTCTGTGTGCGGTGTGCCTCATCGCTCATCACGATGATGTCATGGTCGGGATAGATAGGCTCAGCATCAGCCTTGTTGAACTTCTGTATCAACGAGAATATGAACGAAGGATTGCCTGTTAGTTTCTGCCGTAGGTCATCACCACTATGGGCTATAAATTGCTTGGCTTTCAAACCGCCCAACAGTCCGCAATTCTCAAAGGTGTCACTTATCTGTTTGTTCAGTTCGTCACGGTCGGTAAGTACCACTATCGTAGGGGAACCTTCAAACTTTCGTCTGATTTTCTGAACCAAGAATACCATCGAATAACTCTTGCCAGAGCCTTGGGTGTGCCAGAACACACCGAGCTTACCCTTCATTTCTTCACGATGGCGATACATCTCCACGGCTTGGTTCACACCCAGGTACTGATGGTTGCGTGCCAGAATCTTCACCGTCGAACCACCGCTATGGTCGAAGAGAATGAAGTTTTCAAGCAAATCCAGCAGGTTCTCCTTCTTGCAGATACCACGGAGCATGGTTGGCAATTCGATGTTGCCGTGATCCAACTCTGTCAATCGTTTCCACTCATGAAAGAACTCCCACTTGGCACCCACCGTACCCACACGGCTTTCCATGCCATTGCTAAGCATGATCATGGCATTGTGGTGGAACAAATGCGGTATGGTGTCAAGGTAGTCGCGATAGTTGTCGGTATAAGCATTCTGTATGTCCTGGTCATGATTCTTCAGTTCGATGAAGATGACAGGCAGACCATTCACGAAGCACACCACATCTGCTCGGCGCTTGTGGATTGGTCCCTTTATCCATAGTTCCCTGACGGCAATAAATTCGTTGTTATCCACATTGGCAAAGTCCATGACGCGGGCACGTACCAGCTCCGTCTCGCCATTCGGTTTCAGGCGAGTGACAGGCACACCATCACGCAAATACTGGTATTTCTCCTCGTTGATCTGCATCAGCGTCTGCGAGCTCATGTAGCTGGTCATGCGCTCGATGGCTTCCGTAAGCTGCTTGTCTGTCATCCAAGGATTCAGACGTTTCAGAGCCAGACGGAGGTGACGGGTGAGCACGACCTCATGCTGGCTCTTTCGTCCGAGCGTGCCCTGCTCGCCGAGCACTTCATTATCGAAAGCATACACAGACTTCCAGCCAAGCTCCTTTTCAAGAAGTTCGGCTGTCGATTTCTGTATGAGAAGGTCTTCGCTATAGTCCTTTGCCATGGTTTTTGTCTGTTGTTTGATTATTGTTGTTTCAGTTGCCCCTGTTCGCCAAGCGTCAGCTTGTCGTGATCTTGCAGCCCCTGTTCGTCAAGCGTCATCTTGCCGCTCCTGTTCGTCAAGCGTCAGCTTGTCGTGATCTTGTCGCCCCTGTTCGTCAAGCGTCAGCTTGTCGTGATCTTGTCGCCCCTGTTCGTCAAGCGTCAGCTTGTCGCCATCTTGCCGCCCCTGTTCGTCAGTCGCCATCTTGTCGTCCCTGTTCGTCAAGCGTCAGCTTATCGCCATCTTGTCGCCCCTGTCCGTCAAGCGTCAGCTT
>NZ_JADYUH010000093.1 GCF_021531665.1 Prevotellamassilia timonensis
TGAAACCTGCATTTAGAGAAGTTATAGCAAGAGCCGTCCAGAAAGATTCTCCATTATGGCTGGCAGATGACAAATCACACATAAAAGTATGATTGAAATTGAAGTATTCAATGATAATTACGGCTGGGAGAAGACAATGACTTTTAGCCCAGAAGAAATTGCGGCATTACAGTTGTCAGGTAGAACGGATGATGATATTGCTGCAATGAATCCGATTCCAGAGAAACTGGCAAATATTTCTGCAAACGAGTTGGAGTCTGCAAGAAATAAACTTTGTGAATTCTGGAAGACAGACAAGGAGGATGGATTGATTAATCTTGTTAGAGAGTGTGATGCTCAGTATTGGGTAGAATGTTCTGCTGGCGTGGCTTCTGAATTCAAGAAGATAGGGGCTGTTCCTTTGCCTAATACAATGGTCAAGAATCTACTTTACGGCCATAAACCGTTTATTCCTGCTCAAGATGGAATTAGGTTTATGCGACAGGGAGCAGACTTGCCAGACCGTTCTGCTTGGAGAACGATATTCCTGCTCTCTTCTATCAAACAGTATGATGCTGTTTGTGAATCCCTGTCTCCGCTGATAGATTATAATATTGTAACCAGAGAAGATGCTGTAGGTGCTTTTGTTGCACTCTACGATCAGACTGGGGACCCGTCAATATACGAACAGTTCCCAATCTGGAAAGAAACTATCAGAAAAGCACGCTATATTCTCAAGGATAGCAAGAAGAAGGGAAGGCTGACAGAATATGAAAGTATGTTGCTGTACAGATATTTTAAGTACTATCTTAAAGGCTACGAAGAACTGAGATTAAATGATCTGCCTACCAAGTATCTCTATACGAAAGAAGACAAGGATGGGGTTGTTTATAGCCTGTCAGGTAAAAGGCTGATTGGTGTAACTGACCGCAAGAGTTTCAATAGCACTAACTATGTCATTGCTGATGGAGTTGAATCCTTAGATGAAGGTGCTCTCATGTGCATCTCTTGCTTGAAACACATCAAACTGCCAGAGTCATTGAGAAGGATAGGCTGCAAACAGTTCCTCCAGTCTGGATTAGAAGAGTTGACAATACCAGCATCCGTTGATTTTCCCATTGGCAGATGTATGTGTGAGGGATGTAAGTCCCTCAAGACTGTTAAGTTTAAGAATCATCAGGAAAGACTTGGTATTGCGTTATTCAATGGAGCCTCAAGTCTGGAATCCGTAAATATGCCTGCTGGAGTAGTAAACGTGTTAGACTTATGTTTTGCTGATACTTCATCTTTGAAAACAATAGACCTTACAGGTGTTAGGTTTATTGGCGACGATTGCTTCCTGAATTCAGGAGCACAGTTGAAATTGCCAGAGACGGTGGAGATAGTTGGACTGACAGCATTCAAAGGAATGTCAAAAGACTCTGTCTATCTGGATAACTATCCTAATCCGTATAACTATACTCTTGACACTAAATACGCTCATCACACATTCGCAGAGTTCTTCACAGAAGGCCCAATGTGGATAAACGGCTTGGCTGGCCTCTATGGCTTGGTACGTTATTTACAAGATTTAGAATTGAGAGAGCATACGATTGAAGGAAGGAAGATAGAATTATCTTTATACATCAAGTGGCTACATGACCATCTTGCAGAAGGCTGTGTCTTTGATAAGGAAATGATAGAGTTCTGTGCATTCACAATGGATCCAGTCTCATTCAGCAGTTTGTGGTTTGCTTGTATAATAGCGGTTAAGATTGAAGAAGAAGACCTGTTCTTCAAGGAATACGAGTTTTTGAAATACGGAATAGAATTCAAAAATTTGCTTCCTGAAATATATTCTATCTTCGATGGTAGAGGCTCTCATCGGGCAATAGATGATTTCATCGAATCTATTAGCAAAGACGAGACTGTGATTCACAACCGCAAGGCGCAGTCCAAATGTCTCAATGATGCTGACCCTACATTGCTGGATGAGTTTGAATTTGCTCTTTCCAACACTCATGACGATTTATGTAAAGTCAGAATGAAGAGTCAATACGGCTATGCTCATACAACTGGACCAACTATGACAACAAGCAAAGAGTTAATAACGAAACTCCGTGATATCATGACTGTATGAAAGATAATGACTACAGATGATTAGTAAGTTCCATTCAGACAGAGTGTTCTTTACGTCAGACACTCATTTCAATCATAGTAATATCATCAACTTATGCAGAAGACCTTTCTCATCAGTTGATGATATGGATGATACTTTGATTAGGAATTGGAACGCTGTTGTCAAGCCTGATGATATTGTCTTTCACCTAGGAGACTTTGCCTTCGGAGATGCTGCTATTTGGAATAGTTTGTTGGATAAACTCCAGGGACACATCTATCTAATCTGCGGCAATCATGACCATAAGGTTCTTGATAGTAGTAATGTTTGTAAGAGGTTTAAAGCAGTTTCAGACCAAATGATGATAGATGTTGAAGGTCAGAAGATTCTTCTCAATCACTATCCGTTCTTGACTTACTCTACTTCCCGTAAGACTGTATGGCAGTTGTATGGTCACGTACACTCAAATCCATATACGACTGCTGAAGACTGTTCCTGGTTTCAACACTTATTGCCTATTCAGTATGATGTAGGTGCTGACAATAACAAATATACTCCCATATCGTTCAATCAAGTAAAGACTATAATTCAAGAGAAATGCAGACAGCAAGAGAAGTAAATAGGTTGGCTATGTTGCACTATGAGTATCATCTTGATGATAGTGGTCAACCTCACAAAAAGACTTTGCCAACTCCTGATCAGGCAGAAGATTATGTTCAATGTGTCCGTATGCTTCAACACTATTATGAGAATATCGAGCCACTTTCTGATGAGCAACTGAAAGAACTGGAATCCAAGAGAGAGATGTACGATACTCTTCATCTGGACATGAGGAATACTGTATTTGAAGAAAATGGGAAAAAGGGACTCAAATCTGCTATGGGCAAGTTGCTTGTCCCTGCATTGTATGATGCATTCCCAGAACTCTATGATGATACAATATACAAAGGTTGGGGGTACAATTGGTGCAGTCCTGTAGTTGTTGGTGGCAGATATGGATTGGTTCAATATGCCTGCGCAAGAAACAGGAATCAGAGCACGCTGATTACTCAATGCAAATATGATGGAATCTTTAGATATTTCGGGTTGCGGCAATCATATTTTGTTTGCCAAATGAATGGAAAGTATGGATTGCTTGAACCGCACAAAGGCGGAGAAGTCATTCCGTGTTTACAAGATGAGATATATGCTGCTGAAGACTTCGATGGTATTGTAGCATTCAAACGGGATGGCAAGTATGGACTTTATAGCCCAGGACATTGCACAGATGCTATCTTTGAAGAGGTCAAACTTCAGTCAGAAGATTATGCGGTGGCTACTATTGGTAAAACTTTTGGCTATATTGATAAAAGTGGAAATTTAACTCACTCCAGGCATAAAGCGTTCTTCGGATCATGGAATGATATAGATAAGTAATCTCAATTTTGCTGTTTTTTACTCAGGATAATTGG
>NZ_JADYUH010000094.1 GCF_021531665.1 Prevotellamassilia timonensis
AGAGGACTGCCAGTGGGACGGACTCAAGGGCTACATCACCAATACAGATCTTGAAGCCGAGCGTGTCATTGCCAAGTATCATGGACTTTGGGTAGTGGAACGTGCATTTCGTACTTCAAAAGGAAATTTGGAGATGCGTCCGATGTTTCACTTTACGGAACGTAGGATAGAGGCACATGCCTGCATTTGCTTCATCGCCTACAAAGTATATAAGGAATTGGAACGGCTCGTTTCTGTCAACAAAATGGGGATGAGTGTGGACAAGGTGCTTGATGCTGCTAACACTATTACAACCATAAGGGTAAGGTTGCCCGAAAATAGGACAACCTTCACAAAAACGCTCTTCCTGACAGAGAAACATCTGGCTGTAAAGCCACTTTTTGACCTAACTAACAGCGAGTCTTAATTTGGGTGGCGCATTGACGAAGTCAGGAGAATCACAATATCTAATAAATTTACCATCTACATGAGCAATGATTTCCCCCATAGACCAGGATCCCTCTCTAAAATACTTGCCATCAAAATTGCAAATTATTCACCATAGTTTGCTTGCCTTTTTTATAATCATTTTATTATTCCTTTAATTGTTTAATATTTAAGAAGGTTTCGCAAAAGCCATACAAACGTATAGCTAAATATCTGCTCTTAAAAATTGGGGTCTAATAATTGTATATTTGATCCTGCATTCCGTAAGTGATGTAGATATTCTTTTTTGTATTCGTTTTCTGCAATTGATTCTGTTTCAAAAAATTCCCATCTGTCCAATGGTTTTCTGTTTGCTGAATCGAGATAAACCACATTCTGGATTCTGTATTCATCAACATGAATATCAACATTCTTTAAAATTTCTTGAAGGTGGTTAAGATTAATCGTTTCAACAGGAATGCGCCCAATGATTACGCCCATCCTTTTAGGGTTGGTAATCATACAATTCTTCTTTTCTGCAGTAGACCTGATACCATCTATCATTTTAGAGAGTTGCTCCGATGGTTGAATGGCAGATGGAGCTAACGACACGTAATGATACTTTTTATTTACCGATGTAAATGCTTCCAGATGATCATATCTTACGCAGGGAGCAACCTGAAATCTTTCTTTTCCTTGCATAAAAGAACAGATTTGAAAATGCTCGGGGGCTTCTTGGAGGCACAATACGGAGATATTATAGGGTAAAACATTCCATTGCACTTTATAGTCTTTAAGAAGCTTTCGCGTCTCCTTAATCCAGAAAGAGTCTTTTGGTAATGGTACTTCAAATACTAGATACTTCATGTCCTTGAGATACTATGGTAAAGATATTATTATTGGTACAGTTATAATGCTTTTTTTGAAGCAGAAGCAGCGGCATTGCTATCTGCAATACGTATGAGTTTGCAGAGTTCTTCATGATTTGACAGAATATACTCGGCCTGGTGTTTATCAATATTAGGCTCATAAGGCCCCATGTGCCACCAAATTGCCAACTCTTCGTAGTAATTTAAGGGAACTTTACAACCACGTGTAACGATAAATAATGATCTACGTCCGTGTCCTTTTTTTAACTTCTCCTTGTAACTGATAGGTTTGCATTGTTCGTCAAAACCATACTGATCAGACTTGCATATGTCATGCAATAATGAACAGAGTATAATACTATTTAGAGGGAGTTTTGCAGTCTTGTTTAGTTTCACAGCCTCATGGAAGACATCAAGAGAGTGCCTTGCAAGTCCTCCCTTAACATTGTTATGATGAACGACAGAAGCAGGAGCTGAAAAGAAGTTGTTCTTCCTCATCCAATCAATCAAAACATCAATATTCTCTCTGCCTGTAGATTTAAGCAAGTTGACAATCTCTTGTTCCTCCTCTGTGTCAAAACCGCAAAACTCCTTTGCAAAGGCAGAGCCAGAATAATCATGCCCCATAGCAAACACAACCGTATCAAAGTTATAGTTGACTAAACAAGCATGCATTATTCGCGCAACAACTACCTCAGGGTTTTTGAAAGCTCCACATCCCCATGCACCAAGAATCAAAACTTCCACATTTTCTCTTTGAGCTATACTCATAATTTTATTCACCCTGCTTGTTAGCTGTTCCTCGTAATCATCAGGAATAGGGTTACCATGCCATAATTCTGGTGCTGCACATGTAATCACATCAATGTCATACCAATCCCTTCTATTCATCATTGTAGGATAAATTACATCATCTTTTATTTCCTCTCTTTTGAAAACGCAAACTCGTGGCGTATATATTAGGTCGTCATTGCCCATATAGTTTATTTCACCATTAACATACTGTTTTTGATGCTTTTCATAGAAATCCGCTCTCATAGATTCAAGACAAGGTAGCAGTGTCGTGCAGCGGCATATAGACTCTTCCTGTGCCCCAGCTGCAAAAGGAGCGCCTCCAATAGTATGATTGTTGGCAAAATTCAGTACAGCAACTTTATATCCCATATCTGTGTAACGCTCTGCAGCACTAAGTGCTCTGGCAGATGTCACCTCTACCGAATTAACTTGAGGCTTTGTTTTGTTTATCTTTATTCTATCCTCATGACTGACCATGTACTGTTTGCCAATAGAATCTTTAACCATCAGTTTGAGTTGATTATTCGTTTCATATTGATACTTGGTATCTGTCATTACCTCAAAATTAATTTTTCTATAATCTATTTTCATATTCTTTCTTATACCAATACTTCGTTAATTATCAGTTTATAGATTCATTTATAATATGTTACGTCATATATAGCGCCTCTGACAGGAACTTGTACACCTGTCTGACAACCATAAACAACGATTCTTAAAATAGATGGGAATAATAGCCTAAGAAACCGAAAACAAGCGTTTAAAATTTGGTTAAGTAGCTAAGAATTAGTAAATTAGCAGTTGTCACACAAAACAATTTACTAATGGAAATTCAGCCACTTGACCAGCTCACCAAGATCATCAATGATGCCCTTAATGGCACTGCAAAGTTACACAAGAGTTTCAAA
>NZ_JADYUH010000095.1 GCF_021531665.1 Prevotellamassilia timonensis
TTTTATTAGTTATATATCGTTAATGCAACTCATTGAATTTTAGACGATTAAATGTATAATTAACTAAGTATTGATATATGGGGACGATATTTAAATATCGCTCCGATATTTAAATATCATCTGGATAATGAAATATCACATTTCAATATTGAAGAAACAGATAAGACCTAGGCCAACAATCTTGGTATATCTTTCATGTTTTGAACGAACCTGTCAATGGATAAATCTAATTGATATGTTTTTTCTGTTCCTTTGTCTTTGCATTGAATGTAGTTTCTGCGGAGCATCGTACCTATAATGTCTAAATCTTCATTTCCAGGTCTGGATGCCTCAATGAGTTGTGTTGTTATACAGAGAGATAATGTTTGTACATTTCTTTTGCTCATTTTTGCAGTGTTCATTTATGTATTTATCTCTGTAGTTTTTTATAAAATGTCCCTTTTGTGTTGTCATTTTAGCCAAGTATTCAAAATATTCAGAAAACTAAGGAATGTGATCTTACTGGTTGCAATCCTAATGTTTCCAAAAAACTCTTTGAATTTTATGAGATCGCTGGCGCAGGTCGAAAATAACGATCACCTTTGCGTCATCACCAATGATAACAAACTGAAAATATGGAAAGTAACGAAACTCAACAGGTAAAAGTCGGAGATAGAATCCGCATAATAAAAATTATTACTGTCTGCTAAACATGTTTTTGTGTCGAATAATACGGTTTTTGGCGAAAGACAAGCCCCCTCTTAAGAGGTAACAACGGCTGTCCGCTAAAAATTCTGTCTCTCACACGACATAAACCTAACCGTGAATGGCTATATTTGTTATTTTGAGGCATATTCTGTCCCTTTACAGCAACCAAAAGACTACTTGTACGTCCAGTATATCGGCTGTCCGAGAAAATAGAAGTCCCAGAAATCACCAAAGATTTTTAGCGGACACCAATAAAACGAAATCATGAAAAAGAATTATACAGTGCCCCTATCCACAGTTCTGGCATCCTATCCCGAGGAGTCCGTTCTGTTGAACACCTCCAATGCGTTGGGCAATGGAGTGCAACTTTCCAACAAGCGGGAGTATGAAGATGACAATGCTTTTGATGGCAGTCATGCCTGGAGCTCCGACTCTTGGGGCTACGAAGACGAGTAAAAAATCTCTCCGAAAAGGTGAAACATCGCAGCGGGTCGCACATGGTGTGCGACCCGCTGTCGGTTACAAAAAGAGAACTCCGGATGCAGGAGATCTCAAGATGGGACGCGGCGAGGCGTCATTTCGGGTCAGAGGGAAAGAACCGTTTGTTCCCACGCAGGGTTAATGCACCTGTTTCTCGGGTCAGTAGAAATTTAGTGGGGATAGGCATATAATTTGGAAATACGGAAGAGGAAGAATTTCTTGTCAGCTACCCCTCTAAGATTGGCTCGGAAGAGTTTAATTTTGGCATTGAAAGATTCTGCAAGCGCGTTGGAGGAACGGTTGTTGTAGAAGTTCAGTATCTCGTCATAGTGTTCGTAGAAGGTAGCAGCGATGACATTGAATGAGTGCAACCCTGCTTCTTCGACCTTGTTGTACCAACGTGCCATAGACAGGCGTGCAGCATCCTTTATCGTGTTTTTTGAAAAGATCATTCGTAGAGAATGACAAAGGCCATAGGCTGTTTTTATGTCCGGATATTCTTCAAAGAGTATTGCCGCACGTTGTTTCTGTCTGTCTGTCCATTTTTCGGCCGATTTAAAAAGCAGATAGCGCGAGCGTATCAGCAGTTCCTTGCGTGTGTCGCCATTTGGATACCTGAATGGTACATAATCCTTTCCACCCAGCTTTGCTTCCTCCATCTCATCGTTTGCCTGCTGGATGGCATCCCAACGATGCTTGATGCGCAGTTCCTGAACGGCCTCACAAGCCAGTTTCTGAATATGGAATCGGTCAATAACACGGCTGGCTTTGGGGAAGGCAATCCGCACAATCTTACGCATGGACTCAGACAAGTCAAGCGTAACTTCCTCCACGGCATTGCGTTGATGCTCATCAATACGTTGAAGCACAGATATCACGTCCTCAGACTTTGTGCCTGCAATGACTGCTATTAGGGATTGCTCTCGTGTATGTGCCTCACGGTTGGTAACGAACGTGTACAACTCGCCGTTGGACAGTGACGACTCGTCTATAGCCACTCGCGGGCCGATGTTCTCGGGGAACAGCAACCATTCATCCGCATGCTCCAATTGATCCCAATGCCGAAAATTGCTGAGTGTTTCCTTATATTGCTTTTCAAACGTATGTCCATCTATATGATAGAAATCCTCAAGCGTACGGCAGGTCACCGGGGACGTCTCCATACGTCTCTTTTAAAAAAGCTCCAAATTCTTTGGAGTAACGGGTGCCCTTGGCTACAACATCAAGGTCTATCGGTATGCTAAAACTTTTGCCAGTACGAGTGTCTGTCCATCGCCTGCGTCTTATCCTTAGGATGACCTTATGGTCTCTTATGGGAAAGTCTGTGACATTAACAGGTTCCATAAAGCCCTTTGACTCAAAATGGACGTCGTCGGACAGTTCCTTGTTCATACGCTCGTCTAAACTGATGTGAATCTCAGTTTTCGTCTGTTCTACTCCAACTATGGTAAAGTAATCCAGTATCTGGGCGGGCAACACTACACTTGCTATTGCTTTGAGAAAAACATCCTCCATGATACAAAGATAATCATAATTTCATAAACTAATTACAATCCCCACTGATTTTCTACTGAGCCTGCACGGCTCTTTCATTTAAGATTGCGTTGCATTCTCAATGAGAGGGGTATTTTTATAGTGAAAACTATGGGTG
>NZ_JADYUH010000096.1 GCF_021531665.1 Prevotellamassilia timonensis
CTAGGAGCGCACCTAAGAAAAACTAGGAGCGCACCTAAGAAAAACTAGGAGCGCACCTAAGAAAAACTAGGAGCGCACCTAAGAGAAACTAGGAGCGCACCTAAGAAAAATTAGGAGCGCACCTAAGAAAAACTAGGAGCGCACCTAGTTAAAATTAGCCTTCTCCTAATTTCACTTAGGTACGCTCTTGAGTAAACTGCGCGCCGTTGCAGTGCAGGGTTTGCGCTCCGTTTCGTGCAGGGTTTTGAACGCTTCTGTGCACGGTATTGTGCAGAGTTGACGTGTAGGGTTTTGCACGCTTCGATGTATAGTTTGTGTATAGTTTGTGTATAGTTTGAAGCGCAAACTATACACTTTGTAACGAGCGGAAAATCAGCGAAATGTAGGGTTTGTGTAGGGTTTTGTGTATAGTTTGTATAGTTTTTTGTTTTCCCCTTTTATTTACGTATAGTGTAGAGTTGATGCGCAGTTACAACAAACCCTACACAGCAGCCATTTCGTTACGCAGCAGTGTATAGTTGAAACGCGGTTACAACAAACCCTACACAGCGGCCATTTCGTTACGCAGCAGTGTAGAGTTGAAACGCGGTTACAACAAACCCTACACAGCGGCGGTTTCGCTCCGCACCTGCGTAGGGTTTGTGTAGTCTTCAAACGATTGCTATCCGGTGAAAACAACAGCAACGAATTCCAAAAAGAGAGGCTATCATTTCAGCAATCCCATCTCGCGTGCCTTTTCTTCGACAAAAGCGCGGGCGGGGTCGTGTTCGTTCGGCACGATGCCTTCAAGGATGGCGTCCTTCAGTGCGCTCTTCAACACACCGACTTCGCGAGAAGGCGGAAGGGAGCACATCTCCATGATTTCCTCGCCCGACACGGGAGGCTGGAAGTTTCGGAGGCGGTCCTTCTCCTCAATCTCCGTCAGTTTGCGCCGCACGGTTTGGAAGTTCTCGTGGAAACGGCGGTTGCGCTCCTCATTGCGTCCCGTGATGTCCGCTTCGCAAAGTTGCATGAGGTCGTCAATGTCGTCGGAAGCATCGAAGAGGAGACGGCGCACGGCACTGTCCGTGACGCTGTCGTCGGCAATGGCGATGGGGCGCATGTGGAGTCCGACGAGTTTTTCCACATATTTCATTCGCTCATCCAAGGGCAATTTCATGCGGCGGAAGAGCGGCTTTATCATTTTCTTTCCAAGGTAGTCGTGGTTGTGGAAGGTCCACCCTATGCCCTGTTCCCACTTCTTGCTTCGCGGTTTGCCGATGTCGTGGAGCAAGGCAGCCCAGCGGAGGTATTCCGAGGCTTCAGCGGCAGCAAGCGTGTCAAGCACTTGGAGCGTGTGATAGAAGTTGTTCTTGTGGGATCTGCCGTTGCGTGTCTCCACCACGTCGAGCGCGGAGAGTTCGGGAAGGATGATGGGGAGCAATCCGCAGCGTTGCAGGTCGGCGAAGCCTTTGGAAGGAATGGGAGAGTTGATGATTTTGCGCAGTTCGGTTGTGATTCGCTCGGCGGTGATGATGCGAATGCGTTCGCAGTTGCGTCGCAGTGCTTCAAAGGTTTCGTCGGCAATGGAGAAGTTGAGTTGTGTGGCGAAGCGCACGCAGCGCATCATGCGGAGCGGGTCATCGCTGAAGGTGATGTCGGGGTCCAGCGGCGTCACAATCAGTTTGTCCTCCAGGTCTTGGAGTCCTCCGAACGGGTCGGTCAGTTCGCCGAGGCGAGCACTGTTGAGACAAACCGCAAGGGCGTTGATGGTGAAGTCGCGCCGCTTTTGGTCGTCCTCCAAAGTGCCGTCCTCGCAAATCGGGTTGCGTGAGTCGGCATGGTAACTCTCTCGGCGTGCTCCCACGAACTCATATTCCACCCCATGATGTTTCACCTGCGCCGTGCCGTAGGTTTTAAACACGGAGAGGTGAGCCTTTCCAAATTCGCGGGCGACCTCTCTGGCAAGGGTGACGCCGCTGCCAACGACGACAATGTCAAGGTCCACGGAGGGGCGTCCGAGGAGGATGTCACGGACGCTTCCACCCACGAGGTGACATTCAAGTCCGAGTCTGTCCGCCACGGCAGTGACCACGGATAGTCCTTTCTGAGAGACGATTTGCGCCATTTCGGCTTGAGAGGGAATGTGCATGGGGAGAAAGATTCAAGGGGCTGTGATAATCATGGAATGAGGGAGTGTCCAAAATCAACTTGACGTGATTTACAGAACACGCGTTTACAGACATTCCTTAGGGATTTAGTATGCGCTCATATAATAAAGGAGCAGACGATAGTTCTCGCGGTTGTCATAGTCAGTGACGTCCACTTCCATGATTCCGCGGTCGCGATCGTAGTGACGCACGTAAACATCCATGCCCTCCGCATCGGGGAAGTAGATGGTGATTCGTGAACTGCTGTTCGTGCGCCAACGTCCGGATTCCAGCGTGGCGGCGTAGGCATAGAAGTTCCCGTTGGGTGAGAAAATCCATTGGTCGCCAGGTATGTAGGCATGGTTGAAGGATGTTTCCTCGATGCTCCATCGCCCGTAGAGGTCAGCCTCGGAATAGAGCCAGTCCTCTGTGCAGGATGTGAGTGTGAGCGCGGCTGTGAGGAAGATGCAAAGTGTTGCCGCCAGGTTTTTCATAGTTCTCATGGTTTGGGTTTGTTTGAGGGGTGTTCTATAAATTACGGGATAAGGAACGTTCAAAAGAAAGTGCTTACGGTTGTGGTCGCTATTAAGTAATATGAAAATAATAAGTTGCGTCAGATTTGAATGACATTTTCGAGGTCAGATTTTCACCCGAAGAA
>NZ_JADYUH010000097.1 GCF_021531665.1 Prevotellamassilia timonensis
GGGAAATAGCTGCTTCTGGGGTTGCAGCAGTTTGACCGCCATCACCATTCCCAACTCCGTCACGAGTTTGGGAGAATACTGCTTCCGTGATTGCAGCAGTTTGACCGCCATCACCATTCCCAACTCCGTCACGAGTTTGGGACAACTGTGCTTCTTTGGTTGCAGCAGTTTGACCTCCATCACCATTCCCAACTCCGTCACGAGTTTGGGAGATTGCTGCTTCTATGGTTGCAGCAGTTTGACCGCCATCACCATTCCCAACGCCGTCACGAGTTTGGGATATGGCTGCTTCTCTGATTGCAGCAGTTTGGCCTCCATCACCATTCCCAACTCCGTCACGAGTTTGGGAGGGTATTGCTTCTCGAATTGCAGCAGTTTGACCGCCATCACCATTCCCAACTCCGTCACGAGTTTGGGATATGGCTGCTTCAAGGATTGCCGCAGTTTGACCTCCATCACCATTCCCAACTCCGTCACGAGTTTGGAAGATTACTGCTTCGCTGATTGCCGCAGTTTGACCTCCATCTATATGCTCCCCTCCACACCTCCCAGCACAGGAGATTGGATATTTGATGGCAGTCCGTTAGAAACAGTCTATGTGGTGGACGAGGATGCCAAGACTGCCTATCAGGCTCGAGCGCCTTGGAACGCATATGAGATTGTGATTATGCCCACCGGCATAGAAGAAGTGGAGACAGACAAGACTGCACCCACCCTTGTCGGCTGCTACGACCTGAATGGTAAACTAATCAACGGCAAACAACGCGGCGCGGTCATCGTGCGCTACTCCGATGGCACTACGCGCAAGGTGCTGAAGTGACAGTGCGAAAGAACAGTCGCCTCCACGAAACAGACACTTTACAACGCACGCACAAGCCTTCGCATCGTCACCCATCGCGCGGCGGCAAGGCAAACGATTTTTAGACAGAGGCTTCAAGCCTCCCTATTGTTTAACACGGTGCGCGCCCGTTCCCATTGACTTAGGACTTTAGACAAGCCAATGAATGGTTGCACATCCTAATATTTATTCACATGAACAAATTCTTTTTACTCCTTACCCTTTTATGTCTTTCCCTTTCTGCCCGGGCTCATGACGCAGAGGTAGATGGCATTTTCTACGATCTGAATGCAGACAACAAGACGGCTACGGTCACTTTTAAGGGAGACTCTCCTGGCTCGTATTATAATGAATACTCCGGTGATGTAGTGATTCCTGAAACAGTGACTTATAATGGCATCACATATTCCGTCACGAGTTTGGGAGAATGGTGCTTCTGGAGGTGCAGCAGTTTGACCGCCATCACCATTCCCAACTCCGTCACGAGTTTGGGAGATAAGTGCTTCGCTGATTGCAGCAGTTTGACCGCCATCACCATTCCCAACTCCGTCACGAGTTTGGGAGAATGGTGCTTCTGGAATTGCAGCAGTTTGACCTCCATCACCATTCCCAACTCCGTCACGAGTTTGGGAGATAAGTGCTTCGCTGATTGCAGCGGTTTGACCTCCATCACCATTGGCAACTCCGTCACGAGTTTGGGAGGTTGCTGCTTCCGTGATTGCAGCAGTTTGACCTCCATCACCATTCCCAACTCCGTCACGAGTTTGGGAGAAGGCTGCTTCTCTGGTTGCTGGAGTTTGACCTCCATCACCATTTCCAACTCCGTCACGAGTTTGGACGATGGCTGCTTCAATGGATGCAGCAGTTTGACCTCCATCACCATTCCCAACTCCGTCACGAGTTTGGGAGTTTGCTGTTTCGAGAATTGCCGGAGTTTGACCTCCATCACCATTGGCAACTCCGTCAAGAGTTTGGGAAAATACTGCTTCAATGAATGCAGCAGTTTGACCGCCATCACCATTCCCAACTCCGTCACGAGCTTGGTCGATGGCTGCTTCAATGGATGCAGCAGTTTGACCGCCATCTATATGCTCCCCTCCACACCTCCCGGCACGCTAGGATCTATATTTGATGGCACTCCGTTAGAAACAGTCTATGTGGTGGACGAGTATGCCAAGGCTGTCTATCAAGCTCAAGACCCTTGGAGCGAATATAAAATTGTGGTTATGCCTACCGGCATAGAAGAATTGGAGACAGACAAGACTGCACCCACCATTGTCAGCTGCTACGACCTGAATGGCAAACTAATCAACGGCAAACAACGCGGCGCGGTCATCGTGCGCTACTCCGATGGCACTGCGCGAAAGGTGCTGAAGTGACCGCGCGAAAGGTGCTGCTGAAGCGACAGTGCGAAAAGTGCTGGTGAAATGACTGCGCGAAAGAACTGTCCGTCACACAGACCGGTGCAATTATCGTGCTCAGAGATACTCTCCGACATTCAATGGTTCATCCGTTAAAATAAGAAGAAATTCGGACACGTACATGAAAAAAAACAGTAGGAGGTAAATGCCAACCCAAAAGGCACTTGCCTCCTACTTTCCTTTGCCACCAACTTTCGCTTTGCTACGTTCACCTTTATGAAACACGAATCTCGCGAATGGGTGAAAGGTAAAGAGTCAAAGAGACTAAGAGTCAAAAAGACAAAGAGACGAAAGGTCCTTTTTTTGAAACATTAATGTTCATAAATTTGATTCATTAAAAAGCCATTAATTTGTTTTTGAACACGAAACGCGAGAAATGTTCAGAATTTAATGAGGCATTTAATGAGACAATTAATGGGCATTAATGGAGAAAAATTCTTGTTTTTGGAACACGAATTGTTCAGAAATTGAACGAATGAAT
>NZ_JADYUH010000098.1 GCF_021531665.1 Prevotellamassilia timonensis
AACCTCGGGCTGCAGCCCGGGGTTAGTAGGCTGCAAGGAAAGATTAGCCTGGAGGGCTATACGCCCGCGAAGATGGCGGCGGGAGCCGCAGCGCCGAAGGCGCACGCTATCTTGCTGCAGCGACAGCGCCGAAGTAAGGTGGCACAGGTGGCGTCCCCGTTGTGGGGCAGAGGAATGTTTTCTGTAGCCGCCATACTCTTCAAGGAGCTTTCTTGGTTTTTCTTTTCTCATCGACACAGGTTCCCTCAAAGAGCAAAAATTGTAGGATGAAAACCGCGTTTTTGCCTATTTCCGCCCAATCCTACATTTATATTTTTTGCTTCAACACGACCCTACACACTTCGCCGCGCAACCCTACACAGTGAAGGGTTTTGTGTAGGATTTGCAGACCAAACCCTACACACCAAACCCTTCTGATTATCAAACTTTAAACCCCAACTGTGTAGGGTTTGGAGGAAATGCATGTACCCTTGAAAAACGTATAGGTATGAAAGGTGAATACGCGCGCCTCGCGCGCGGTTCCTTTTTATATTTTTCTGCCGTCTTCCTTTTTGCGTGCAAAGTGGCACAAGTTTTGCTTCCTTTGCGCCCCTTTGAAGTCCCGGCGTCGCGAAAAATGCTTTGACTTTGGGACGAACCGGCACCGTGAAAGTCTTTGGGCGAACCGTTCAGACGTTCCCCCTCGCGACACTTCAACGCGTCTTCCTCGCGTTTTCAGTTTCGCCATTCCTCCACTTTCTGAAATAAGACGGCAGAACACCTCGAAATTTAGAAATAAGGAAAAAGTGTAATTTCCCGAGTAGTCAAAACAGAGAAAAGTGTAATTTTGCAATCAAGAAAATAAGGAAAAAGTGTAATTTTGCAAGCAAATAAACAAGAGAAAAGTGTAATTCAACCATGCTCTACAGAAAGATTAGCAAAGATATTGAGGCACATCTACGCTCCGGCAGTGATAAGATAATGGTAGTGGAGGGAGCCAGGCAGATAGGCAAGTCATTCATCATTCGTGAGGTGGGCAATCGCCTTTTCAAGAATTTCGTTGAGGTGAACTTTGTCAGAGACGATGAATCGGAGGGGCTCTTTCGCAATATTCACAAATTGGAAGAGTTCTATTTGACGCTGAGCATGCTTGCAGGCGGAAAACTGGGTGATAAGTCCGACACGCTTGTCTTCCTTGACGAGATTCAGTATTACCCCCAATATCTCACCATGCTGAAATTTTTGCGCGAAGAAGGCAAGTTTACCTATATCGCCAGTGGTAGTTTGTTAGGCATAGCTCTTCGCAATACGGTTTCAATCCCGGTCGGAAGCATCATCCGCAAGCAGATGTATCAGCTTGACTTTGAAGAATGGCTGATGGCAGAAGGTTGGGGGAGGGAAGCTCTTGAGCATGTTCATCATTGTTTTAGAAAGCAAATCTCGCTCACAGAAGAACTGCATGAAAAGATGTTGGGCGAGTTTAGGAAATACTTATTGGTAGGGGGACTGCCGGATGTCGTCAATACATACTTGGAGACACACAACATCGTTCGAGTTCGAGAGATTCAAGAGTCAATCCGCGACCTCTACAAAGAGGATGCCGCCAAGTATGAGAAGGAGTCAAGCAAGAAACTGCTCATCCGCCGTATTTATGACATGATTGTGTCTCAGATGGAAAATAAGAAAAAACGCATTGTGGCAAAAGACATCCGAGACAAGAAGGGCGACAGGTTTGAATGGTATGCCGAAGAATTTGAATACCTCGCATCCGCTGGAATCGCCCTTGACGTACACGCTATCTCCAATCCCAAATATCCACTGTCAGAGTCCGTGCAAAAGAATCTTTTGAAACTCTATCTCAACGACGTGGGGATGCTCACCGGACGATTGTACGAGTATAATATAGCTCCCGTGATGAAACAAGAAAGAAGCGTTAATCTTGGTTCTGTTTATGAGAGTGTAGTCGCTCAGGAGTTGAAGGCACATGGTCACAACCTATACTATTATGACAATGCGAAAAAGGGGGAGGTTGATTTTCTTGTAAACAATGGAAACGAAATGACAGTTCTACCCATTGAAGTCAAGTCTGGAAAGGACTACACGTCACATAGGGCACTTGACAAATTATTGCAGGAAAAAGAGTACAACATTCCTTCCGCCATCGTGCTGGATAATGAGCGTGAAGTCTATACAAAGAATGGTATCACCTATATGCCTATATATTATATAATGTGTATAGAACGTGCAGAAATCCCTCAAACCGGCTCTATTTTCTAATCCACATCCTGTTCTCCCTTCGCTCCCTTCGCTCTGCCTTCGCCCCCTTCGCCCATCCGTTTGATTCGCGTTCAAAGGAAATTTCTGGGCGATTCGTGCGCAAACAGCCCTTCCAAACTGTCACCTGCGCTTTACAAACCGCACGCCAAACCCTTCGCAATCCCCCTCAAAAGCAGAAAAACGCAGATTTTCTCAAATTTTTTGAGTCAAAGTCTTGCTTGGTTCAGAAAGTCGCCGTACTTTTGCACTCGCTGACGGAAAAAACGGGGATGCCCGTGAGTTCCGAGCGACAGCAAAAGTTCTTTGAAAAGATTCCATAAACCTATTTGTAGAGAAGTACAGGAGACTGGGTAACTCAGAA
>NZ_JADYUH010000099.1 GCF_021531665.1 Prevotellamassilia timonensis
ATCTTGCTGCAGCGACAGCGCCGAAGTAAGGTGGCACAGGTGGCGTCCCCGTTGTGGGGCAGAGGAATGTTTTTCTGTAGCCGCCATACTCTTCAAGGGGCTTTCTTGGTTTTTCTTTTCTCATCGACAAAGGCCCCTTGAAGAGCAAAAATGTAGGATGAAAACCGCGTTTTTGCATATTTCCGCCCAACCCTACATTTATATTTTTCGCTTCCCCACAACCCTACACACTCCGCCGCACAACCCTACACAATGAAGGGTTTTGTGTAGGATTTGCAGACCAAACCCTACACACCTAACCCCTTTGATTATCAAACTTTAAGCCCCAACTGTGTAGGGTTTGGAGGAAATGCATGTACCCTTGAAAAACGTATAGGTATGAAAGGTGAAACCGCGCGCGAGGCGCGCGCTTCCTTTTTATATTTTTTCGGCGTCTTCCTTTTTTCGTGCAAAGTGGCACAAGTTTTGCTTCCTTTGCGCCCCCTTGAAGTCTCGGCGTCGCGAAAAATGCTTTGACTTTGGGGCGAACCGGCACTGTGAAAGTGTTTGGTGCGAACCGTTCAGACGTTCCCCCTCGCGACACTTCAACGCGTCTTCCTCGCGTTTTCAGTTTCGCCATTCCTCCACTTTCTGTAATATGACGGCAGAACACCTCGAAACTTAGGAATAAGGAAAAAGTGTAATTTCCCGAGTAGTCAAAATAGGGAAAAGTGTAATTTTATAAGCAAGGGAATAAGAGAAAAGTGTAATTCAACCATGCTCTACAGAAAGATTAGTAACATTTCAGCCCTTCTATTACGCTTTGTTTAAAATACTTTTCCATAGTTTGATAGTATAAACTTGAATATTAAGCCTTGAACATATTTTCTATTTTTACCACAATTCCAAGGATGTCCGCAAATGATGGAACATTATCCTCGTATATCATATTCATAACCATAGTATCATAGTCATTTTTCCATTCCTCGATGACACCTTCAGGGGGAGTGAGGGTAATCCTTTTACGAATGTCCGGAGTATAGTCTACATCCCGTGTTGAAGTGAATACCTCTCGATGATGGCGAATGGTTTCCCAGAGATCATCATTAGGAATAGCCTTGTCGGCAATTCCAGCTTCATACATCTTGTATAGATCATACAAGTGCCTTGATTTACGATTGGCATTCCGGCAACCATCGGTTGTGAATAACTCGTGAAGCAGGAATGCCTTTTCAAGGAATGTCTTTTCTGCAACAGCGGCAACAATCTGAACTTCACTGTCATTTGATGTAAGATGCGGAAACGCCCCAGTTACAAAGGATTCAACCTTTGCTTTGGCTGTAGGTTCAAACAGAGAACGTGCTCCAACTTCCAGCAGTACCTCATCACGGAGATATGGATTAGTTCCAGAGGGTAGTATCGACTTATAGATTATATGAATCTGTCGAGGTTCAGGATATGTCGCGTCTCCTTCTCCATCGGGGGCAGCCTTAATCATCACAAATTCACTTAATCCTGCTTGTTCTACCGCCAATGTTAGGTCATTGGCAAGAGTATCCCGGACAAATACCGACGAAGCTTTGCGCAACTTCTTCAGTTGTTTCTTGGTCACATCTCCCTCTATCTCAAACATACTGCGATCTATGGCAATGTCAATATCTTCTGAGAACCGTCGGATGACACCCCAAACTTTGCTGAGTGATGTACCACCCTTGAACACCATCTTGTCTGCGTATGTCAGTGAGAAAAGAATATTGAGTATCTCAGTTACCCAAAAATCTTTCTCAATGGAAGCTACAGGAAGTTTTATATTTGCGGCTGTCTGCTCAAACACTGTTCTTCTTTGAGCCTCGGTAAGTGTCAGAAATTTATTCATAGGAATCGAGTATAATTTTACGTATCCATGCCGGAATCAAGGCAAAATCCTTTTTTATTGTTTCAAGTGGTATGGACTTGACCAGATTACGGACATGGGCAAGCTGGGTATCGTTGATATTGTTTTCTCCGATTTCACGCAAGGCAAATGTGAGAAGCATTGCGATTTCATTCTGAAAAGCCAGATTTTTTTTAGCAGTATGTTTGAACTGTATGCCCCTGTTTCCTTCCAATTTTACTTTACGTGGCGATCCATCTGTCAGATATACCACATTCATCGGCAACTGGGTTGATAACCCAAGCTTATTAAGCGCATACGTCCCGGTCGGAACTATCTTGGCCTTGTCGCGCCTTGCTATAGCGGCGGCTATCTCCTCAATGGTAGGATAAAGAATACCCAATCCCAAAACCTTATCAATCTTTGGATAACAATAGACACCACGTGCCACTCTTATCAGCTTCTCGTTTGCAGTAAGTCGTTCAAAGGCTTTTTGGACAGCCTTTGAATCTCCATATCCCGCATAATCAAGAGGGGATACTATTGTTCCCCTACCGCGTTTTGATATATTCGTAATTATTATATCTTCAAGAGATTGCATTTGAATTAGGATTTAATTTTGTCGCAAATATACAACATTTTTGCGACAAGCAAAATTAGTGGTAATGTATTCTTTGGAGTATTATAAATTGAGCCCACTTTAAAAAGTGGCATATTTGAAATTCAGTCTGACCTATATGGCTATTCTGGGTGATTCACGG
>NZ_JADYUH010000009.1 GCF_021531665.1 Prevotellamassilia timonensis
CTTCCTCAAATTTTTCTTTCCCTTCCTCAAATTTTTCTTAGCCTTCCCCTAATTTTTCTTAGCCTTCCCCTAATTTTTCTTAGCCTTCCCCTAATTTTTCTTAGGTGCGCACCTAAGTAAAACTGCGCGCCGTTTTGTGTAGGGTTTGTGCTTCGTTTTGTGTAGGGTTTGCGTTTCGTTTTGTGTAGGGTTTTGAACACCTCAATATATGGTTTGTGTAGGGTTTGGAGCACAAACTATACATTTTGTAACGCGCGGAGAATCAGCAGGATAAAGAGCATAATGTAGGGATCGTGTATAGTTTGCAGAGTTTTTTTCTTTCCCCTTTTATTTACGTATAGTGCATGCTTTCGTCACGATTCTTTCCGACTGTTTTTTGTCGGCGATGCTCCATTCCGAGTTTCAGGTCCAAGGTGTCGGAAGAGCTGCCTCGGAGAGTTTGACCACGGTTTGATTGCGCGTAACACAAAAAGAGGTGACGCGATGCGCCACCCCTTATAGGGGTGTTCTAAAAATTACGGAATAAGGAACGTTCAAAAGAAAGTGCTTACGTTTTGGTTGCTTTTCGTTTCTTAGCGCGCCCTTTTGTAAGTTTCGTCAGTCACATAGCCCGCTATGCTCCTTCCTCAACTGACAAAAGTTCATCGCTAAGAAATCAAAAATCAACTCAACCTAATTTTTAGAACACCCCTTACTAAAAGTACTATCAAGTAATTGTCAAAACGTCGTCAGGGAGCGTTGGAAGATTAAAGAGGAGAAGTTTCTACAGTTCCGCCACTCTTGCTTCGAAGTCGGCGGGGTTGCCGAGGGCTCGGTTTCGCATTTTGGAGCGGTAGTTATAGACAGTGGCGATGGAGAAGTTGAGGAAGTGAGCAATTTTCTGTGTGTCCTTCACTCCGAGTCGGATGAGTGCAAAGACGCGCATTTCCGTGGTCAGTTGGTTTTCGTATTTCGTCACGATGCGTTCTTCCGGTTTGAGGAGTTCGTTGAATTGTCTGATGAAGTTTGGGAAGAGTGTCAGGAATGATGTGTCGAAGTCAATGAGGAATTTTTCCTGCTCGTCTTGGATGTGCTGTTCGCTTTTAAGTGTCCGGTAGAGTTCTTCAATCTGGTGCTGTTTGAGCATTCGGAGACAGTCTTTGCGATTCTTCTCCATCTCCTCGATGTAGGTTCGACACTGGTCGAGGTAGCGAGCGATATATTCCTCCTTCATTTTGTCCGTAAGTCTCAGTGCCGCGTAGGTTTGCTGCAGCGTTTCGTTTGTTTGGTTCAGTTTTTCCATGGTTTGCTGCATGGCTCTGTTGGTTTCCTCCAGATTCTTGTTGGTCTCCGTCTGTTTTTTCCGGAGTTGGTGTAGTTTTCTCATTTGGCGGATGAGGAGCACGACGATGAGGAGCACGACGACGAGGAGTCCTGCCATGACGTAGAGCAGAATTCGTTCGCGCTGGTGTTGTTCGTGTGTGGTTTGTTTGTATTGTCGGTCAATGATGGGGAAGACGCTTGAGGCCTCGATGGAGCGGAGCGAGGCGTTGCAGAAGTTGGCGTCTTCCATGGCGCAGAGGAGATAGACATAAGCCCTTTCGACCTGTCCAGCTTCAAAGAGGAGTTGTGCGAGCCAAGGGAGCGCCATGTATTCTGTGGTTCCTTGTTGCAGGTCTGCTTTGGCAGTTTTGATGAGATAGGAAAGTGTGTTTTCTTGTATCCCGAGGGCATTGTAGGCTTCTGCGAGTGTGAAGCAAACGTAGGGATCCGGCAGGTTGCTGTCCATTCCCTTTGTGAGTGGAAGGAGGAACTTCAGAGCTTCCGCAGGTTTTCCTTCTGCGTTGGCTTTGTCGGCGCGCACCACGTTGCAGGTGATG
Source organism: Prevotellamassilia timonensis (assembly GCF_021531665.1). GTDB lineage: Bacteria > Bacteroidota > Bacteroidia > Bacteroidales > Bacteroidaceae > Alloprevotella. Next base: position 1,860 of record NZ_JADYUH010000009.1, read on the forward strand.
GGATTAGGGTCGATGCTGATGAGCGAGTCTCGGAAGCGGCACACCTTCTGTTCCCATTGTTTCTTGACCTTCTCAAATTGAGAGTAGTGCGCCATCCATCCGCTGAGTGTTCGTCGTGTTCTGTAGTAGTAGAGTCGCAAATCTTGTCTTTCGGGAGTGATGAGCGTCGGGTCCACGCTGTTGAGTGCGTTTTCGGCGTCGGCATAGAGTCCGGCGACGGTCTGGATTTCCGCTTGTGCGATTTGCGTGAGAGCCACGAGTGCAGGCTCTTGTTTCACTTCGGGCATGTTTTCCAGCATGTCGAGATAGATTTGTGCGGAATCCACTTGGAAGTGCGAATAGAGGTCAAAAATTTCTTTGAGAAGATTGACGCGTCTTTGTCCTTGTGCGCTTTTTGCCTGTTGCTTGAGTTGAGCGGCTTGTTTCTCTCTCTCTGCGTGATAGCTGGCTTTGTTCTCCACAATCTCATCAAGTTCCTTGAGTTGCTGCTCAATGGTCGGACTAATCTTCAGATTCTGGGCGGACAAGGCAGTTGTCATCGTCAGGATGGCAAACAGAAGGGGTAATTTCATAGTATTCTCGTGTTGAAGATAAAGACGTAACGCCAGTATCGACGACGTCAATGGCATGACAAAAGTATTAAATTATTTTTAAGAGTCAAAGAACGAAGCCTTTTTCTCCCGTTCAGCGTTGTGATTCCGTTTCTATTTTTTGAGGTGCTTGAAAGCTTGTTCTACCTGTAATTCAATATATTAGTTTATTTCGCTATTTATATTTCTCTTACATTCGCTTGCATTCCCGCGAGAGAAAAGAATAAATTTGCAGCAGAAACAAAACCATGTTCGCATGTGGCATTCCTTACGTCTTTTCACGCTTTTTTTCAGCGTCGTTGCGCTGACATCTTCTTCCTCTGCCGCTTCCCGGCGGAGCAAGTCCGGAGAGCCTGCGCTCAAGGTGCAGCCTGCGTTTTGGTGGAGTGGCATGCACGATGCTTCGTTGCAACTTCTGCTTCATGCTCCCGAGGTGGGACGCAGCGAGGTGACACTTGATGCCCACGGCGTCAGCATTGACTCCATTGTTCGTCCGACCAACACAAACTATCTTCTTTTATATCTGCAAACCAAGCATGCGCCGGCGCAAACTTTCTCCATCCACCTCAGAAAAGCCGGAAAGGTGAAGACGCTGCCCTACGAACTGCGTCAGCGCGACCAAAAAACGCGTGCCCAGGGTTTTGATGCCTCCGACGTGGTCTATCTCCTCATGCCCGACCGCTTTGTCAATGGAGACCCCTCAAACGATGTGGTCAAGGGACTGAAGGAGCAGACTGCCTCGCAGGAACCCAACGCACGACACGGCGGAGACCTCGCCGGCATGACAAAGGCGTTGGACTATCTGAACGACCTTGGTGTGACGACCGTCTGGCCCACGCCGCTGCAGGTGAACGACATGCCTTCCACGTCTTATCACGGCTATGCCATCACCGACTACTACGAGATTGACCCTCGATTCGGTGGCAACGAGGCATACGTCCGCTTCATTGATGAGGCTCACAAGCGTGGCATGAAAGTCATCCAGGACATGGTGTTCAATCACTGCGGCTCGGAGAACTTCCTTTTTCGCGACCGCCCCGACGACGACTGGTTCAACTGCGGAAGCCGCTATGTGCAAACCTCCTATCGCATCTCAGCCGTCACCGACATCCACGGCAGCGAAGCAGACAAAACGAATGCCCGGGACGGATGGTTCGTGGAGGTCATGCCCGACTTGAATCAGCGCAATCCGCACGTTTGGAAATATCTCACTCAAAACAGCATCTGGTGGACAGAGTATGCCGGCATCGACGGCATCCGTCAAGACACCTATCCTTACGCCGACCGCCAAGCCATGGCGCGCTGGAACCAAGCCTTGCTGGCTGAATATCCTCACTTCAACATCGTCGGAGAAACTTGGCTCAACCACAACGTGGGCGTCAGTCAGTGGCAGAAAGGTTCCAAACTGGCAGGACAGGACAACGATTCCGAACTTCCCACCGTCATGGATTTCCCGCTCATGGGACTGCTGAACAGTGCCCTCGACGAGGAAACCAACGATTGGGACAAGGGACTGGCACGGATCTACGAGTACATTTCGCAAGATGCGGTCTATGCCGACCCGACCCATCTGCTGACCTTCCTCAGCAACCACGACACGGACCGTTTCGCCCGAGTGCCGATTCAAGCATCCGTCACGACCCGCTATCGTCAGGCACTCACGCTCTTGCTGACCCTGCGCGGCATCCCGCAGCTCTATGTCGGCGACGAACTTGCCATGGCGGCAAACAAGGGCGGCGGCGATGGCTTGCTCCGAGCCAATTTCCCGGGTGGATTCAGTGGCGACACCATCAACGCCCTCAGCGGCGAGGGACTCACGCCGCTAATGCGTGAAACCCATGATTTCACCCGTCGCTTGCTGCAGTGGCGTCGTGGAAACGATGCCATCAGCCGCGGAACGCTTCGCCACTATGCCATCAACCACGGCACCTACGTCTATTCTCGCCAAGCCGAAGGTCGCACCGTCACCGTAATCATGAACGGTACGAACCAAGAGGTGGAGCTTCCGCTTGGACGCTACGCCGAGGTGCTGCCTGAATCCGTCGCCCGCGAAGTCATCACCGACCGCACGGTCAGTCTCGGCGACACCCTTCGCCTTGCGCCCCGCGACATCTTCATCTTGGATTTTCAATAAGATATTAAGTGATACAATAAATTCTCATAGTTTACACAAAGCCTACGCATAATGTTGAAGAGAACTGAACCGAAGTCAAACGTTCAGTTATAGAAGTTTTAGGTAAATACTGATAAGTTGAGTGGCAGCTTCTTCGTGAGAAGGGGCTGTCGCGTTTTTTAGTGTGCTGAAGATGGTTGTTGTCGGGGATATAAAAACCGGTCGATTGTGCAGGAATGACCGTTCAACTATAAACCTCAGCCCGTTGTATGGTGTAGGGGTCGTAGTCGGGGAAGGTTTTTCCTGTGATTTCTGAGTTGTGTCGGAAGAATCGGTGTTTGTCAGTCACATCGCTCGCCATGCTTCTGCCTCCATTCTCAAAGTTCATCTCTAAGAAATCAAACCTCAACTCAACCTCAGCTCATCCTCTCCTCATCCTCTCCTCATTTATAGCTCATTTAGATGAAAAAACGTGGTTTTTTCCGCCTAAAAGTCTTCACAAACATTTATATAATTCTTCATAACCTTTTCACACATCATGCTAGAAATCTGCGACTTAACCGAAATTTTAAGTTCTCGTAATTTATATTTTTATTACACTCCGGCGTGTGCGTATTAATAACCCGTACTTTTGCCACGTCCAGTTTTCAAAACAACCTTAAATCAGCCATTGCGAAGCGGTAGCATGGCTTCGCCGACTTTCTCTTTGGGGTGTTCCAAAAATGAGGTAGAAAACGTAACCACTTTCTTTTGTGCACCCCCCTTTATTCCAAAAATTATTGACCCCGCTTTTTTGCAAACCATGAAAAAACAAGTTTTCATTCTCGCTGCCTGCTTCCTCAGCCTCACCGCCGCAGGACAGCAACTCCTTTCGCCCAACGGCGAACTCAAGATGGACTTCAGCCTTGATGCTGAGGGACGCCCCACCTATCAACTCACCTACAAAGGGAAGGACGTCATCCGTCCCTCTCATCTCGGCATTGCCTTGAAACAGGAAGACCCCAACAAAGCACAGGACTTCGAGTTCAAGACGCGAGCCGATGCCTCCAAACTTGAACAAAAAGCCGACCTCATGACCGGCTTCGTCAAAACCGAAGAAAAGACATCCGCCTTTGACGAGACCTGGACTCCCGTTTGGGGAGAAGAAAGCAGCATCCGTAACCACTACAACGAACTCTGCGTCACCCTCAACCAACCCAAAAACGACCGCTTCATCCGTCTTCGCTTCCGACTCTTTGACGATGGGCTCGGCTTCCGCTATGAGTTCCCCGAACAGAAGAACCTGACCTACTTCGTCATCAAAGAAGAGCACAGCCAGTTCGCCATGGCTGGCGACCACACCGCCTGGTGGCTGCCCGGAGACTATGACACGCAGGAATATGAAACCGTCACCTCCCGCCTCAGCGAGATTCGCGGCAAAATGAAAGCTGCCGTGACGCAGAACTCTTCGCAAACCCCCATTTGGGAAGGAGGCGTGCAGACAGCGCTGATGATGAAGAGCGACGACGGACTCTACATCAACCTCCACGAAGCAGCCTGCATCGACTACTCCACCATGCACCTCAACTATGATGACAAGACGATGACTTTCAACAGTTGGCTCACTCCCGACGCCCGCGGAGACAAAGGCTATCTGCAAGCACCCTGCGTTTCTCCTTGGCGCACCGTCATCGTCAGTGACAAAGCCACCGACATCCTCGCGTCTCGTCTCACGCTCAATCTCAACGAGCCGTGTAAGATTAAGGACACCTCTTGGATTAAGCCTACCAAATACATCGGCGTTTGGTGGGACATGATTACTAATAAAGGAACCTGGAGCTACACCAACGATTTCAGCACCGTGAAGCTCGGCGAAACCGATTTTGAACATGCTAAACCCAACGGCACGCACTCTGCCAACACCGCCAACGTGAAGCGCTACATCGACTTTGCCGCCGCCCACGGTTTTGATGCCGTGCTCGTTGAAGGTTGGAACGTGGGCTGGGAAGACTGGTTCGGACACGAGAAGGACTATGTCTTCGACTTCGTCACGCCCTATCCCGACTTTGACGTGAACGAGATTCAGAAATATGCCGCTGCCAAAGGCGTCAAGATGATTATGCACCATGAGACTTCCGCCTCCGCCCGCAACTATGAGCGTCACCTTGACAAAGCCTATCAGTTCATGGTGGATCATGGCTATCCCGCCGTCAAGAGCGGCTACGTCGGCAACATCGTGCCGCGCGGCGAGCATCACTACGGTCAGTGGATGAACAACCACTATCAATATTGCATTGAGAAAGCCGCAGACTATCACATCATGGTGAACGCACACGAAGCCACCCGTCCGACCGGCATCTGCCGCACCTGGCCCAACCTCATCGGAAACGAGAGCGCACGAGGCACAGAGTACGAAAGCTTTGGCGGAAATGCCGTGGACCACACCACCATTCTTCCCTTCACTCGCCTCATCGGCGGTCCGATGGACTACACGCCCGGCATCTTTGAGACCGACTGCTCCAAAATGAACCCTGGGAACAACAGCCGCGTCCGCACCACCATCGCCCGTCAGCTCGCGCTCTACGTCACCATGTACAGCCCGCTGCAAATGGCAGCCGATGTGCCCGAACACTACGAAGCACATCTCGATGCCTTCCAGTTCATCAAAGACGTCGCCCTCGACTGGGAAAAGAGCGTCTATCTTGAGGCAGAACCCGGAGACTTCATCACCATCGCCCGCAAAGCCAAAGGCTCAGAGGACTGGTTCGTCGGTTGCACGGCAGACGAGAACGGACACGATGCCAACTTCAACCTTGACTTCCTGACGCCTGGCAAGAAATACGTCGCCACCATCTATGCCGACGCCAAAGACGCCTCTTGGGACAAGAACCCCAAGGCATACACCATCAAACAGATGAACGTCACTTCCAAAACGCGAATTAAACTCCGCGCAGCCTCCGGCGGCGGCTTCGCCATCGCCATCAAGGCACAGTGACCCCAACTCCCTCCGCATTGCATGTAAACTTAACCCAGTTTAATAACATGAGAAAACCTAATATTAACGCTAAGCTACTGGCACTGGTGTTGTCAGGAGCTTGCATGTCACTCAGCGCCTCGGCTCAGACCTTGAAGGTGCAAGGACATGTGCAAGACAAATCCGGTGAGCCCGTGGTGTTTGCCACTGTCACCGTGCCCGGCACGAAGACAGCCACACAAACCGACGTGAACGGTAACTTCCGCCTCGACGTGAAGCCCGGCACGATGATTCGCGTGAGCTACATCGGCTACAAAGTGTCCAACGTGAAAGCCGACGGCACCGTTGTCATCACACTTGAAGACAACTCCACCCTCAACGAGGCGGTGGTGGTCGGCTACGCCAAAGTGAAGAAGGCAGACGCCACCGGTTCGGTGACCGCCATCAAACCCGACGAAATGACCAAGGGCATCACGACCAATGCGCAGGACATGCTCATTGGTAAGGTTGCCGGTGTCGATGTAGCCACCAAGGGTGGTGAGCCGGGTGCCAACGCTTCCATCCGCATCCGCGGTGGTTCTTCGCTCAACGCCTCCAACGACCCGCTCATCGTCATCGACGGTCTCGCCATGGACAACGAAGGCGTGCAGGGTCTTTCCAACCCCTTGGCAATGGTCAATCCTGAAGACATCGCCAGCTTCACCGTCCTGAAGGATGCTTCCGCCACTGCCATCTACGGTTCTCGCGCCTCCAACGGTGTCATCATCATCACCACCAAGAAGGGCCGCAAGAACAGCCGTCCGCAAATCACCTACAACGGTAGTGTCAGCATCGGAACGCTTGCCAAGAAGTTTGACGTCCTCAGCGGCGACGAATTCCGTCAGATGGTGCAGGAACGCTTCGGCAGCGAAGCCACCCTGCCTCTTGGCACTGCCAACACCGACTGGCAAGACGAAATCTACCAGACTTCCGTCAGCCACGACCACAATCTCTCCGTCAACGGCGGCTTGGGCTTCCTGCCCTATCGCGTCAGCCTCGGCTACACCAACGATGAAGGTACGCTCAAGACCAGCAGCTTTGAACGTTTCACTGCCTCCGTCAATCTCGCGCCGACCTTCTTCAACGACCACCTCAGCGTGAACCTCAATGCCAAGTACATGGCAGCGAAGAACCGCTATGCTGACCAAGGTGCCATTGGCGCAGCCTTGTCCATGGACCCGACGCAGCCCGTCTATTTTGAAGAAGGCAATCCCTACAGCCGCTTCACCGGAGGCTACTATCAGCACATGTCGGACGGTGCCTCCTTCAGCGACCCCTCTTGGACGGCTCAGCCCAACACCAAGAACACTGCCAACCCGCTCGCCATGCTCGAACTGAAAAACGACCATGCCAAGAGCACGTCCTTGATTGGTAACTTGGAACTGGACTACAAGATTCACGGCTTTGAAGACCTCCACATCCACGCCAATGTCGGCGGTGACTACAGCGAGGGTGACCAGAGAACCGAAATCTCTCCTTATTCCGCTTCCAACAACTACTTTGGAAACACTTGGCGCAATGCTAAGTACAAATACAACCTCCAAGGCAACATCTACGCGCAGTATCAGCACCTCTTCGGCAAGCACAACGTGGATGTCATGGCTGGTACGGAAGCACAGCACTTCCACCACAACGGATTTGGTGAAGGTGGCGGCTGGGACCCCTATTTGGAAGTAGAAAAAGATCCTACAACTCGCGCCACCACGGCTTATGCTTCCCGCAACTCCCTGCTTTCCTACTTCGGACGCGTGAACTACTCCTTCAACGACCGCTACCTCGCCACCTTCACGATGCGCTGGGACGGTTCTTCCCGCTTCGACAAGGACAACCGCTGGGGCACCTTCCCCTCCTTGGCACTCGGCTGGAAACTGAAGAACGAGAAGTTCCTCCGCAACGTCAGCTGGCTCTCTGACCTCAAACTCCGCCTCGGATGGGGTGTCACCGGTCAGCAGAACATTCCCGTTGATTTCTACTACACACCGCTCTTCAACGTCGGTGACGACTATGCGCAGTATCCCATCGGCGATGAATACATGCACACCCTCCGTCCCAACGCTTTCAACAAGGACATCACTTGGGAAAAGACCACCACTTGGAACGCAGGTCTCGACTTCGCCTTCCTCAACAACCGCATCGAGGGTTCTGTGGATTACTACTTCCGTCACACCGAAGACCTCTTCTCTGAAGTGGATGTCGAAACCGGAACGAACTTCAACAACCGCATCTACAAGAACATCGGCTGCCTCAACAACTATGGTGTCGAGTTCACCCTCAACGCCCGTCCCATCGAGACCCGCGACTTCCACTGGGAAGTGTCCTACAACGTGATGTGGAACAGAAACAAGATTACGGAGCTCTACAACGGTGCCAGCGGTGTTGCCACCGGTAAATCTCCCTCCAAACTCCCTGCCGGCGGTACGGTCCAAATCAACAAAGTGGGCTATCCCGCCAAATCCTTCTACGTCTATCAGCAGGTCTATGACGAGAACGGTCACCCCATTGAAAACATGTTCGTCGATCGCAACGGCAACGGCTACATCGACCCTGATGATCGCTACGTCTATAAGAAACCCTCTGCCGACGTTCTCATGGGCTTTACCTCCAAGTTCATCTACAAGAATTGGGACTTCAGTTTCACGTTCCGCGCCAGTCTGAACAACTACGCCTACTATGACTTCCTCAGCAACCGCGCCGACGTCAGCCTCAGCGGCATGACCGTGCAGAACGAGTGGACCAACCGCTCCGTGGAACAGCTCAAACTCGGTTGGAGCGGACTGGGCAACTACGCCATGAGCGACTACTTCGTTCGCAACGCCTCCTTCCTCCGCTGCGACAACATCACCTTGGGTTACAGCTTCCGCAACCTCTTCAAAGCAGGCAAATTTGAAGGCATCTCCGGACGCGCCTACTTCCTCGTGCAGAATCCCTTCGTCATCACGCAGTATGACGGTCTCGACCCCGAACTCAGCAACGCCGACTACGGAGGTATAGACAACAACTTCTATCCTCGTCCCCGCACTTACATGATTGGTCTCAATCTGAAGTTCTGATCTCGAGTCCATCCCACACGCTTTATAAAGCATTCAGAAAAATCAAATCTAAAGTCAATCTCTGATTTTACAGACTTATGAAACTCAATTTTCTAAAATATGTGGCACCCGTGGCTTTCTCTCTCGGACTGGGATTAGGAGTCACCTCGTGTGCCGACGACCTCAACCAGTCGTCCATTAACCCGCAAACACAGAGCGGAAGCGACCAAGACGGCTACTATGCCAAAATCTACGGTCTGCTCGTCCTCTCAGGACAAAAAGGCGCCACCGAAACGCCGGACATCTCCGACGACCCCGGCAAGAACCCCTTCTTCCGCCGTGTCTGGGAACAGCAGGAATTCCCCACTGACGAATGTCTCTGGGCTTGGCAGAATGACCCTGGTCAGTCTGAGTTCCTCAACTTCACCTGGAACTCCGAGCACCTCTTCACCCGCATGCTCTACAACCGCATCGGCTACAACATCACGCAGTGCAACTACTTCCTCGACCTCTACGGAAACCTCGCCGACGACAAGAGCAAGCAACGCTGCGCCGAGGTGCGCTTCTTCCGCGCCATGTACTATCAGTACTACCTCGACCTCTTCGGAAGAGCTCCGTTCAAGACCACCTTTGACTCTGAAAAACCGAAGGAAATACTTGCACCCGAACTCTTCACTTGGATTGAGGAAGAATACAAGGCACTCCTTGAAGGCGACCTCCTCGCTCCCGCTGACCCCGAAGGCACACACTTCGGGCAGGTCAACAAGGTGGCTGTCTATCTGATGCTCGCCCGCCTCTACCTCAATGCGGAAACCTACGTCGGCACACCGCGCTGGGAAGACGCCGTGGATTTCTCCACCCGCGCCATCAACAGCGGCTACGACCTCAGCCGTGCCACCAGCAGCGCCGGCTTCAGCGGCTATCAACAGCTCTTCATGGGCGACAACGACCGCAACCCTGAAGCCATGAAGGAAATCGTGCTCCCCATCCGTCAGGACGGAACGAAGACCAAGACCTACGGCGGCACTTGGACCATCATCAGCAGTTGCTATGCCAGCGGTTGCCAGAACTTCTACGGCACGAACGACGCTTGGACCTGCATCCGTGCTCGTGCCAACGTGGCTGACTTCTTCTTCAACGACCGTGCCAACGTGCCTCTCACCGAAGGTCGCTTTGACATTCCGCAGGCTGCCGGCGACGACCGCGCCCTGCTCTTCGGCGGCGACGGACGCAAGATTGAATGCGAGAAGATTGGTACCATCACCAACGGTCTTGCCATCACCAAGTGGACCAACGAACACGCTGACGGCACCACGGATTATCACGACCCCAACTTGCCCGACACCGACATTCCGTTCCTCCGTCTTGCTGAGGCTTATCTCACCCGCGCCGAAGCCAACTGGCGCGCCGGACAGCCCGCTTCCGTGGTGTTGGAAGACATCAACGTGCTGCGCGACCGTGCTCATGCTCGTCCTTGGAACAGCGTTGATTTGACGGAGCAGAACTTCGTCAATGAATGGGGACGCGAGTTCTACTTGGAAGGACGCCGCCGCACCGACCTCCGTCGCTTCGGCATGTTCACCACCAATAAATATGTATGGGAATGGAAAGCCGGCGTCTATGAAGGAACCTCCACCTACGACCACTGCAACCTCTTCCCGATCCCGCAGACGGACATCACCAACAATCCGAACATGCACCAAAACCCCGGCTATTGATTCAGCCGTGCCAATAAATCATCTAAATCGTAAACTATCATGAAAAAGATATTTAGTTATTTGCTTTTGGCGCTGGCGCTGCCCTTCATGGCTGCATGCGAAACCGACACCGACAGCAACCCGATTCTGACTGAGCGCGAGAGTTTCCAACTGAACACTCCGCCCTACGCTCAGAACAACGTGATTGACCTTGAGAGTGCTTCCATCGTTGAACTCACCTGCACGCAGCCTGCCTACGGCTTCCCCGCCCCGACAACCTACACCGTGCAAGTCACCCTCGACGAGCAGTTCGTGGAAGCCACTGAAGGGACTGAAGCCAACTACGTCAGTCTGCCTTCCACCTATCGTTCCGCCACTTTGAACGTGGATGCATACGAACTCAACGAAGCACTCGTCGGTCTCTGGGAAGCCGTGCATCCCAGTGCCGACCTGCCCAACACGATGGCAGTCCTCGTGCGCCTCAAAGCCAACATCACCGAAAGCGACCGCGGCGTTTGCTACTCCAACCCCATCACCCTGCCGCAGGTTCACGTCTATAAACCCGTTCAGACGCTCAAGCTGCCCGAGTCCATGTTCATCGTGGGTAAGATCAACGGCAATGAATGGAGCACTTGGTTCCCCTTCGCCAAGGTGACCGACACCCCGGGCATGTTCTATGCCGTGGTTCATTGCACCGCCGATTCCAACTTCAAGATTGGTCCCGAAGCTAACGAATGGGAACAGGCACGCACCTACGACCAACTCACCTTCACTCCCGAAGCCATCAACGGGGCTGGTGCATGTGCAGGTTCCGACTCCGGAAACAGCGCCGTCACCAAAGCCGGCTGGTACACCTTCGTCGTGACCACCAAGATTGTGGGCAAGGAAGTGAAATACACTGTGGACATCCGTCCTGCCGAGATTTATCTCATCGGTGCCACCCTCGGCGGTCTTTGGGACTTTGATGATCAAGGCAAGTGTACGCTGAGTGCTGACGAACTTGAGTGGATTACGCCCGCTGCCACCGCTGCCGGTGAAGCCCGCCTCTCTGTCAAAGTGCCCGAAGCTTCCTGGTGGCAGAGCGAGTTCACGCTTTGCGACGGTGTCATCACTCACCGCGAAAACGACAACATCCTTGACAACTGGGAGTCTGACAAGGGCAGCAACTACTCTGTCAAACTCACCCCGGGTCAGAAGATTCGTCTCAACTTCGCCGCAGGAACCGGTGTGGTCGAATAATCTCCAAATCTGAAAACCGAGCGGCGGGAGTCCTCTTCTCCCCGACCGAGGCAACTCTCGCCGCTTTCTCATCTTAAAACATAACCAATCCATGAAAAGATTAGCATTCTATGCAGGCGCACTTCTGACGGTCTTCTCCCTCACCGCCTGCGATGAAGATTATACGGACTGGGCAAGTCCGCAGAGCAATCCGCAGCAGGACCCTGCCAACGCCGTGACCCTTTCCATGACGGCGCTGCCCACAGAAACCATCGACAAGGAGGCTGCTCCCGAAGTCGTGCAACTGCTCCAGACCGGGGCTGTCGCCGAAGCACCCGAAGGTGCCACCGTCAAAGTGAACACGCTCTTCGTGAATGAAAAGCATGTGCTTCCTTTCACCGAAGAGGACGGCATCATCAGCGTCAATGTCGCTCAACTCGACAGCGTGGTGGAAGTGGCTTATCTCAGCCGCCAGCGCATCGAACGTGAACTTCAACTCACCGTTGATGCCAGCATCATCGCTCCCGACGGCGGTGCGCTCCGCACCACCTCTGTCCCCGTGGTTGTGAAATATCTCCAGGAGACTCCTCCTCCTGTTGAAGAAAATTACTATCTGATTGGCGTTCTCGGCTGGACTTCCGCCGACCTGCTCCCCATGCAAAGCAAAGGCAACGGTGTCTTTGAAGCCACCATTGATTTGCTCGCTGACACTTGGTTCAAGATTTTCCCGCAATCTGCCCTTGTGGGTGGCAGCATCAACTGGGATGCCCTTCTGGGCAGTTCCATCGATGGTGACACCAGCAGCGATGCTTTTGTCACTTGGAAGGGAGCACAGGCTTTCAAAGCCGGTGCCGGAAAGAGCAAGGTGACCATCGACATGGTGAACTGGCGCTACAGCATCAAACCCGTCTCTGCCGAACTCTACCTCACCGGTTCTGAATACGGCTGGGGGGCGACCTGGAAACCCATGGTTCCCGTTAACGGTCACGAAGGCGAGTTCTGGACGCTCATCTATCTCAATGCAGGTGAAGAGTTCAAGTTTGCACCTCAGGCAGACTGGGGCGGTGACTTCGGTGCTGACCAACTGCAATTCGTGGACAACGCCGGCGCCGGTCTCACAGGAACCAGCAACGTCGTGGTTGGCAACAGCGGCTGGTATCTGCTCTATGTAGATGCCACGAACAAGGTGCTTGAAACCTATGCGCCTGATGTCTATCTCATGGGCGAAACTGCCGGTGAGTGGGCAATTGCTCCGGAACACAAGTTCACTGTGCCCACAGGCAAGGATGAAGACTTCGTTTCTCCCGCCTTTGTCGCTGACGCTGAACTCCGAATGTGTGTTCACCCGAAAGAAGGCGTTGAGTGGTGGCAGACTGAGTTCATCGTGCTCGACGGTGAGATTGTCTTCCGCGGTGCCGGTCCCGACCAGACCCGCGTGAAAGTGGGCGCCGGACAGCGAGCCTATCTGAACTTCACCAACGGCACAGGCAGCGTGAAGTGACACGCCGCAGCGCCGCATCCTCTTTTGAAGCCGGAAGGCGCATTTCACGGCGCCTTCCGGCTCCTTTCTATTTAGGATGACGGAAGACCATAATTAATTTGTAAGAAAAACATTTATGAAAAAACTTCTCTCCCTTTGCTCACTTCTTGCCTTGCCGCTTTGGGCGCAGGCACCTGCCGAAAGCGAGGATGTCATGTTGCAGGCTTTCTACTGGGATTCTCAAAAGGAGACCGGCTGGATTGAACTGGAAGCTCTCGCGCCGGAAATTGCCCCCTTCTTCTCTGTCGTTTGGCTTCCACCTTCGGCAAGCGCGGAAGGCGGAGGCGCGGTCGGAGGCAACAACGTGGGCTATCATCCCCGCCAGTGGAACAACCAGACCTCCTGCTGGGGGACTGCTGAAAATCTGAAGAAACTCATCGCCACGCTCCATGAAAAGGGCGTCAAAGTCCTCGCAGACATCGTCATCAACCACCGCGCCGGCAACACCGACTGGGGCAACTTCACCGCCGATGATTTCGGCACGTATGGCTCCTATCAACTCACCGCAGAACACATCTGTCGCAACGACGAAATGAACACCGACCCCGGAGCAGGTTCCTGGAACGGAAAAGCCACGGGTGCCTACGACACGGGTGAAAACTGGGGCGGCGCACGCGACCTTGACCACACTTCCACCTACGTCCAGGAAGACTGCAAAGCCTATCTCGCCTGGCTCAAGGGAGACTATGGCTACGACGGCTGGCGCTACGACTTCGTCAAGGGCTTCAGCGGCACCTATGTTGGACTCTACAACGAGGCTTCCCAACCCTACATCTCCGTCGGAGAGTATTGGGACGGTTCCTACGACAACGTGGCAGCATGGATTGAGAAAACGGAACGTCAAAGCATGGCGTTTGACTTCCCGATGAAATATGCCGCCCTCAACAACGGACTGCAGCGTGGGCAATACAGTAACATGTCTTGGATTGAGGACAAAACGACGTGGCGTCCCGCCGGCATGATTCACCACCACAACTACAACCGCCTTGCCGTCACCTTCGTCGATAACCACGACACCTATCGTGATGCCAATAAATTCACAGGCTACGTGGACCAAGCCTATGCCTTCATCCTCTCTTCGCCGGGCATTCCCTGTGTCTTCTGGCCGCATTGGCGCGGCACCTATCGCAAGGACATTGAGAAAATGATTCAGGTGCGTCGCACCGCGGGCATTCACTCTGAGAGCGATGTGAAGGTGACCGCCAAATCAACCTACTATGAGAGTGTCGCCATCGGTCACAACGGCAGTCTCATCACTCGCATTGGCTATGCAGCACCGACCACCGTGCCCGAGGGTTATTTCCTCGCAGCCGATGGCAACAATTGGGCGATGTATCTTTCTGACAATCTGGAAGGAATCCGCGACATTACTGCCGACAGTTCCGATGCCGATGCTCCCATCTACTCCCCGGACGGTCGCCGCGTCATGGTGCCGCAGAAGGGACAAGTGTATCTTCAGAACGGCAAAAAGTTCATAGCGAAATGAGGCAGAATGGGAGGCTCAGTGGAGCGATTCCCATGGTGCGAGAATAATTCAACTGGCGCGGACACAAATCAACGTGTTCGCGCCAGTTGAATGATTCATCACCCAACTTCTGCCGGAAAGCAACAGAAAAAGCCCGAAGTCCGTTTTACCGGGCTTCGGGCTGGATGTTGGTTTAGCGGTCAGCCATGGTGATTTTCACGCATCTTTGCGACTCAAACCGCCGAGGTCAATGACGTGCCAAGCGTAGGCAATATACGCCAAGACAAAGGGAATGAGGAGGCTGACCACAGACATGACCGTCAGTGTGAACTCGCTGCTGCAACTGTTGGCGAGACACAGCGAACTCTGTGGGTCGAGCGAAGAGGGATAGTAGGCTGTGCCGTCCAGACCTGCCACCAAGAGCAGTGCGGTGACGGTGAGCACCGTGCCGATGCCCGTGAACCAGATTCCTCTGACGGTGGAGGGTTTGAGCAGCGTGCGGAGAATGCCGAGCAGCACAAGCACGACACCCACCAAGAAGAGCAGCGCAACCAAAGGCATGGAGAGGAAACTGTGGAGATAGCGATACGCCTCGGGGACGAAGGTTTGGGTGGCAGCGTCATAGACCAATCCGATGGCGGTCAGTACGCGTCCCACAAAGGCAAGGAAGAGAACGAGGAAGGGCACGGTGTCAATGAGTACCTGGCGGCGCAGACGCGGACGCAGTTCCTCATCGTGGAGGTTGTTCAGGAGATAGAGGGAACCGAGGACGCGGGTGAGGAAGACGACAGCCAAGCCGAGCACCCAGTTCCAAGGACAGAAGAGGGCATCAAGGCCGTGCCAGGCGTTGCCCCAGCGACTGATGACAGGACCGGCGTCTGCCACGCCCAAGCCAAGCGCATCGTGTGTGACGAGGAAATTGCTGCCGGTGAAGAACGTGGCGACTGCTGCGCCGACGACGAAGGGACCGACCACACCGTTGAAAACGAGGAAGCGACGATAGCAGCCGCGACCGAGCACGTTGCCGGGCTTTGCCTGAAACTCATAGGCGACAGCCTGAAGCACGAAACTCACGAGGATGAGCATCCAAATCCAGTAGGCGCCGCCGAAGGAGGTGCTGTAGAACAGTGGGAAACTGGCGAAGAAAGCGCCGCCGAAGGTGACGAGGGTCGTGAAGGTCAGTTCCCATTTGCGTCCGGTGGAACCAATGATGAGTTTGCGTTCTTCCTCATCTCGTCCGAGGCGGAAGATGAGGCTGTTGGCGCCTTGCACGAACATCAGGAAGACGAGGAGGCCGCCGAGGAGGCTCACTAAGAACCACCAATATTGCTGAAGGAAAGAATAGGTTATCATGATTTAAGGGAGGGCTATGTGGTCAAAAGAGTCTGAAGATTACTTGGTGATTTCGGGGGCGTTGCTGATGGCGCGACACATGATTCGGATTTCGGCGACCAGCAACAGCGTGAAGAGGACGGCGAAGAGAATGAAGGTTGTCACCACGTCGGCGGTGGCGAGTCCCGAGACGGCGGCATTGACCGGCAGCAGGTCTTGGATTGCCCAAGGCTGACGTCCCACTTCTGCCACCACCCAGCCGGCTTGTCCGGCGAGATAGGCGGCGGGCACGGTGAGCACACCGAGCCAGAGCATCGGGCGGGACTCTTCAATGCGACCGCGACGCTGCAACCAAACGAGGGTGAGGAAGACGAGAATCATGAAGCCGCCGCCGCCAACCATGATGCGGAAAGACCAATAGACCAAGGGGACATTGGGCACGAGTTGTTCTGCGCTTTCAAGGTAGCCGTAGCCGAAATATTCCATGTCCTGACTGAGTTCCTCGCGTGCCTTGGCTGCTTCACCGGGGTCGGTGTTTCGAACTTCGCGGAAGCGGGAGAATGCGGCGATGGCGTTGCGTCCGCGTTCCATTTTCTCGGCAGCGGAGGGATGTACTGTGCCGTCGGGTGTGGTGTAGCCGTTGAGGATGTCGTGGATGCCAGGGACGAAGCCGTTGATGTCGTGTGTGGCAAGGATGGAGAGCATGTTGGGCATCTCCACGCCCGGCACGATGCTGAAGGGAGCACCTGCTCCGCCCTGTTCGAGTCCTTCGGCGGCAGCGAGTTTCATGGGTTGTTGTTTGGCAATTTGCACGCCGCTCTGGTCGCCTGTTCCCATGACGACGAGGGAAGCCAGCACGCCGACCACGGCAGCCACTTTGATGCCTGCCACAGCAAGGTCACGGTTGCGGCGGCGCAGCAGGAACCAGCAGCTGACGCCCACGACGAAGGCAGCGCCGGTGACCCAGCCGCAGGAAATCGTGTGGAGGAATTTCATCACTGCCGACGGCGAGAGTGCCACGGCGGCGAAATCCACCATTTCGTTGCGCACGGTCTCAGGGTTGAACTCCATGCCCACGGGGTCTTGCATCCAAGCGTTGGCAACGAGAATCCACCAGGCAGAGAGCGTGGCTCCCAGTCCCGTGAGCCAGGTGGCGGCGAGGTGGAAGCCGGGGCGCACCTTTTTCCAGCCAAAGAACATGACGGCAATGAAGGTGGACTCCATGAAGAATGCCACGATGCCTTCAATTGCCAGCGGGGCACCGAAGATGTCGCCCACGAACCAGGAGTAGTTGCTCCAGTTCGTGCCGAACTCAAATTCCAGGATGAGACCTGTGGCGACACCGACGGCGAAGTTGATGCCGAAGAGTTTCATCCAAAACTGTGTGCATTGTTTCCAGAACTCATCTTTCTTGATGAAATAGATGGTTTCCATGATGCCCATGATGAGGGCGAGTCCCAAGGTGAGCGGGACGAAGAGCCAGTGATAGCAGGCGGTCAGTGCGAACTGCGCTCGTGACCAGTCTATCACACCGGATTCAATCAGTTGCAACATATCAAAAACGTGTTTTTATGTGATTAGATGTAAGGTATGTTCAGAAACGTCCAAGGAGGCACGGCTTCAGGTCGTTCACCGTTCGTCGCTCTGTGGCAGCGTGAGGTTGTTGCCGACTGTCTCGCTTTTGGCGTCGTTGTCAAGTCCTTGCAGCGTGGGGCGGAAGAAGAAAAGGCGCAGCACTACGAAGATGAGGAACAACTTGACGAGGATGAGAATCCACAGCGTGCGTCCCCAAGTCATCTCGCGGAAGCCGGTGACATAAAATGCCCACACGTCGCGAAGGATGTGACCGATTCGCTTCATGTGGGCAAATATAGGAATTTTTAAGAATGTATTACCTATTATATATAAGGTATTCTCTTAGTCCGCAATCAAATTGAACTCTGCGCCGGATGCGAAGTCCTCACCGTTTTGTTCGTTGAGGGCGCGCAGACGGATGTAGCGAGCCTTGACGGGTTTGTCGAACATCACCTTCTTGAGTTCGGCGTTCTTCGGGAACGTGCCTTTGCAGATGGGTTCGCCCCAGTTCTTGCCGTCCTGGCTGACATAGATTTCATAGTCCTTGATCCAACCGTTCTGACCGGAGGTACGGGGTTGCATGCTGAAACCCTTCATGAGTTTCGTCTCGCCTGCGTCGAAGTCCACCCAGTGCGGATATTTGGCGAGCGTGATGCTGTACATCGTGTGCCAGATTGTGGAGGGGTCGCCATCGGTGAGGTGAGCCGCATTGCCTCCGCCGGGTTCTTCAGAAGAAGCGAAGACCACTTCGAGGGGCACGCTCTCCACACGCGGATAGGTCATTTCAACGCTGAGTTCGGGCACTTCCTTGTACCATGCCTTCACCGTGCCGCCGGCGCGGAGGTTGATGGGTTCGGTGTAGGGTTTTCCCTTCTTCGCTCCGTTGAGTGCATACATGATGGTGCGGTTCTTGGCAGGAGTGGAGAGGGTGATTTTGCCGACGCGGCTGCGCTCCATGCTGATGGGTTGTTCGCCGGAAGCGGAAACCTTGGTGGTTTCGAGAATCTGTGAAGCCATGGCGCGTCCGATGTTGAGCGGGCGAATGATGAAGCCGAAGTTGTGGTTGTTCGCCATGGTTCGGTCATCAGCGAGCGGACCGCCTTGTCCGCAGCTGGCGCCACCAAGACCAGTCACTTTGACGTCAAGGTGGAGGTGCGTGCCGGAGGAAGCGGGCAACTGATAGGGGTGCGGTGCCACGGTCAGTTCCTGCTGACTGTAGGGCAGGGCAGAGGCAGACATGAGACCGTCAGCGACGAAGGCAACGCCCTGTCCGCGTTCGTTGGTGAGCGCACACCAGCGGACTTCTTCGCGGTTGCCCTGTGCCTGCGGTTTGGGCAGCATGATGCCCTGCTCAGCCACGGTGCTCTCGTGAAGTTCGATGAACTGACCTGTCTTGCGGTCATTGTAGTTGTTGATGGGACCGCGACCGTAGTAGTAGTACTTGCTGAAGGCGGAGGGCAGTTTCATGGCGTAGCCCAGGCGTGGCAGCAGGACGTTGGCACGGTTGGAAGAAATCGCGCTTTGGAGTTCGATGCTTCCGTCGGGATAGACGGTATAGACTTGGTTCGTTGTGAACTTCAGGTCATCCTCGCCTAAGGCGTGGCGTCCCTGGTCGAAGCGGTAAGCCTTTTCGGGGGTGCGGTCGCGGTCGCCATAGACCTGGCTGCAACCTTCTGCGCCCTGGCTCTCGACGGTGAAGGAGATTTGGAGACGTCCGTCAGCCTGGCGCACAGCCTTGGCAGAAAGAGCCTTGTGCTGCAGGTTGTAGAGACCATAGCGGAACCAGTCTCCGTGGTAGCCTGCTCCGGCGTCGTTGTCGGTCGGTGCACGGAAGGCATCGAGTTTCGGTCCGTTGCCTTCTTCGATGATGGTCTGGCTGCCGTAGGTCAGTGCGGAGAGGGAGCCGGTGGCTTTGTCAAATTTGGCGGTGAAGTCCTTGCCGCTCACTTTGAAGGCTGCGCCATCCTCTTCCACCACGATGGGTTGTGTGCTCACGGCGACAGAGGCGACGGCGGGAGCTTGCTTGAGAGCGGCGCGAACCGGCAACTGTTCTTCCATCTGCACATACCCCTTCTTTGCCCACGGCATGTCGCGGCTCAAGAGGAACTGCACTTTGACGAAGTATTCGGATTCGGGGTCGAGAGAAGCATAGTCATAGGGCAGTTTGAAGTTCATGCGCTCACGAGCCTGCACGGCTTTGCGGACACCCTGCAGCGGCTGGTTCTTCAACACGCAGACACCGTCTTTCCAGAGTGACCAGACAATGTCGTAGTCTGCGAGCGATTCAAAGTAGTTCTTGTTGAAAATCTCAATCTGTCCCTGCTTCATATCGACCGCCTTGACGCCGACGTTCTGATAGACTTTCTTCACTTCATAGTATTGTGCCTTGGGCGCGAGGTCGGGCTGCATGATGCCGTTCATGCAGAACATGCCGTCGTTGGGTTTGTTGTCCATGCCGAAGTCGCCGCCGTAGCCGAAGAAGCGGTGACCGTTGTCGTAGCCATACATCGCCTGGTCTACCCAGTCCCAGATGGCGCCGCCGATGAAGAAGTTTGTGCTTTCGATGGCGTCCCAATAGTCCACGAGGTTGCCGACGGCGTTACCCATGGAGTGAGCATATTCAGAGATGTGGTAGGGATACTTGATTTGGTAGTTACCCTTCACGGCACCCTGCACCCAGGGGATGGAAGGATATTGGTTGGAGCCCATGTCCACGATGTCGTTGTTGCGTTCGTACTGCACGGGGCGGGAGGTGTCGTAGGCTTTGATGGCGTTGTAGGCTTCAACGAAGTTTTTGCCCGGTCCTGCCTCGTTGCCGAGACTCCAGATGGCGACGGAGGGGTGGTTCACGTTGGCGCGCACCATTTCCATGTTGCGGGCGATGTGAGCGTTCTTGAACTCCGGAACGTGGGAGAGACTCTCCTTGCCGTAGTAGTACTCGTGACTCTCGATGTTGGCTTCATCTTCGAGATAGATGCCATAGATGTCGCAGAGATAGTACCAGTAGGGGTCGTCGGGATAGTGGCAGTTGCGGACGTGGTTGATGTTGCCCTGCTTCATGAGGAAGACTTCCTTCTCCATCTGAGCGCGGGAAACGGTGTGACCGGTTTCGGGGTTATTCTCGTGGCGGTTCACACCCTTCATTTTGATGGGTTGTCCGTTGAGGTAGTAGTAGCGTCCTGCGAGTCCGAACTCGTCTTTCTCGGCGGGTGTGTCTTTGATTTCAATTTTGCGGAAGCCGACGTTGGTGGAGAAGGTTTCGACCACCTTGCCTTTGGCGTCCTTCAGTTCGCCGACCAGGGTGTAGCATTGCGGTTTCTCTGCGCTCCAAGGCTTCACGGCGGTGCCGGCGTCGAGGGTGGCAGAAACGATGATGCTCTGTCCCTTGCCGCCCACTGCACTGACGGGAACTTCGGTGGTCACGTCGAGGGGCGTGTTGTCCTGAGCGAAGAGTGTGTTGGCGTAGAGTTTATAAGCCAGTTTATATCCCTTCACGTCCTTCTTGCCCAAGTTGCGCACCTCGGCTTCGATTTTGAGGGAGGCGCGGGTGAAGGTTTCATCGTAGTCGGGAATTGCCTTGAAGTCGCGCACCTGCACCATCGGTTTGGCGGTGAGGGAGACGCTGCGGAAGATGCCGGGGAGGCGGAACATGTCCTGACTTTCGAGGAAGGAGCCGTCGCTGTGGCGATAGACTTCAACAGCCACCACGTTCTCACCCTTCTTGTTCAGATAGGGCGTGATGTCAAACTGTGCCAGGTTGCGGGAGTTTTTCGCGAAGCCGACGTATTTGCCGTTGATGTAGAGATAGAAGAAGGAATCGACACCGTCGAAGTTGATGCAGATTTGTTTGCCGTCCCATTCGGCGGGCACGGTGAACGTGCGGCGATAGGAGCCGACCTCGTTGCGGTCCGTGAAAGTGAGCCAATCCTGCGGCGGAGTGCGCATCACGCCCCCTTTCCAATCGCCCTCGCGAACTTGGTGTTGGAAGATGACGCGCTGGTTGGAGTAGAGCGGTTTACCATACTTGAAGGAGCCGTCTTTTCCTGCTCCCGCCATGTTCCAACTCATGGGCACGGTGATGTTGTCCCAGGCGGAGGCGTCAAAGTCAGTGCGGTAGAAGTCTTTCGGGCGTTGGTCGGGGTTGGAAGCCCAGTGGAACTTCCATTGTCCGTTGAGCGAGCGCCAAAGGCTGCTGTGTTCGGGCAGCACTTTTCGAGCCTCCTCGGTGTTAGCGAAGGAGAAGAACCAAGCGTGCGGCTGCTGTTTGTTGTAGGCGACAGAGTCGGGGCTTTGCCATTCCCAACCCGAAGGAGCAGCCATGTCGCCGTAGAAGAAGCCGCCGAGCTGACTGACCTGTGCCCAAGCGGGGGCAAAGAGCATTCCCGCAAGCAACGTCGTGATTGTTTTTCGCATAGTAGGATTTGAGATTTGATTTAGGTTTTATGATTGTGTTTTTCTCGCAGTCTTCGGGATGGTGTCTGCACAGCGAAGAATGGGCTGTCATCCCGTGAGATTATGGGGTGTTCTAAAAATTAGGTTGAAAACGTAAGCACTTTCTTTTGAACGTTCCTTATTCCGTAATTTATAGAACACCCCTTAAGTGCGAACAAAGATAGAGTTAAAAAAGTGAAGCGGAAAGAGAAAAACCGTTTTTTTGCCTTCTGCACAGAAATGAAAGAGCGGAGAAAAGGATTTCAAGAAAAAATGTGGCTGTCCGCTGAACGTTCTGTAGGTCTTCTATGTGGTTCCTAAGGTAGTGACGGAGCGGTGCTGAAGGGGGCAGAAAGACAACTGTGAAAAGGGCGTTTCAACCCTGCACTATACGTAAATAAAAGGCGAACAAAAAACTATACAAACTATACACAAAACCCTACATTTAACCCTACATCTCGCTGATTATCTGTTTGTTGCATTGTGTAGGGTTTGTGCTGCAAACCCTACACAAATCCTACACAAATCCTACACAAACCATACATTGAACCTTGCATGAAACCCTACACAGAACTAAGTCAAAACCCTACACAAAACGACGCGCAAACCCTACATTGCAACGGTACGCAGTTTTACTTAGGAGCGCACCTAAGTAAAATTAGAGGAAGGCAAAGAAAAATTTGAGGAAGGCAAAGAAAAATTTGAGGAAGGGCAAGAAAAATTTGAGGAAGGCAAATTAAAATTTGAGGAAGGGAAATTAAAATTTGAGGAAGGCAAATTTTAACCGGGTGCGCACCTAAGTAAAACTTGGAGCGCACCTAAGAAAAACTAGGAGCGCACCTAAGTAAAACTAGGAGCGCACCTAAGTAAAACTGGGAGCGCACCTAAGTAAAACTAAGAGCGCACCTAAGAAAAACCGGGAGCGCTCCTAAGTAAAACTGCGTGCCGAGTAGGCAAAACTTTTCTCAGCGACACAGGCTCGAAGGGCAAAAATGTAGGATGAAAACCGCGTTTTTGCATATTTCCGCCCAACCCTACATTTATATTTTTTGCTTCACCACAACCCTACACACTCCGCCGCGCAACCCTACACAATGAAGGGTTTTGTGTAGAATTTACAGACCAAACCCTACACACCTAACTCCTATGATTATCAAGCATTAAACCCGAACTGTGTAGGGTTTGAAGGAAATGCATGTACCCTTGAAAAACGTATAGGTTTGAAAGGTGAATACGCGCGCCTCGCGCGAGAAGCCTATTTCACATTTTTTTCTGCGTTCGCTTTTGAGGGCATCATGGCACAAGTTTTGCTGTAAGCCCCCCCACACAATGAGGGCGGTGTGCCAAAATCTATGTTTTGGCACACCGCCTCGGTTTGTCATTCCGTTGCTTTCAGTGAAAGGACGGGCAATTCGTTTTTCGAGTGTTGAGTCTTATTTCACAATCACCTTCTTGCCGTTGATGATGTTGAAGCCTTTGACAGCTTTGCTCTGGCGCACACCGTCAATGGTGTAGATGACAGCGGGAGCGTTTCCTTCGGAAGTGATGACGTTGCCAACGGAAGTCACAGGTGTACCGTTGAAGCTGTAGTCTTTCACATTCTTCAGACCTGCCACGCCGCAGTATTTCACCATCTGACCGAGGAGCCAAACTTCTTTGCCCTGGTTGCTGGGGTTATCTTTGAGGTTGAGGGCAGTACGAACGGCACCTGTCGGGAGTTGCACGGCG
The DNA here is from genome assembly GCF_021531665.1 of Prevotellamassilia timonensis. Classification (GTDB taxonomy): domain Bacteria; phylum Bacteroidota; class Bacteroidia; order Bacteroidales; family Bacteroidaceae; genus Alloprevotella. The sequence continues at coordinate 25,570 of NZ_JADYUH010000009.1, forward strand.
AGGTAGTCATGACCATCGCCCACAGCAAGGTTGGTGGCGACAATCTCTGTGAGGTCTTCAATCTTGGAATAAGCGCCGGTGGAAGTGTTGGAGATGATACCCATGATGGTGGCTTTCACCCAAACGTAATCATCTTTGGTGATTCCGTCGTTGAGGCAGATGGCATCCACAGTGAGATAGGGGTTGCCAATTTCGCCGGTGCCTTCGCTGCGAACGTAGAGGGTGGCAGTGGCAACGTCTTCGAGATAGGTGGCAGTGCGAGCCACGGAAGCGGTCAGCGTGGTGATGCCGGGGCCAACCACGGTGATGTTACCGGTAGCGTCGATGGTGGCAGCGTCGGTGTTGGAAGATTCGTAGGTGATGGCGGCGTCGCTCTTGCTCTTGGCTTTGTTCATGACAAAAGTCGTCTGACCTTCTCTGTAAACAACCTCTTCACTCTTTGCCATCCAAGAGAGCTCGGGGTCTTTGAGGGTGGACTTGATGGTGATGTCGTCTTCGCTGAGCGGATAGATGACAGGAGCGCCGTTGCGATAAGCCACGATGCCGACCACGTCACAGGGCCATTCGGTGTTGAAGACGTAGGAGGTAACCGTGCCGAAGCTGTCGTAGAGATTCATGACGACATCGTCTCCGCTCACTTCGTCTTCCTGAGCCATGGAAACGGCACTGGAGGTGAGAGCCGCTGCACCGAAGCGCACGTCGGTGAGTTTGACGAGGAGGCTCTGGTCAGCGTAGGTGGCTGTGCCGCTGATGAGTTCAGCGATGGTCTTAGCCACGGGAACCACTTCGTTGTCGGAAGAGGAAACGGTGACGGTTTCGTAGGAAGAGATGGCTTGGAGTTCGTAAGTGCCGTAGTAGTTCTTGAGTTCACCGGTCAGGCTTCCGGAAATCTTGTCGCCCTTCTTGCAGTTGGGCACGCCGGTGCCGTAGAAGAGGAATGCCTCAGTGCCGTCGTTGACATAAACAGAGTAGTTCGTGCCTTTCTGCGCCACAGCAGTGACGAGGAGGTTGGTGAAGTTGAACTTCGCAGCAGTAGCGGATGCACTGACAGCAGCCTTCAGCTCAGTGAGGGAGTTGTATTCGGGAACGACCACGACGGGTTCGCCGATAGAGCCCTTGCCGGTGATGTTCACATTCTTCACTTCCCAGGTGCAGGCAGCAGCGTCAGTGGAAGTATAGACGAAAGCGAACTGCAGTTTCTTTCCTGCGAACTTGGCGATATCAACTGTGGCATCTGTCCACTTCCAGTTGCCGCCATCGGAAGCGGGATAAGCAGAAACGGTGGCTTCTTCCCAGGTTGCAGTTTCTCCGGCACGCACATACACCTTGCAGTCGGTGCTCCAGCGGGTGGCGTCACCGTAGCCCATGCAGTGTGAGAAACTGAGTTGGAGGTCGGAGGCGGAAGCGCAGTTGAGTTCGGGAGAGATGAGCCAACTTTCAGCGGCATAGTTAGCGCTCTTGTAGGCAGAAGCCTTGGCGTAACCACGAGTGTCGTAAGACCAAACGTAAGTCAGTGCAGAGGGAAGCACCTTGTCGTCAGCAGTGAAAGCGCCGAGTGAAGTGGCAAAGCTTTCGCTCCAAAGGGTGGTGGCTTCAGTGCCGCCTTCGCCAGTGCCGCCTTCGCCAGTACCACCTTCGCCAGTACCACCTTCGCCAGTACCACCTTCGCCGCCTTCAGTACCGCCTTCGCCGCCTTCAGTGCCGCCTTCGCCGTAAGTCACGGTGACGGTCTTGATTTTGTTCGTGCCGGTCATGGTGAAGACAACCTGATTGGCTGAACCCGTCCAAACGGTGCCGGTAAGCGTACCTACTTTCACGGTAGCAAGAACCGTACTGCTGCCGAAGTCGATCTTCGTGATGGGAGAGGGGGCAGTGATGGTGATGGTGCCACCGTTTTTATAAACACGGAGGTCGTAAGCGTAAGTAGTTTCCGTTTCGGTCTTCACCTCAGCGGTCCATACACGAGCACCATTTGTGCCTTTGGTGGCAACAAAAGCAACGTCGCCATCGGTAAACACTTTGCCGGTCACATCAACACCAGTGGTGCTTTTGACAGCGTCGGGTGTCACCGAGGGTGTCAATCCCGTGGGATTCGTGAAATCAAAGGTGGCGGTCTGAGCGAAGCCAGCCACGATGCTCATCACGAAAGCCCACATCAAGAGTAATGTTTTTTTCATAATGAATAAGTAATTAAAAAGTTAATATGGTTAGGTTCTTGTTTTCTACGGGGCAAAGTTAGGGATTAAAACAACACGGCACAAAGAAAACAACGTGAAGATTTCATGAACCGAGGAGAAGGACAGAAAGACTTGTTTCCTAACTGCCGCAAATGTGCAAGGAAAGGGCGCGGCTCATGGTGTGCTCTCTGCTTCTTTGTTCGGAGAGATTCGGTGCACCGAGAACCTCCGCGTTCGGCATGCGCTCGGAACTTCCCGTTCGGCAAGCATCCAAGAATCAGCCGGTAAGGCTGTCGCGGAGGATGAGGCGGCTTTCCGGTCCCATGTTGAACAGAAGATCCGCGATGCTGAGGTTGGGGAGGAAGCCGGTGCGGTCGGCGAAGACTTGATAGTAGGGCGCCGGATGGAAGGCGGCGTCTGCGGTGGAGGGTGCTTTGGGAGAGATGACTGTGCGGAGGTCAAGGTCGCCGGGACAGGCGGTCTGATAGTTCGTGCTTTCTTGAACGTGGCAGTCCAATTCGAGGAGTTCAACCACCAACTCGTGGAAAGCGCGGTTCAGGTCAGTCAGCAGGCGGAAGTCCGTGTCAAGCACGCGTTTGAAATCGTCGGCGTAGTACTCAAAAAAAGGACTGCGCTCATACGCCGAGACGAGTGCGTTCCAATGCAGGTGTCGCCAGTTCCCGTGGGAAGAGACCTCAACTTCGCAGATGCTGCCGCGCCCGTCTTTGTTTCGCACCACGGGGACGGTGAGCGCGAGCACCCCCTGCGGCGTGGCGATGCAGCAGCGATTGCGGTAGGTCTGCTTCACATAGTGCTCGTGGATGTCCACCACGGCTTCGCGGGCTGCATAGAGTCGAGCGTAGAAGTGAATGGGAGCAAGATAGGCGGTGCTGAGGATAATCATAGTTCTAAGACCATCTTGCCCACGAGGGCGGAGTGAGGGATGAGGGTGAAAGTCTGCGGTTGCGTTTCCAAAAGGTAATAGTCTTCGTTGAAACGCAGACTGTCCAAAGGTTGTCCATCCAGGAAGATGCGTCCTCTGAGGCTGACCTTGGCGTGGCTGTGTTCGAAACGGCGTTTCAAGACGGTGAGCATGCGAGCGTTCAGCGGGGTGACAGCAACCGCACGACCGGCGGCGGGCACCACAAACAGTGAATCGGAGGAGCCGGGCTTTGCGGAGGACAAGTGGCGGCGCGTCAAATCCACGCTGATGCTGTCGCCGGGCAGTGCGCGGCAGATGCCGAGGCAGACGCGGTCGGAACCGAGGAGGCGATATGCCACCTTGTCGCCAACGGCGGAGCGGCGGTAGCCCCAGCGGTGGGGTCCGAAACATTCTTCAAAGGGAAGTCTCAGTCCGTATGCCGTCAGGTTGACAAAGACGAGTTGCGTTTTCCCGCTCTCCCTTGCCGTTTCCGTCGGACGATAGACGCCCAGCAGCAGTGTGCGCACACTCAGCAGAAGGAGTGCGGCACACAGCAGGGGAAGGAGAATGCGAAGAAAACGTTTCATGGGAACGGTTTGGGTTTGGCTGCCGCGTGGGAGGACGCCATCTGCGGCGGCAGGGGAACTCAGTTTCCTGCGTTTTTGAAGAAGCGGTTCCAGCGGACGTGACCGTTGAACCATCCGTAGTCCGGGTCAAGCGAAATCCAGATGAAGAGCGGTTTTCCCACCACGTGGTCTTCAGGCACGAAACCCCAGAAACGAGAGTCGAGGGAGTTGTCGCGGTTGTCGCCCATCATCCAGTAGTAGTCCATTTTGAACGTATAGGTGTCTGTCTGTTTCCCGTTGATGAATATCTTTCCGTTTTTCACTTCGAGTTGGTTTCCTTCATAGACTCGGATGGGGCGTTCGTAGATGGGGAGGTTCTCGGTGGTGAGTTTCAGTGAGGCACCTTTCTTGGGAATCCAGACGGGACCGTAGTTGGCGGTGGTCCAGTTTTTCTTCATGTTGAGCGGATAGAGCCATTCGTCGGCGGGTTGTGCCGGCTTTATCTTCTCCACGAGGTCGGGGCGAGCCTGCATGGCTTTCTTCACAGCCTGCGTCAGTGGCATCACCACCACGTTTCCGCTGCGCACGGTGTAGAGGTCTTCGTCCGTGACGCCCCATTCCTTCTTCAGGTCTTCGGGAAGGTCGGTCTTGAAGGTCACTTCGTAGGCATACTGCACGTCTTCGGCGTCGCGGTTGAGGAAGGTCTTGCCGTTGGCATCGGTCAGATATATCTTGTTTTGACGGATTTGGAGCGTCTGTCCCGGCAGTCCGACGCATCGTTTCACGTAGTTCTCTCTGCGGTCTGCGGGGCGTGCCTTGATGTCGCCGAACTCCTCGGCGTTTTGCTTCATGTAGGCTGTGCCTGCGGCATAGATTTTGGAATAGAGGCTCTGCTGAGCGGCAAAGTCCATGTCGTCCGTGATGGCTCTTGAGGCGGGAATGGTGGGTTCTATGGGCGTCTCGCCGGGTGTGCCGAGGATTTGGTCTCCCATTTGATATGCCAGACGATAGTAATCCTGGTTCTGTTGGTTCAGTGCCACGGTGTCTCCGGCGGGGTAGTTGAAGACGACGATGTCATTGAGTTGCACCTTGCCGAGTCCTTTCACGCGTCGATAGTCCCACTGCACGGCGGTCGTGTAACTTTGGCAGTTGAGCAGGGGAACGGTGTGTTGCGTCATGGGGACGTAGAGCGGTGTTTGCGGGATGCGCGGACCGTATGCCACCTTTGACACCAGCAGATAGTCTCCCGTCAGCAGGGTCTTCTCCAGCGAGGAGGAGGGGATGACGAAGTTCTGGAAGAAGAACTGGTTGAGGAAGTAGATGGCGACAAGCGCAAAGACGATGGCATCGACCCATCCCATGATGAAGCGAACGGCGGGCGACACTTCCGGCTCGCGCCACCAGCCCCACTTGATTTTGTGGGAGACGAAACAGTCAAAGATGAAAGGAACGACGAGAAGTCCCCACCAAGATTCCACCCAGTAGAGGAAGAGGAGATAAAGAACGGTGCAAACGATGAACTTTGTCCATCCGAGTGCTTTTGCGTTTGTTTTCTTTTTGGACATATTTTCTTTTGATGACTTAGGTTCTTTGAGAGCCGCCGGTGTGTTGAACGGGAACATGCTGCGTTGGGCAGTTGCGCCGCTGCCGTCAGAATTGGAAGAGGTCGTCTGTGGTCAGCAAGCCGGAATGAGTGGCGGTGAACTCCGCCGCGAGCACGGCACCGAGAGCGAATCCCTTTCGGTTGTGGGCGGAGTGAGTGATTTGAATCATGTCGGCTTCGGAATCGTAGGTCAGCGTGTGGATGCCCGGCACCTCTCCTTCGCGGACGGCATCGATGCGGAGTTTGTCCGCGGGGCAGTCTTTGCTTCCGCTCACCGTTCCGTCGGGATTTCTCACCTCTCCCTTTGCCCAGCCGCTTTTGCGGTCAAGAGAGGCGCAGACCTGCTCGGCGAGTGTGATGGCTGTTCCGCTCGGCGCGTCCAATTTGTGGACGTGATGTGTTTCCACTTCGCAGACGTCGTAGTCGGGATAGGCGTTCATTATTCGCGCCAGATATTTGTTCACGGCAGAGAAGATGGCGACGCCGAGTGAGAAGTTGGACGCCCAGAAAAGCGTGTGACCCTCTTCGCGGCAGGCGCGGCGCACGTCGGCTTCGTGGTCGGCGAGCCAGCCGGTGCTACCACTGACAACCTTGACGCCCTGCTCCCAGGCGCGGAGGTAGTTGCCGTAGGCAGCAGTAGGGGAGGTGAACTCAATCGCCACTTCCGCGCTGCGGAAGGCATCGGAGTCGAAATCTTCTTTATTGTCCACGTCAATGATGCAGACAATTTCGTGTCCACGGTGGAGGGCGATTTCTTCAATCATGCGCCCCATTTTCCCGTAGCCAATCAGTGCAATTTTCATAAGGGGGTCTATAAATTAGTTTGAGTGGATTCTTTCTTAGAGGAGAAACTTATATAAATAAGGTGTCCGCTGCGAGGGGACGAGTCTTCAGAATGTGCGGCAAAATTACCTTTTTCGTTTGTCTTTCACAAATTTGACTGCCGAGAACCGCGTTTGCCGGGGCTTTTTCCAAAATATTGCACATAAAACGCCGAAATTCTTGTCAGTAAATGAAAAACGCCTTATCTTTGCACCGCTTTTCGTCAGCAAGACTCCTCTTTGAGGCGTTGCGAGACCGGAAGCAAAGGCCCAGATGGCGGAATCGGTAGACGCGCTGGTCTCAAACACCAGTGGGGCAACCCGTGCCGGTTCGACCCCGGCTCTGGGTACGACACAAGTCCTTGTAGGTTCAATCCTTACAAGGACTTTTTTGATTATGGGTTGCCAAAGGGTTGCCAAAAGTGAGAGTGTCTGTGGGCGGTGTGTCATAATAGCCAATCTGCTTCGTTGCTATCGGATTCGGGCTTGGTCATGTACTTCAGTACACTCCCTGTGCCCTCATCCTCAGCGCCTTGCATCTTAGTCATTCTGACGCACCTTCAAGGGTGAAGCCAAAATGTGCATTTTGTCACACCCTCAAGAGTGTAAATAGGTGTCAAATGATGTGACCCGAAACATTGCCTTGTGGCTTTGCTTCGGGTCACTTTCTGTTTCGCCGTGGCGATGTGTCAGTCTTTTGTTCTGTTCCGCCGTGGCGGCGTGTCAGTCTTTTGTCCTGTTTCGCCGTGGCGGTGTGTCAGTCTTGTTTTCTGTGGGACTCATTCCTTCCAAAACGGGTGGAAGTCGTTGTCGCGTGAGTCGGAGAGGAAGCCGCCTTCGTCGGAGATGTTGTTCTCGTCGTCCTGCTTGACTTCCAGTTCTCCGGGACTTGTGGCGAGCAGGTTTTCAACCGCCAGTTCCATGGAAAGCGCAGTAGGGGTGGTATATTGTTTCTTTTTCATTTCGTCAAATTTATTTTTTGATGAATACTTTCTTGCCTTCTCCGTTGATGTAAACGCCAGTGGTGGGGTAGGGAACGAGGCGGCCGTTGAGGTCATAGTAGCGTTCTGCTTTCTTCCCGGTGGTTGCCTCCGTCAGTCCGGTTGTCGTCCAGTTGAAGAAGAGGGATGCTGCACCCTGTGCTCCGGTGGGAAGAGCAGATTTGAGGAGATACGCTTTGTTGGCAGCGATGATGTTGGACGTGGCGGGATAGAAGCCGACGGCTTCATTGAAGATGCCGAGTCCGTAGTAGGGGATGGTGATGTCGGCTGCTGCGGTGGCGTTGCTTGCGTTGAATCCTTTTCGGCGTGCCGTTGTGCCGGAGAGTTTGTTGGTCAGCGTGTTGCCCGAAGTGGTGACGGCGAAGGTGTAGGTGTCAGAGGCGTTGGACGAGGTGGAGTAGAGCAGGACGGGCTGTTTCGCAGCGAGGTTTTCTCCTGCGCTGACCTCTTGCAGGGTCATGGCACCGTTGTCAGCAATTTCGCTCACATAGTACACATGCAGCGAAGCGTCGTCGGGGATGGTGACCGCCATGGGGAGGCAGAGCGTTGCCCATTTGGCGGCACCGATGGTGACGGGCACCTCGGTGATTTCGCGGATGTGCCATTGCAAGCCTCTGTTCGTGGCGGGGTTGTCCGTGCGGCAGATGAGTCGTCCAATTCCGGTTCCTTTGCCAGTGCCGGCGTGGAGATATTTGGAACTGTTGTTCTTGCTGCGGATGGACCAGAGCAGGTTGTCGTTGTTGATGTTAGCCAGGACGAAGGGTTCGGTCCAACCCTTGTTGACCGTCACTTCCATGCCAGCCATGTCGTTGTAAGCGGAGAGGTTGGCAATATAGTAGTCCGAGTTGGCGTGGCGGAAGTAGTATTCATTCTCGGCATTCTTCTCCATCACCCATGCCGTTTCGGCAACGCTTCTCACGCCGGGGTCAGCGATTTGGAGGTCTCGGTCGCCGTAGGTGGAGTTGCCGCCTTCGGTGTCGGTGATGGCGATGCTGCTGACGATGCAGCCGGCGAGGTTAGCATCGTAGGGTGAGATGAGTTGATAGAACTTCGTTTCTTCGGGTTGCTTGGTGGTGGCGGTCTTCACGTCTGCTGAGGCATAGGCATTGACCAACGCAGTGAAGTTGCCTTGTGTGGGGTTGGCTGCGTAGTTTTGCGCAGCTGTCCGCAGGGCGGGAGACGCTGTTTCCAGTACGGCACCTACGAGGAGCAGGTCGTCGCCGGTGTTGACGGCAATTTTCAGTTCGTCCGCAATTTCCTGTCCCGTCTTGACTAACTTGAAACGATGCTCGTCTGTAGCGTTGTTGCTTCCGGTGTATTTAAGATAGTTTGCAGAGTACCAGTCGCCAAGGATAAAAGTCTTATCGGAAGGAGTGACCGTGAGGTAGAAGCCTCCGGCAGCGTCGGTGTAGTCATTCACATTGAAGACTGAAGCGCCGGTCTGCGAGTTATCATAAGGCAGAGAAGTGCCGTCGCCCGTACCTTTGGCTTTGAGCGGGGCAGTGGCTCCGTTCTTGTAGGAGTAGATGCTCACGCCTTGGAGCGAAGCGTCGTCCTTGACGAAGCAGAAGAGACGGTCGGCTTCGAGGATGGCAGCAGCGTCGCTGACCAACTTTGTCTCGTTCCATTCAGGACAAACGGTGGCAAGTTTACCACGAACAGTGAAAAGATACCAAGTACCTTCGTCTTCAAACGAACTGTTCTTGATTTTCGTGAATTCCATCGGGAAGTCCAGGGAGCAGTTGATTTTCACTTCCTGTCCCGCAGCGGTGACGGTGGCGGTGGCAGCAGCCTCGTCGCCGAAACTTTGGATGGAGTAGTGGTCGGCTGCCACGGCTTCCGACGTGGTGGTCAGTTCTGAGAATTGCGCGATTTCCTTGTTCACCGTCACCGTGCCGTCTCCATAATTATATAGGAGTGTGCAAGCCACGTTGGGGCAGTCGTTCGCGCGGTCGGGACCTGCCACGCTGGCGTCGCCGTCGGCATAGTAGAGCGCGGCGTCAAAAGGGGAGAGGGAGGCGGTGGCAGTTCCGGCGGAGTAGTTGAACGCGTTGTTGGTCGCGTCATAGACATAGATCGGCGTAGCGTTTTCCGCAGCCGCTGTGGCGTTACCGCCGAAGCCGGTGGTGGCGCTGGTGCCGATGCCCGTGGTGCGGAAGGTCACGCTCTTGCCTGTGTAGATGGAGGGCAGGGAGAGCATGTTTGCCCCCGCGGCGAGGGTGGCGGCGCGAGTCCAGGCGTTGTCCGCGTAGGTGTAGTTGATGAGGCTTCCTGCCGCTTCCTCCGTGGTCAGTCCGTCAATGAAGATGGCGGTGGGTGCAGCAGCGAAGTAGAGGGGATAGAGGCGGTCGTTGCTCAGCGTGCGGGTGTAGGAGAGCGGCTGACCGTTGAGGTTTGTGGCGGTGGCGGTGGCATCGTCGGTGGCGCAGAGTTCAATCATGTCCGTGGCGGGCACGTCGGTCGCGTCAAGATTGTTGCCCGCTGCCACGCTCCAGAGCATGGGTTGCAGCCAGGCGGTGCGGTAGGCTGCTTCCTTTCCGTTCGCCTGCACGTAGGTCTGAAACCCCTTGGCAAAGGCGTTGGGCTTTGCCTTGGCAGGCGTCGCGGCGGTGGCGACGATGCGGTCAAGTTGGGGTGCGGCGGTGAAGGCACCTCCGGCGATGGAGGTCACGTTGGCGGGCAGGTTGAAGCGGTGGGTGGTCAGTCCTTCGGGATAGGCGAGGAGGGTGGTGCCGTCAGCGGTGTAGAGCACGTTGTTCACAGCCTTGAAGGCGGTGTTGCCGTCTGCCACGGTGAGGCTCTTCAGTGCCGTGCTGCCTTTGAGCGGCGACGCGTTGAGGTCGGTGAGGAAGGCGGTGAAATTGACGCCTGCGGGGATGGAGGAGGAGAAGGTGCTGATGTCGTTGAGGGTGAAACCGCTGTAGTTCTTCGTCTCCGTGTTCCCCTCTGCGTTGGTGAGCGTCACATTGACGGTCTGTGCTGCACCGTCATAGTCAAGGTCCACGGAGAAGTTGGCGCCCATGGTGAGGGTGCTGGTGTATTTCCCGCCTTCACCGCAGTTCACCTTGATGACGAGTTTGCCTGCTTTAGCCAGATAGAGTTGAAATCCGCCGGTGTAGTCAGGGTTCAATGCACCAGTGCCGGTGGCGAAGAGACCGGAGCCCCAGGAGTTGTAGGTGCTGCCGTCGTTCTCCACGTCGAGATGCACGTTCCATTTTCCGTTGCTTGCGAGCGTCTCCTCGGGATTGAGTTTTGCATTCTCGGTTCCTGCTCCCGTCAGGCTCAGCGTTTCCTGTGCCTTGCCGATGGAGGTGAGGGTGGAGGGCAGATGAAGGGCGGTCAGGGTCGGGAGGTTCTGCAGCGCGCCTTTCTTGATGGCGTTGAAGGTGCAGCCGTCGAAGGATTCGGGGATGTTCAGCGGGCCTTCGCCTTCAAGTGCGGTGATGACATAGCCCGTGGCACCGTCTTCGCTGACGGTGGCAGTCCATTTGTCGATTTGGACGGAGGGATAGCCGAAGCGGGCAGTGAACGTGCCGCTCTCGGCGGGATAGTAGTAGAAGCTGGCATCGGTGGAAGCCACGCGACCATACTGGTCTTCCCAGTATTTAAAGACATACTCTCCTTCGGGGAAGGCTTCCATGCAGATTTGCGTGCCGACGGGTACGTCAATGTCCAAGCCGGTGACACCGGTGATGTTGCGCACGGTTCCCTTCTTCTCGTCCTCGCTCTGGATGACGATGTGGGTGGCGTGGTTGGCTTTGTCGAGCACGTTGACGAGCACTTCGTAGCACATGCGGTTGAGCGTGTTTTTGGCGGGGAAGGCACCGGTCTCGCTGTCGTAGCCACTCTTCCAGGCGCCATCAAAGCGGAGACGCAGGTGGGTGATGCCGGTCGGCATGTCGTAGGGGAGGAGCACGGTGATGGGGTCGTTGCAGATGCCGCTGAAATAACCTCCCTTGTTGCCACGCGCTTCAACCAGTTCGCCCTCATCGTCGAAGTCGCCGTCGCAGTTGAGGTCGATGTAGGCAGAGAGGTTGCAATAGCCCAAGTTGCCGGCATCTGTCAGGTTCACCTTGAAACTGCTGCCTTTTGCCACCTGGACGAGGGTCGGTGCGGTGTTGAAGAGGGTGGCGGGCACTTCCGATGCGGAGTAAATCTCGGTGGTGTTGTCGTCCTGGGTGTAGGAGATGGCAGTGACGTATTGGTTGTTGCGGATGTCACCGGCATCGGTCCAGTCCTCGCCGGGCACGCCCCAGATGCTCTGTACGAAGTGGGCAGTGAGGGTGGCGGCTTCTTTGCCATAGTAGTGGAAGGGGTTGTCGGTGCTCTCGCTCATCGTGCCGTCGATGTCCACGTTCCATTTCAGGAAGTCATAGCCCGAATTGGCGTTGGCACGGAGGGTGAGATAGTCGGTGGTGGTCACGCTTGTGCCGTCGTGGTCGTCGATGCTGACCGATCCCATGTCTTCGCATCCTGCAGCGAGGCTGACGCTGACGGTGCGGGCTTCGGTGATGTTGTCAGCCAGTGCGAGCTGATAGTTCAGCACGGTTTGGTCGTCCAGGACGAGGCGTGCTTTGACCAGACCTGCGGCAGCTCCGGCAGGGATGGCAACAGTGGCTTCGGTGAAGGTCTCGCCATCGCCGTAGGCACCGTCGTTGTTGAGGTCGATGCTCAGCGAAGAGAGGGTGGCGCCGTTGGGCAGGGGGACGATGTAGTTTTCGCCGCGATAGCCCTGTGTAGCATACACATCATTCTTCAGCGTCTGCTCCACGTGGCGGCGCACGTAGTTCTTGTTCCCCTTCGTGTCGGTGAGCGGCCAGAAGTAGGTGTCGAACTGCTCCTTGGCGATGGTTTTGGTGTTGCCTTCCGGAGCGGCGGTGTAAGTGTAGGTGTGGTTGGTGTCCTTTTGCCAGCCTTTGCCCCATGCATACCAGGAAGAAGGCAGGGCGGTTCCGTTGAGCTTGTTGTCGAAGAAGAGTTTCCAGCGAGCCAGATAGTAGTCCTTCAGCATGCCGCCCCACTCGCGGTTGGAGTAGTCGAAGAGCGACCAGTTGTTCTTTGTGTCCCAACTTGTGATTTGGAGTCGGAGGTTGTCGTGTTCCAGCCAGTCAGCGTCGGCGCTGGTGGCACCGCCTGCCACGGCGGCAGGTTCGGAGGCGATGGCGCGTGCCATTGCGCCCCAGTTGCCGTAGCGGTAACTCTGGTGGGTGTTGAGCAGTTTGTCAATGCCCTCGATGAGGTTGAGATAGTGCTGGGCGCGCGGTGCGAAGTCAGCGTTGTTTTTTCCGCCGTTGTTCCAGTCGGTGTTGAGTTGCTGGAGCAGGGTCATGGCGTAGTCAGTGAGTGCCTGACGGGTCACGTCGAGGAGGTCGTAGTTGTAGTTGTTACCGGAGAGCGTCTCCACCTGGCTGAGCAGGTCGTCGGCGGCTTCAATCACAAAGTCCGTGTTGTGGGAAATCACTCCCGTACTCCATGCCGACACCTTGGAGGCGGTGAGGCTGGGCTGTGCGCAGACGATGGGTTCGGAAGTGCCTTGCTGACCGGTGGTGCAGTTATAGACCGATTGATACAGTTTGTCGTAGGCGTTCTGCGCCTGGACGTTGGCTTGACCGTAACGTGAGGTGGTGTATTCCTTCACCCAGTCCAACTTGTTTGCCGGTTTCTCCATCCAGGGCAGTTCGAAGAGCATGTCATAGAGCATGGGGTTCGTCTCGATGCCTTCGGGCGTGGCGCCGATACCCTTGCACTGGTTGGGCTTGGCGGAAAGCGAGGCATAATAGTTGTCCATCGTTTTGTCGAAACGTCCGTGCAGACCGATGCGGCCACCGAAGTTGTGGAGCATGCAGTAGATGAAGTTGTGGTTGCCGAAGCTTCCATTCTTGCCGCGCGGGTCGTTCTCGCCGAAGAGGTCGAGCACCATGAGCTTGCCCTGGGCTACGTTGTTGAGCAGGTTGCTGCTGGGGTTGTGTCCCCAAGCCTGCGCCACCCACACCGCGTCGCTGCTGACGTTGGTGGAGAGGGCACTGTAGAGAGCCTGGATGAAACCGGGTTGGTCTTTGTAAGAGAGGGGAGTATTATCTTTGTGGAGATACGTGCCGCCTTCGTGGTTCACGTCCATGGCGTAGTACTTGGACGTGCCCATCACCGCCTTCAGGTGCTCATAGTATTTCTTGGAAACCTCTTCCCACTTGTTGCTCTTGTGACCAATGAGACCGGGAGCGGTGATGCCCTGCCACGTGCCGGCGTTGTTCACCTCGGTGGCACTTGCCTTGGTGCCGAAGTCGTTGGGCACAGCACCCGAGAAGGCGGGCAGCACGGGCGTCATGCCGAAGCTGCGCATGCGTGCAAGCATGGTTTGGCAGAGGGCGCGGGAGCGTTCATACCACCACTTGGGGTTGGGACCTCCGTGGCCTTCCACGTTAATCATGCCCCACCAAGCCTGAAAGGCGGGACCAGCCACGTGCTTGCTCACTTCGGCGGCGGTGTAGCCGTATTCCTGCGTGTAGAGGTCATACCACACGGCGTCGAGACCGACGAGCATGAGCGGCATGTTGATGCCGTGCAGCGCCATCCAGTCAATCTCTTGCAGCCAGCGCTCCGTGGTCCACAGGGCGCAGGAGTAGGAGTAGGTACAGTAGTTGAGATAGTAGCGCAGGTCTGCCGAACAGGTGTGGGTCTCTTCGCCCAAGGGCACGGGGAAGTCCACAGCCGAGAGATCAGCAGTCAGCTGGTTCCAGGTCAGATTGACGTGGGCGTGGTGGTTGAGATACCAGTTGATACCCGTCGTCACGGCAAGGATGCAGTTACCCTTGATGCAGGGTTTTCCGTCTTGCGAGGTGATGACAAAGATGTCTTTGCCGTTGGTGCTGAGGGCATCGTCCACGATGGTGACGATGCGGTCCGACGTTCCTGCGCCACCGATGCGGTCGAGCATTTCGGTGACCACGGTGGGGTTCGTCTTCGACGCAGCGAAGACAGGACTCCATGCCGTGCAAAGCAGTGCGAGCACGGTCAAAAAGTTGAGGATTCTTTTCATGTGTGTATGATGAGTATTAGATTTGATTTGTCAAGGCTGTGAGGACGGTGTGGTCAAAACTTTCATTTTGACTCCCCCCTTAATACATTAAGGTACGAGATGCAGTTCCGAAGCGTTAATATATTAATTTGTGGCAAATGTAAACATTTTTTTTCACTGCGCCTCATTTCTCCTGTTATTTGCTATTCATTCGCACGGTTGTCCGGTTTTTGCCGTTTCCTCAGACTTCTTGCCCGCAGGCTTTTGCCGTTTGCAAGGATGGACGGCGTAGGCACTTTTAGGTGGCATCAAGTCACTTTTTTCCTGCGCTTCGTCACTCCTGCGCGCCGACTTTTTGCTTCCGCCCGAGGGACGGCAAGTTTACCGCCCGAGGGACGGCAAGTTTACCGCCCGAGGGACGGCAAGTTTACCGCCCGTGGGACGGTAAGTTTACCGCCCGTGGGGCGGTAGGTAACGAACCCAAAGGAAAGAGCGACGGAGCCTAAGGAAAAAACGTGGCTGCCCGCTAAAATTTTACGGCATCAAGTCACTCCTGCGCGCCGCTTTGTCATTCCTTCCCGCCGATTTGTTACTTACCGCGGCACGGCGGTAAACATGCCGCGGCACGGCGGTAAGTGACGAGATGCGCACGCAGAGTGACGCGCTCTAAGGAAAGAGTGACTAACCCTAAGGAAAAAGTGACGCGCCCTAAGGACATACTCCACTTATAGAAGCCGCCTTTAACGAAGCCGAATTTTGCGTCATTTCTTCTGAAAGCCTTAATTTTGCCGCATCATTCAAAACTTGTCTTTTCATGTTTCGTTCCTTCTTTCGCTTGACCGCCCTTGTCTGTGGGTTACTCACAGCCGTGCCTTCTTTCTCTCAACTCACCGCTGCGGACAGTCTGTTCAGTCGTTTCAAAGCCGCTTCGGGTTTTGACCGACGCTATCCCCGCGAGACGGTCTATGTCCATTTCGACAATACCTCCTACGTGGAGAACGACACCGTTCACTATAAGGCATACGTCGTGCGAGCCTCCTCCCTCAGACCGACTACGCTGAGCCGTGTGCTCTACGTCGAACTGCTCAATGCCGACGGTCAGCTGGTCGAACGGCAGGTGCTTCCCGTCGATTCGCTGGGACAAGCCGACGGGGCGTTCTCGCTTGCGTTTCCCGTCAGAAGCGGCTACTATGAAGTGCGCGCCTACACTCGTGCCATGACCAATTGGGGTGCGGCGGCGTGCTTCTCGCGTGTGCTGCCCGTCTTCGCTGCCCACAATCCTATGAAGACGAACGGAACGGATGCGCGGCAGGGCATTGAGAGCCTTTCCATTCCGCAGCCGATGCCCCACGACAAGGTCACGCTCGCCAAGCCGCGCCCCTATCTCCTGAGCGACAGGAACCGGTTACGCCTCAGATTCTATCCCGAGGGAGGTGCGAGAGTCCGTGATGCCGAGCAGCAAATCGCCTTTGAACTGACCGACGGACGCGGAAGAGCGTGCGAGGAAACCGTCAGAATCTTTGATGAGAACGGTGACTGCCTTGCCGAGGCACAACCCGAGAGCCGGGGAAGAGGCAGTTTTCTGCTTCCTGCCGGAGTGGGGAAAGCCTATGCCCTCGTCGGGGAGGATGAGACGCAGAAGCGCATCCCCCTTCCCGAAGCCACGGAGGATTTTGCGCTGCGCGTCATTCCCGAAGCCGACGGCATTGAAATCACGGTCAGTGCAGGAGGCGAGGCAGCGCAACGCGCGGAACTGCTGGGGCTGGCGATTCTCCACCGCGAGCGAGTGACCTATTTTGACACCGTCACCGTCGGAGCGGAGCCGGTCTGCTTCTTCTTGGAAAAGAAAAACCTTCGCGGCGGCGTCAACCGCCTCGTGCTTTTCGACACGAAAGGGCGAAGCCACGCCTCGCGCCTCTTCTGGAGTGCGCCGATGCCTTCGGAGGAGCGCACGCTGAATGTGGAGGTGCAACAGAACGAGGCGGTCTATGACCCCTTTCAACCCGCCGTTCTTGCCTTCCGCGTGACGGATGCGGCGGGGCGTCCGGTCAGAACCACGTTCTCTGTGGCGGTGCGCGAGAAAGACGCCAACATCACCGCCTCCCACGACGGCGGACTCTGTGCCGACCTCCTGCTCTCCTCGGAGGTGAAGGGATATGTGCACCGCCCCGACCTATACTTTGAAAAAGACGATGCGGCACACCGGCGCATGTTGGACCTCTTACTGATGGTGCAGGGCTGGAGCGCCAACACGTTTGACGTCATGTGTGAAGCGGACACCTTCCACCTGCAACAACCGATTGAGGAAAAACTGATTCTCCGCGGCACGGTCTATAAAGATAACAACCGCTTCGAACCGCGCCCGGGCTTCTCGCTGTCCATGAAGGCATATTCCCAAACCGGTGCTGCCATCGAAGGAGAAACCGTCACGGACGAGAAGGGAGAGTTTGCCTTTGAGAGTCAGGTGAACTATTGGGGAGACTATCTGGCTCAGTTCACCATGCGCAACGAAGACGGCAAGAAACGCTGGAGCCGCTTGTCCCTGGACCGCTGGTTCGCACCGCAGCCACAGCCCTTCCGCGGACCGGAACTGGAGTTCGACCTCACGATTGACCACGACAGCACACTCATCGCACAGGAACTGCTCGCTACTCCGACCTTCGAGTGGAAAGACACGATTCCCATGCGGCGCATCACGGAACTGAAGGGCGCAGAGGTGAAGGTGAAAAGAAAATATCGCGGCTTCACGGGAAACCGCTACACCTACGACGGAGGAGAGAAAACAGGGATGAGACGTGCCACATACTACTATAACCTCCGACAGGAAGTGGACAGATACAAGGACATGGGCTATCAGCCCGGAGAACTCTTCTCCTTCCTCTCCAAACTGGAGCAGGAGGCGGCGGTGGACCACACCATGCTGACAGAAGGGGAGTATGAAACCGGGAATCTTTCAGCGGAATACAATCTTCGCGGGCGGAAGATGGAGATATACATTAATAATACGTCCTACGATTCTCTCCTGGCTCGCTTCCCGGAACTCTACGCGGACCTGCAGGCAGAGGAGTTCGTCTCCTGCTACATCGTGGAGGAGGGACTGGCGGAGAATGCCGTCACGGGAGAACAGATGAACCGCAGCACGGCGCGCTACAGAATGTATCTCTACCAAGACCCCGAGGCGTTCCGCGTGAGAAGTCAGCGCGGGGTGGAGCGTCGCATGATTCAAGGGTTCACGGAACCGAAGAAATGCTACGAACCGGACTATCGCACCTTTGATGCGCCGAACGAGAAGGACCTCCGACGCACGCTGAAATGGGCACCGTCCGTGAAGACCGACGCGCAGGGCAAGGCTTCCCTCATCTTCTACACCAACGCCCGCCCGGAACAACGCCTCGACATCAGCGTGCGCGGCGTGACCGACGACGGCAGACTCCTGGACGTGAGGTGAAGAGTGGCAGACGTGGCGCGGCGTTTTGTCACAAAGCGTGGTGACTGCCCCGAGTGTGGAAAAATGCAAGAACGGAAGGACGATAGAAAACCGGCGGTGCGACACGTCTCTTATGGGAAAGAATCCGTCCGTCAAAGTAAACGGAATCCGACCTTCAAAGAAAACCGTTTATTATTGTCCGCTAAACTTTTCATTTGCCTCTTGAAAAGTTTAGCGGACAGTAATAATTTCTTTCGTTTCAGAGTCTCCGCGTGGACACGCGGCATTTCTTTCTTGCAAAAAGGACTGCGCAGATTTTTCTGCGCAGTCCTTTTTTTGGGAAGATGTTTCGGCGTCTTTGAACGCTTGGGCGTCAGAGAATGCCTTGTGCCATCATGGCTTTGGCGACTTTCATGAAGCCTGCGACGTTTGCGCCTTTGACGTAGTTCACATAGCCGTCGGGCTCGGTGCCGTACTTCAGACAGTTGCGGTGGATGTCCTCCATGATGAGGTGCAGACGGTGGTCCACTTCCTCTGCCGTCCAGGAGAGACGCTCGGAGTTCTGGCTCATTTCAAGACCGGAAACCGACACGCCGCCGGCGTTGGCAGCCTTGCCCGGCGCATAGAGAATCTTGGCTTCCTGGAACACGCGGATGGCACCCGGAGTGGAGGGCATGTTGGCGCCTTCGCTGACGGCAATCACACCGTTTGCCACGAGGGCTTTGGCGGCTTCCTCGTTGATTTCGTTCTGTGTGGCGGAGGGCAGGGCGATGTCTGCCTTCTCAAACCAGGGCTTCGCACCGGGAACATATTTGCAACCGTATTGCTCGGCATATTCACGGATGCGACCGCGGTAGAGGTTCTTCAACTCCATGATGTAGTCCAACTTCTCGCGGTCGATGCCGTCGGGATCGTAGATATAGCCGTCGGAGTCACTCATCGTGAGTACCTTGCCGCCGAGCTG
The DNA here is from genome assembly GCF_021531665.1 of Prevotellamassilia timonensis. Lineage (GTDB taxonomy): Bacteria > Bacteroidota > Bacteroidia > Bacteroidales > Bacteroidaceae > Alloprevotella. Next base: position 44,066 of record NZ_JADYUH010000009.1, read on the forward strand.
CAGGACTTTCTCTGCGGTGTATTGTGCCACGTTTCCGCTTCCGGAAATCAGCACGCTCTTTCCCTTCAAGTCTTCCCCGCGAGTCTTCAGCATCTCCATCAAGAAATAGACGTTGCCGTAGCCGGTGGCTTCCGGACGGATGAGTGAGCCGCCGAACTCACGTCCCTTTCCGGTGAACGTGCCGGTGAACTCATGCGTCAGTTTCTTGTACATGCCAAACATGAAGCCCACTTCGCGTCCTCCCACGCCGATGTCGCCGGCGGGCACGTCGGTGTCGGGACCGATGTGGCGGCTCAGCTCCAGCATGAAGGCTTGGCAGAATCGCATCACCTCGGCGTTGCTCTTGCCGCGCGGCGAGAAGTCGCTACCGCCCTTGCCGCCACCCATGGGGAGCGTGGTGAGGGAGTTTTTGAATGTCTGTTCAAAAGCAAGGAATTTCAGAATGCTGAGGTTCACGGAACTGTGGAAGCGAATGCCTCCTTTGTAGGGACCAATGCAGTTGTTGTGCTGCACGCGATAGCCCATGTTCGTTTGCACTTCTCCTTTGTCGTCCACCCAGTTCACGCGGAACTGATAGATGCGGTCGGGAATGCAGAGGCGTTCGATGAGTTTCGCCTTCTCAAATTCGGGGTGTTTGTTGTACTCTTCTTCAATGGTTCCAAGAACCTCCTCCACAGCCTGATGATACTCCGGCTCGTTGGGGAAACGTCGTTTAATTTCGTCCAGAACTTTCTGAGCTTCCATGTGTTTTGTTTTATGGGTTGAATGAATAGATGACAAAAGGAATAGATGAAACCGTAAGGATTTCGTGGAAAAACCGTGAGGATTTCACAGAAAAAGAAAAGGAGGTGTGTCAAGGTTCAAGATTCACGACGCACCGCCCCGCAATTACTTTTCGTCAGCAAAACTACGTGATTCTATACAAAGTTCCAAAAAAAGTTGAATAAACTTTCTTTTCTTTCAAATATTTGCATAAATGACGGAAAAGTGTGCAAATCAAATTAAGCTTTCCTCGGCTGCCGCAGCTCCCGTTCTTCGTCCGCTCGCCTCATCGCTTGCCATCTCTCCCGACAGTCTCCGATGTAGTAATCACACAAATGAAAGAAAAAACGTCTAAGAAGACAGCCAAACATCCTCCCTGACGCACCACCGCACAAGGCATCCGGATTTTTTGCCACGCCGTGGCGAAAATTTGCCACGCCGTGGCAGAAAATTGCCACGCCTTCCAGGAAAAACAACGACCCCAATAAACTCTAATCTCAACCCTCAAAAAACAAAACTCATGGGAGACGAAACAGAAACCGCTGCCACAGCCGCATTCATGCTCTCTGCCGACACCAAAGCCCACAACAAATGGTGACAATCTTTCGCCAACCATTGAACAACCATTGAACAACCATTGAACAAACCCTGTTCAAACCCTGTTCAATCCCTGCTCAAGCCATCAAACAACCTCCGCGCCGACTCTCCGTCTCTTCGCGACAAAGCCCTTCCCTTTAGGGAGGGGTTGGGGTAGGCTCCTCTTCGTCTCTTAGTCTCTTAGTCTCTTAGTCTCTTTGACTCTTCGACTCTTAGTCTCTTAGTCTCTTTCTTGAGCGGGGGAGCGCCGGGCAGCGTGGAGATTTCAGCCTTTCACCTTCTCGATGACCTCTTCCAGAGTGAGGGAGGTCTGCTCGCCGGTGGTCATGTCTTTGAGCGAGATGCGCTGCGCTTCCATTTCCGATGCGCCGACCAAAGCGACGAAGGGAACCTGGAGCGTGTTGGCATAGCTCATCTGCTTCTTCATCTTCACGGCGTCGGGATAGACCTCCGTGGCGATGCCGGCACGGCGAGTGGCGACTGCCAGGCGCAGACAGTGGGCGGCTTCCTGCTCGCCGAAATTCAAGAACAGCAGACGGGCACCACTCTGAGTGGCAGAGGGATAGAGGTCCAGACGGGTCAGTACGTCGTAGATGCGGTCTGCACCGAAGCTGATGCCGACGCCCGAGAGCCCGGGAAGTCCGAAGATGCCGGTGAGGTTGTCGTAGCGACCGCCGCCCGTGATGGAACCAATCTCCACATCGAGGGCTTTCACCTCGAAGATACAGCCCGTGTAGTAGTTCAAACCGCGTGCCAGCGTCAAGTCCAGTTCCAGGACGTTGTTCAGTGAGGCTCCTTCCAGGAGATTCATGACGAACGCCACTTCTTCAATTCCTTTCAGTCCGATTTCGCTTTCTGCCAGGACGGAGCGCATGACTTCAAGTTTCTCGGTGTTTGTTCCGGAGAGGTTGAGGATGGGCTGCAGTTTCTCCACAGCCTCTTCGGAAAGCCCGGCGGTTCGGAGTTCTTCGTTCACCTTCTCGGTGCCAATCTTGTCCAGTTTGTCGATGGCGACGGTGATGTCCACGATTTTGTCGGCAGCGCCGAGCACTTCCGCAATGCCGCTCAAGATTTTTCGGTTGTTGATTTTGATGGCGACGCGGATGCCGAAGCGCGTGAAGACCTTGTCCACGATTTGCATCAGTTCCACCTCGTTGAGCAGGGAGTCGGAGCCGACGATGTCGGCGTCACACTGATAGAACTCGCGATAGCGTCCCTTCTGTGGGCGGTCGGCGCGCCAAACGGGCTGAATCTGGTAGCGTTTGAAGGGCATTTGCAGTTCCTCGCGGTGTTGCACGACGTAGCGGGCAAAGGGGACGGTGAGGTCATAGCGTAGTCCCTTCTCGCAGAAAGCGGAGGCGAGGGCGGCGGCGCTTTTCTCAGTGAATTCCTCCGGCGTCACCTTCCCGCGGAAGTCGCCCGAGTTGAGAATCTTGAAGAGCAGTTTGTCGCCTTCTTCGCCATATTTCCCCATGAGCGTGGAGAGGTTCTCCATGGCGGGCGTTTCGATTTGGCGGAAGCCGTAGAGCGAATAGACCTCACGGATGGTGTTGAATATGTAGTTGCGGCGTGCCATTTCGATGGCGCCGAAGTCGCGCGTGCCCTTAGGGATGGAAGGTTTTTGAGCCATAGTTGCTTTCGTTTTGTTCGGTTTGAAGAGGGAGGCTTTGCGGTGTGTTCCGCAGAATCGGGTGCAAAGTTACGATTTTTTCGTCACGCGCGTTCTCAGAACTCCCTCGGAGGCGCGTGTGACGGTCTTGAAAGTTCCAAAAAGAATGCGGGAAACACACTTTGTGAGCGCGTTTCCCGCATTCTTCTGTTCTTGCGACAGATTCCCGAGGGAGAAGTTGAGAGAGAACTGAAACCTTGCTTGAAGGTTGGATTGACCGAAGTCAAGGGGTGTTTATAAAAAGATTGTTTTACTATGGTTTTACGTCCTGCGATTCAAGACGGGTCAGCGATATGGTGATTGTTTTACTTTCCGAAAGATGAGTGAGGCAGCGTCTTAGACGGACTTGGCGTTTCACTGTCGTATCAAGTTGTGGATGAATGCGTCCGTCATGTTTCCGGTGAGGTCCACAAGGATGAATCCTCCGTTTTGTTTGGTGAGGAGCACGATTTCAACGATGTTTTCTCCTCTTCGTCGCGTGTAGATTCTGCGGGTTGTGTTTTCCGCTCGCAATACATAGCGCGCGGCGTTTTGTGCGGCAAGCTTGACGGCTTGTTCAAACGCATGTTCGGTTTCTTGCTTGTCTTTGTTGATGACGAGGCGTATGGTTTTCACCTGTTTGAGTGCGTCTCGATTGACGCCATCGGTTTCGAGGGAGGGCAGTTGCAGCATTCGTTCCATCATCAGCGGACTGATTGTGGTGCATTCCATGGTGATTTCTTTTCCGTGGATTTGCATGAACCTTGCTGCGAAGTCCTGCTGTTTTTGTGCCCAGAGACAGAGGTTGCACGTGAGAGAGAGGAGAAGGATGAGCGTTCGTTTCATCGCCGTGTGTGGTTTCTTTGTTTTCTCAGTCGTTTGCGTGTCCGTCTCACTCCGCTTGTTTATTTTGTTTGTTGGGGGCCGGTTTCAGGGTGTCGGCAGCAGCGGTGGAGGGTCCTTCCTTGAAGAGTTCCAGTGCTTCCATTCCCATTTCGTAGGCTTTCTGCGGATCTTGGTAGGAGTCTTTGTAGGCTGCGGTGTTGTAGTCCCATCCTCCGTTGTTGCTGTTTTCTTCCATTTGCAGCGAGTGTTGAGTGGCTGTGCCGAGGAGTGTGATGATGGCGACGGCGGCAGCGGCTCTGTAGAGTGGGCGGAGGCGGTGGGCGATGGTGAATTTTCCGGCTTTGATTCGGCGGGGATTCTCTTTGCTTGTCTCTTCGTTGATTCCGGCTGCGGCGAGGAGTTTCTCGTCAAAGTCTTCTCCGAGGGAGACGTCTTGTTGGGCTTTTTCAAACATGAACAGTTCTTGGTAGCGAGCCAAATGAGCCGGCACTTCCTTTTGGTTGAAGAAGGTGCGCAGAATCTGCTCTTCCTCGAGCGAGGTCTCGCAGTTCCAGTAGCGTTCCAGCAGTTGTTCGATATATTTATAGTCCATGTTTTTCTATGTTTTCAAACCGTTGTCGGATGAGTTTCCTTGCGCGGTGTAGTGAAACTTTGAAGTCCTCTTCTGTGATTTGCATGACTGCGGCGGCTTCTTGGTAGGTCATTCCTTCGATTTCTCGGAGTTGAATGGCAGTTCTCATTTTCTCGGGCAGTGCCTGCAGGAGTCGGTTCACTTTCTCCAGTCGGTCTTTCCATTCCATCTGTTCTTCGGGCGTCTGTCGGCTGTCGAAGGTGTCGGTTTCGGTTTGCTCGAGGGAGAGGTTGGCGTGTTCTTTGGTTGCCAGTTTGTCGAGCGCGAGGTTTCGGCAGATGGTCATGCAGAAAGCTTCGAGGTTGTTCACCGCCTCCATTTCTTCTCGCTTTGTCCAAACGCGGAGGAGCGTGTCTTGAGTGAGGTCTTCCGCATCCTGCCTGTTCGCTGTGATGCGCAGCGCCAGCCTGAAGATTTTGTCCTTGAGCGGGAGCAGGTCGTGTCGGAAATCTAAGTTACTCATGGAGGGCTTTCTGTAGGGAAGACGACTGGGAAAGCGAAAAGTTACAGTCGCGTGTGATTTTTTTGTGTTTTTCTGAAAAAAAACGTGCGGAGCTTCCTTCGAGAGTGTTGAGGGTGTATCAAAATGCACATTTTGGCTTCACCCTCGAAGGTGTGTCAGATTGGCTATTATGACACACCGCCACATTCTCTTTGTTTCATTTTGGCAGGGCGTCCGCGCCGTTTGTCGGCATGGAGTATTTCGTGTCGGAGAAGACGGTGATGGCTTTGAGGAGTTCAGGGCTGGCGACGCGCACTTTTTCGCCGGGTTGCGCCGTGCGACTCTGGGCGTGTGGGTCGGTGCCGTTGGTGGTGTAGGCAACACGGGCACCGCGCACGGGACTTTCCAGCGTGAAGGTCCAGCCGTCTTTGTTTTCTCCGTCAGCCGAGGGGACGTGTGTCAGAATCGGTTCCGGCACCCGGAAGTTGCAGCCCATGGCGTCGAGGCGTGCGAAGTGGGCAGAAAGTCGGTGGCGGAAGTCCGTGAAGGAGCGAAGTTTCTGGGTGGTCCATCCCAGCTCGCTGACGGCAAGGAGGCGCGGGAAGGTGAGATATTCCATGTAGCGCTCAGAGCGGTTCTCGTCGATGGCACGTATCTCCTGCAACACTTCGCCGTGAATGAACTGGTCTGACCACATGCAAGCCTGAATGCCGATGGTGCAGGAGGAAGGGTCACTGTCGGGGAGCGGGAGCGAATAGCATTTTGAAAGAGGGATGGGCGGACACCATGTCGCAGCCTTGACCTCACCTTCCTTGCCGCTCTCGGGGAAGTCAAGGTAGGTGTAGTAGCAGGGAGCGACCAACGCCTGTGCTCCCGCTTTGTGTGCCACGGCGGTGTCGCCGATTTGGTGCCAGACCATGCTGACCAGTGGGCGGTCAATCTTGCCTCTCAGCAGCGCCTCTTCCCATCCGATGGCGGTTCGTCCTCGGCTGACGAGATAGTTGTTCACCTTGTTCGTCAGCCAGCCTTGCAACTCCGGAACTTTCTCCAGTCCTTCGCGTTTCATGAGTGCCTGGCAGTGTGGGCACTGTTCCCAGCGTTCATAGACCGCCTCGTCGCCGCCGATGTGAATGTAGCGGGAGGGGAACATGTTCATCGTGGCGTCCAAAACGTCCTTGAGGAAGATGAGGGCGGAGTCGCGTCCGACGCAGAGCAGGTCACGACTGATGAAGTGCTGGGTCGGCACTTGGTGTTGTTTCCCGGTGCAGCAGAGGTGGGGGTAGGCTGCGACGGCTGAGAGGATGTGGGCGGGGAACTCGATTTCGGGAATGACTTCTATGCCTCGGACGGCGGCATATTCCACCATTTCCTTCACGTCCTCGCAGGTGTAGTAGCCGCCGAGTCGCTTACTTCCTTCGCCTGCCCAGGCACCGACTTCGGTCAGTCGCGGATAGGCGGGAATCTCCAGTCGCCAGCCCGAATCGTCAATCAGGTGGAGGTGCAGTTTGTTGAGTTTATAGGCAGCCATGCAGTCCATGGTTTTGAGCACAAACTCTTTGGGGAAGAAGTAGCGCGCCACGTCCAGCATGAAGCCGCGGTAGGGGTGTGACGGGCTGTCTTCGATGTGCAGACAGGGCGCCTTCCAGTCCGTGTGATCGGTCAGCGTGTTACCCAAAATGGGAGCGGGGAAGAGTTGGAGCAGGGTTTGCATGCCGTAGAAAGCGCCGGCGGCGTCGTGGGCAGTGATGACGATGCCTTTCTCGCGGATGTCCAAGACGTAACTCTCCGCCTTTGTGGCTTGGAGTGTGTCAAGGAGCAGCACGATGTCTCCTTTGGTCTTGCCCGGCAGGAGTCTGGCTGCGAAGCCCGTGGATTTTCGCACCTTGTCGGCGAGCCATTTTGCCTGTGGCTCGAGGGAGGAGGGAAAGGCGATGCGCGGTTGGGAGGGAAGACGGAAGTCCCCGGTTTGCATCGTCACCTTGCGGGGTTGTGGGATGAGGTCGGGCATGTCCTGTGCGAACAGCGGCAAGGCGAGAGCCGGGAGCAGAAGAAGAACGGAAAGGAAAAGTTTTCTCATGGTTTTTGTGGCTTTACGATGATTTCAAGAGGGTTTTCGAGCGTGTCCAAGAGGGGTGTTTAATAGGTTCATGCTTGAACCTAAAGTCTAATTGTATGATATACAGATGTTAGCGCTTGCGCCTTTTTGATACCATATATTCCCCATAACCGACACAAATACTAGATCCACAGAGATTGATTCTCCCAATCATTCGGGAAACCCATGTAATGGCCAGGATTTGCGTGTAATCAAGAGCGTTCTTTGTGTAATCCATATCTCTATGAAGGGGTGTTCTATAAATTACGGGATAAGGAATGTTCAAAAGAAAGTGCTTACGTTTTGGTCGCTTTTCATTTCTTAGCGCGCCCTTTTGTGAGTTTCGTCAGTCACATAGCCCGCTATGCTCCTTCCTCAACTGACAAAAGTCCATCTCTAAGAAATCAAAAATCAACTCAACCTAATTTTTAGAACACCCCTAAAAACGAAGTTCCGCCCTGGTTCGCTATTCAAATGGGAAGCGTGGCGGAATCTATTGCTGCAAAATTACTTTATTATCTTTAACCGTGCAATTTTGCCCATACTTTTTCATAGAAATAATGATGATCCAGCTAGAAGTAGCAGCAAAGCAGTCTCTTGGGTGTTTTATGTAAGATGAGAGTCAAACTATGGCAGGTCTAACCCTCATGCTTTCTGTGTGACGAGCAGGACGTGTTTCCCGTCTTGCAGGGTGGTGGCGAAAAGATAGGTGACGCCGCCGTCTTTCAGTTTGAGCTTCTTGCGCAGCGCCTCGGTGGTTCCGGGGAAATTGCGCAGTGTCAGGTTTGCCCGTTCGGTTGTTTGTCGCAGTCGGCGCAGGGCGGCTTTGTCAAATCCCGTCACCTCTCGAATGCGGAAGCTGCGCCCTGGGAAGGAGGGGAGCGACTCCATACCTATATATAAGTGGGAGTCCGCTGCCACCTTTTTCAACCCGAAGCGTTCGGCAACGAGGCGGAAAGCACCGGCTTTGAGCAGGGCGGCACAGGGTTCGAAGAGATAGTCGCCCGGGGCGGGATGCTCGCAGAAATTGACCTTTGCATTCCTTTCTTCGGAGGCGAAGAAGGACAGAACCGGGCAGCCGCGCACCACGGTCGTCTTGGGTTCATCGACTGTGCCATCGGCACGGAGCACGAGCAACAGTTCCTTGCATTCTCCCGCCGTTTCCACCACTTCCACCTCGTGAACGTGTCCTTGAAGACTTTTGACGGCGTGCCGGATGTCAAGCATCGGCGAGAGCTTCACCATGACGAGGGGCGCTTTCTCTAGCAAACGTGGCAACAGAGCTTCAACGTCGGGCGTGCAGTCTTGGATGAGCACGGTCTTCCGTCCTGCCTTGTCGCGACGGGCGGGGTCCAGGAAGATGAAGTCGGCGAGCGGCATCCGGTTCAGAAAATCCTCCGCTGTTCCGCAGACCACTTCGGCGTGGGTGAGACCCTGCAAGGGGAAGTTGTGGCGCGCCGCATCGCAGAGCACCGCTTGTCGTTCCACATAGACGGCCTCTCGGAACAGAGGGGCGAGAAATGAGAAATCCACGCCCAATCCTCCCGTCAAATCAACCATCCTGCCGCGCTTCACGGGTGGTAGCAGTCGCGTGACTACGTCTGCTTTGTGGCGTGCCGCCGCTTCTCCGGAGCACTGCTCCCACGCCAATCGGGTGGGACAGACGATGTCCTCGTTCGCTGCCCACGAAGGTACTTTCGCAAGCAGGCGTTTCCTCTCCTCGTCGCTGAGGCGGTGGATGCAGTCGGGGGTGGAAGGGGGCAAGGTGTTCAAGGTGTCAGGGGTATTGGGGGCAAAAGGGTCACAGCGTTCAAAAGGGTTGAAACTGCCTTTGAGGTTTGAGGGGACTCACGAGTTTGTACGGTGGAGAACTCACCGGCTTTCAGGTTTCAAAGAGGTGGGCTCCGGTCATGACGCTCACAGAACTCGCATCAATTTTGAGGGCGAAGTTAGCAAAACTTTCTCACTCCGCCGTCTCCTCCCGCTGCGACACACCTCGTTTGATTGCTTAGAAACAAAAAAGCGATGCCGGGGAAGCATCGCTTTGTGGAGACCTTTTGGTTGGGATATACAAAAAATGAGTCCCGCGCAGGGTAAAAGTGGAGGGGCGCAGGACTCGGGGGAAGGGGGTTGTTCCACTCCGATTCGAACGGGGACTGAGAGAACCAAAAACTCTAGTGCTAACCATTACACCATGGAACAAACTTTTTGCAGAAACATTTCTGTTTTGCGGGGCAAAAGTAGGAAGTTTTTTTGAATGCAAGAAATATTTCTCGGAAAAAACGCGCGAAGTATGCTCATCTTCCGTCAAAATCTCGCTTGCGCAGACGCTTTGCTTTCTTTGCAGTACGAAAAAACTTGGGTGTTCACGCTTGGACAAACCTTTTGAGCGAGTCCGGTGCACACTTGCCTACTTGCTTAGTAATCCTCAAACAATAACCTGCATCATCTTTGAAAATCTTTTCGGTCCATATTTTCTCCCTCATCAGTCACATAGCTACGGCTATGCTCCTTCTTCGGGTGAAAATCTGACCTCGAAAATGTCATTCAAATCTGACGCAACTTATTATTTTCATATTACTTAAAGGTGCGTCGGAATGTTTAGGGTGTAAGCCACTGTGGCTGAAGCCGCGGGACGCGGAATCGTAAGTCCAAGACCGACACCGAAGTCCACGCGGCTGTTAGTTCTTTCTGCCGCACCATTCAAGGGGTGTTCCTTATCCCGTGATTTATAGAACACCCCTCAAAGCCTTTGGAAAGCGCTCAGCGCACGGTAATCAGGAAGTAGTTCTTCTTGCCGCGCTGCACGAGCAGATATTTTCCATCCAGAAGGTCTTCGGCAGTGATTTCGCGATCAAACGCCGTCAGTTTCTCTTTGTTGAGGCTCACGCCACCGCCCTGCGTCAGTTTGCGCATCTCGCCTTTGGAGGCGAAACACTGTGTGACTTCTGCGAAGACATCCACCGCCTTGGCACCCACGACTTGGTCGCGCGCTGCCTCAAAGTGGGGCACGCCGTCAAAGACGCTCAAGAGGGTGTCTTCGTCCAGCTTCAAAAGGCTTTCTTTGGTGGCTTTTCCGAAAAGAATCTGAGAGGCTTCCACTGCCATTTCGTAGTCTTCGCGACTGTGCACCAACACCGTCACCTCTTCGCCGAGTTTCTTTTGGAGTACGCGGCGTCCCGGGTCGGCGCGGTGTTCTTCGATGAGGGCATCAATTTCTTCCTTCTTCAGAGAGGTGAAAATCTTGATGTAGCGCTCGGCTTCTTCATCGCCGACGTTGAGCCAGAACTGATAGAACTTATAGGGGGTGGTGTAGCGACGGTCGAGCCAAACGTTTCCTTGCTCCGTTTTACCAAATTTCTTTCCGTCGGCTTTGGTGATGAGCGGGCAGGTCAGTGCGTAGGCATCGGCGTCTGCACCGAGTTTTCTGCGGATAAGTTCCGTTCCCGTGGTGATGTTACCCCATTGGTCGGAACCGCCCATTTGCAGTTTGCAGTTTTTGGTTTCGTAGAGGTGGAGGAAGTCGTAGCCCTGGAGCAGCTGGTAGGTGAACTCTGTGAAGGAGAGTCCGTCGCGTGCTTCTCCGTTGAGGCGTTTTTTGACGCTGTCCTTCGCCATCATGTAGTTCACGGTGATGTGTTTTCCGATTTCGCGTGCGAAGTCGAGGAAGGTGAAGTCCTTCATCCAGTCGTAGTTGTTCACGAGTTCCGCAGCGTTCGGTGCGTCGGAGTCAAAGTCCAGGAAGTGTGCGAGTTGTTTTTTGATACATGCCACGTTGTGGCGGAGTGTTTCCTCGTTGAGGAGGTTTCGCTCGGCGCTTTTTCCGGAGGGGTCTCCGATCATACCCGTGGCGCCGCCGACGAGGGCGAGGGGTTTGTGACCGGCTTGTTGGAAGTGGCGGAGCATCATCACGCCGCAGAGGTGTCCGATGTGCAGGGAGTCGGCGGTCGGGTCAATGCCGACGTAGGCAGTTGCCATCCCTTTGGAAAGCATTTCGTCTGTTCCGGGCATCATCTGATGCAGCATGCCGCGCCATTTCAGTTCTTCTACAAAATTCATAGTCTTATGGTTTCTTGTTATTTATGTCGTGAGATACCGTAATCTTCTTTTCGCTTCGGCGTTGCAGTTCTTCGCTTCGGCGTTGCAGTTCTTCGCTTCGGCGTTGCAGTTTATCGCTTTGAAGTTGCAAAGTTAGGGATTTCCTCGCAAACTTTTGTGTGTCGATTCGTAATCAATTCGTGTTCATTCGTTTTCCAAGTAAGAAATGTTTCTCCATTAATGCTCATTAATTTCTGAACAGTCATGTTCCAAAAATCAATTCATGGTCAATTCGTGGATAATTCATGAACATTAATGTTTCAAAAAACGGTCCTTTCGCCCTTCGTCTCTTCCTCTCTTCGTCTCTTCGTCTCTTAGTCTCTTAGTCTCTTAGTCTTTTAGTCTCTTAGTCTCTTAGTCTCTTCCTCTCTTTGACTCTTCGATTAATGGGACAATTAATGGGCATTAATGGAGAAAACTTTTTGGAACACGAAATGTTCAGAAATTGAACGAATGAATGAAAGACAAAAACCGGAAAAAACCTTGCGCTTGATGCAAACGGCTCTGACGAGCCTTTGATGCTG